>JAAYTG010000013.1 GCA_012518075.1 Clostridiales bacterium | reverse complement strand
ACAATGAATGCAATATTTAAAAGGAGAAGCATTAGAAGGTACACTGATGAGCGAGTATCAGAAGAACTTATTGAACAATTACTAAAGGCTGGTATGGCAGCACCATCGGCAGGCAATCAGCAACCATGGCACTTTGTTGTCATTGATGATAGGCAGATCCTTGATGAGATACCTAAGTTCCATCCCTATTCAAAAATGCTTAAAGAGGCAAGCCATGCCATTGTTGTATGTGGAGATGGAGATCCCACTAGGCTAAGATTTGAAGGATTTTGGGTACAGGACTGTTCAGCTGCTACGCAAAATATACTTCTTATGGCAACGGAATTAGATTTAGGTTCTGTATGGCTTGGGGTATATCCTGATGAATATAAGGTCAAAGCACTAAAAGAACTCTTAGATTTGCCTGATAATATTATACCTCTGTCTATTATATCTATAGGTCATCCAGCAGAAACAAAAGGGTCGGCTGATAGATTTGACGTCACTAGAATTCATAAGAATAGATGGTAATCTACCTTGCTCATATGAGGAAGACAATAGCTTTAGATAACAAAAAGCCGTCCAAATAATTGTTAACATGATGAAATAAGCATTAGCTTAGTAATAGAAGAGATAATAAAGGATTAAAAGATAATAATCTAGCCAACTTATAAAGGAGCCTATTGGCTCCTTTTATTTTGTAATGATAGTTATAAGTGTGTGTATGGCAAAACCACAATAAGGAGATAGTATAGCTTTTGCCTCTTCTTTAGGAGGGAATGGAGCAGAAATAGGACTTAGGCATTGATAAGTTCACTTACCCCTAGATTAACCGGATATCTTGCTTTTAATTGTAGATAATATAATTGATTGAATAAGGTCATAAAAGTTTATCTATACTGCGAGAGATTTAAAGACGTCTAATCGACTTATATAGAAAAATTGAAGGAGTGATAAGATGAGTGAACTTATAAATAATCGGGAATATAGACAAAAGGTACTTAAGGAGCTCATTATGGAGCTTCATGATGGCAAGAGTGTTGATGATGTTAAAGAACGCTTTGCAAAACTGATAGAAGGCGTTTCTGTAGCTGAGATCTCCGAAATGGAGCAAAGGCTGATCATGGAAGGTATGCCCATTGAAGAGGTACAAAGGCTTTGCGATGTCCATGCTGCTGTATTTGAAGGTTCTATTGAAGATATACATAAACCTACTACCTTAGATAAAATCCCCGGTCATCCTATGCATACTTTTAAATTGGAGAACCAGGAGATAGAAAGAAGGGTTGAAGAGAATGCTAAGCCAGCTCTAGAAACCTTTAAGGAGTCTGATAGTCCGGAAAATGTTAAAGGCCTCCTAGACAATATAGAGGATCTTATGGAGATTGACAAGCACTATAGCCGTAAGGAGAATATAGTCTTCCCTTTCCTGGAGAATGCCGGGATAACTGCTCCGCCCAAGGTAATGTGGGGAGTAGATGATGAGATCAGGGATGAATTAAAGGAAGTACGGTCCTTATTGGAGGACTATAAGGGCAACAAGAATGAAGTAGCCCAGAAAGCTGAAGAGGCTATTAGAAAGATAAGCGAAATGGTCTTTAAAGAGGAAAACATTCTCTTCCCTCTAATAATGGATACCTTATCAGAGGATGAATGGCTGACTGTCTATAAGGATAGCGATGAGATAGGTTACACCTTTATAACCCCAAGTGCAAAGTGGGAGCCTGAAAGGGTAGATTTTAAGGAAAAAGAGACTAAATCTGATCTAGATTCCGGAGTAGTACGCTTTGATAGTGGGTTTATGACTCCCAAGGAAATTGAAGCCCTTTTCAATCACCTGCCTATAGATATTACTTTTGTGGATAAAGATGATAGGGTCAAGTATTTCTCCCAAAGCAGTGAGCGGATTTTTGCCAGACCCAAGAGTGTTATAGGCAGAACTGTAGAAAACTGTCATCCACCATCCAGTGTCCATGTAGTCAACAAGATAGTTGAGGATTTTAAAAGCGGGGCAAAGGATAGTGAGGAATTTTGGATTAGAATGGGCGAGCAGTATGTCCTTATCAGATATTATGCAGTAAGGGATGAGAATGGGGAATATATGGGGACTGTAGAGGTTTCCCAGGACATTGCCCCCCTTCAAAAGATCGAGGGAGAGAAAAGGCTCCTATCTGATGAAGGATAATAGACTATATCTTGTACACATACCATTTGCATGTTTTTAATTCATAACGAATTTCATAGAGCCTTTCCATTCCATGGACAATGCTCTGACAGGTAAATGTTATCATAGGGTTGCCGGCCAGTTTCTCTTCTTGCCGAGCTATAGTGCGAGCTACCTTAATAACTATATAACTTCCATTGGGCTGCTCCATACGAAAGCGGACAGGGGTGGGCAGCCCGTCTTGAGTAAACCAGGCAATCATTTCTATGGGTTTCATTAATACTTTCATAAAATCACCGTAATTTCTATTATAATAATAAACTTTCATAATATATGTATAGTCAATACAAGGGACTAATATTAATGCTTCTACTAACTAATCATGAACTCATAATGCCTATTGGATTTTCACTTCATCGGCTTAGGAGAAAACTAATAAAACCAAATAAAACCAAAGAGTAAAACTACAGTAAACTAGACATCATAGGATACTCCTCTTCCTGTATTACTCCACCCATCATAGGACTTAGCCCGGAGTATAGGAAAGACGAGCGCATGACGGAATCGCATCCATACTGGGCTCTAATTTTATCAACAGCAGTATCTAGGGCTTTCTGTCTTTCTATGTCTCCTTTAAAGAAGGAAAGCTGATAGAGATCATCCCTATGGAGCTGGGAAGCTCGAACCCCCAGGTGGCGCAGGGGCTGGCCCTGCCAGAGCTCATCAAAAAGTTCACAGGCAATTCCATATAGGATATTGGTGGAGTGGGTAGGCACTTCCAGCTTGCGTTGATGGGAGTAAGATTGAAAATCCCGATCTTTAATGGATATGGATAGAACACCTGCGAATTTTCTTATATCTCGAAGACGCATAGCTACGGTTTCTGTAAGAGATAGTAGGGCCCTATGGCTAGTCTCTCGATCTTCTGCGTCAAAAGGCAAAGTGGCAGAGTTGCCCAATCCTTTGACCGGATAATCCTCACGGATAGGTGAATCCTCAAGACCGTTTGCCAGCTGCCAAATAAGCCGGCCATGACTTTTAAGCCACTGAGTTAATAGTTCTGGATCAGATATAGCCAGTTGGCCTATGGTAAATATGCCCTTCTTGTGAAGTTTGGAAGTAGTTGCCCTGCCTACCATAAAGAGCTCTTCTACAGGAAGAGGCCACATCTTCCCTTGAATTTCATGGGGGAATAGGGTATGGACTCTGTCGGGCTTTTCAAAGTCCGAGGCCATCTTAGCAAGTAACTTGTTGCTGGAAACACCTATATTAACGGTAAAGCCTAATTCTTCCTTAATACGATCCTTTATCCTATGGGCTGCATCTATTGGGTCTCCCCAGTGGATATCCATGTTGCTATAGTCTAAAAAAACTTCATCTATAGAGAATCGCTGTATAGATGGAGAGAATTCTTCCAGCAGGGAAACCAAGGCCTTGCTACACTGCATATATAGATGATAGCGAGGTGGCACAACTGTCAAGTTAGGACATTTTAGCCTGGCTGAATAGAGAGATTCTCCCGTCTGAATCTTATAGGGCTTAGTAGGGATGGATTTTGCCAAGATTATACCATGGCGGGTAGTAGCATCTCCCCCAACTGCTGATGGAATAGTCCGAAGATCCAAAGTAGCGCCATGCTGAAGGCGATAGGCTGCCTCCCAGGACAAATAAGCTGAGTTTACATCAATATGAAAGATAATACGATTCTTAGTCCCCATAATATTCCTCCTTTTGGCTAACATTATTATAGCAGAACATATGTTCGGTGTAAAGAGGAAAAAAGTCTAAAATATTCTATATAAAAATTTTGTAAAGGCGGTGAAAGAGAATGAAGGTAAGAAAAAGAAATGGAAATCTCCAAGATTTAAATATGGATAAGATTAGGCTTACCTTAGAGCGGGTATCCGATGAATTAAAAAAGCCCTTTACAGCTTCAGACTTAAACTTATTAATAGGGGCTATTGAAGGGGAGATAATGGAAGCTGGAAAAGAAATCATAGATTCAATAGACATTGGCAAAATAGTAATAGGTCAGCTAAAGAAGAATCATTTTATGCAGGTAGCAAAAGCTTATGAGGAATTTGATAGAAAGTTTTAAGGATAGCTTAACCTAATCCAATAGGAAGTTTATATAATAGCTAAATTAGAAAAGGATATTATCTATGCTGCTTACATAGATAATATCCTTTTTCAAAATATATAGAAAGACTCTCTAACTATTCAGCTGCGGGCCGCTTCATGGCTTTATCGGCAGCTCCGGCATTTTCACTGGCAGCTTCTCGATCCAGGGCCATCTCTTCTACTGTTTTGGTCTTTAGTCTGGCAGCTCCCCGATAGTCATTCTTGGTGGGAATTAGATTACCTGATTCTAGTCTCTTAGCAGCCTCTTCAATGGCAACCTTATATTGTGGTAGCCACTGGGCCTGGGCTACTAACATCTCATCCACCAGCTGCCAAATCTCGGGAGGATTACAGACAGCTCCTACTAGAGGATCCATCATCATAGCTTGACGGAGCAAGGTATCATCTCCATTGACAGCTGCTTCTACGGCTAATCTTTGCACCGAGATACTAGCATTACATACGGCTGCACATCCAAGGGGTAGATCTCCTACCTTTGGAATATTAACTCCATTGTAATCTACATAGCCTGGTACCTCAACAATAGCATCATCGGGCAAATTGGTTATAGTTCCATTATTTACTACATTAAAGTGACCTCTGTATACCCGTCCAGTTTCCAGACCTTCCACGATATAAGAACCGTGCTCCTGGCTTCTATTCTCAGCTGCAAATGTATGAGGGTCTTCCTTTAGCCAGTTAGGGAAGTCGGTCTCAAACCAGTCACGTCCTTCGGTGCATACCCTTAGGTAGCCCCCGGTTTCACCATTTATCCATACGCCTAGGTCGATCCAGTCCATGATCTCTTCGGCACGTTTCCTATACCATGGCACATATTCACTTAGATGTCCGTTGGATTCGGTACTATAGTAGCCAAAACGGCGGAGCATATCTATTCTGACTTTTTCAGTCTTGCTATACTCGGGATGTTTTTCAAAGGCTTCTAACAGCTTTCCAGTCATATCCTGGCCCTTGTGCTTGACAGAGATATACCAGGTTTGATGGTTAATTCCTGCACAGATAATATCGACTTCATCCTGCTCTAGGCCTAGAACTTCCGCTATTTGTTTATGTCCTCCCTGAACACCGTGACATAGACCTATAGTGTTTACACCACCATATTTATTACAGGCCCAGGTAATCATAGCGTTGGGGTTGGCATAATTAAGGAGCAGGCAATCAGGATGGGCCACTTCCCTGATGTCCTTGCAGAATTCTAGTATAGCCGGAATACCTCGCTGGCCATACATAATGCCACCAGCACATAGGGTGTCTCCTACACACTGATCTATACCATATTTTAATGGAATATTGACATCCAGCTCAAAAGCTTCCAAGCCACCTATCCGGACAACATTGAATACATACTTGGCATCCCTGAGGGCCTCTCGCCGATCAGGAGTTGATTGAATTTTGATATCAAGTCCGTTGGCCTCAATGTCTCGCTGACATAGCTGGGTAACCATAGATAGATTACGTTCATTAATATCGGTAAAAGCTACCTCTATATCATGAAACTCTGGTACGGAAAGTAAATCCCTGAGGAGTGATCTAGTAAAGCCTATACTTCCGGCACCAATGAATGCAACTTTAAATGACATAATAGCTTCCCTCCTATTAGGTTTTTATATATTTTATCATAAATAGCAAATATATGTTTTAGAAAACCTGACCTTGTGAGTATAATATGTCAAAAATTATAACCTTAATTATTTTCTATTTGTCCCTTATGGGCTGTACTTCTGTATTTTGATGGAGTTATGTTGGTGTATTTTTTAAATAAAAAAGTAAAGTATTGGCGACTATTTATACCCACATAATCAGATATTTCTATTATAGGAATATGGGTGCGAGCTAGTAGCATTTTAGCTTTTTCTATTCTTAAGCGGGTCAAATATTCATTAGGGGTAATCTTCATATGTTTTTTAAAAATCCTGTATAAATAACCTTCATGGATATTTAACATATCTGCTAACCGGCTGATTTTAATATCCTGGTCATAATGTTGATGTAGATAACTTACAGCTTTTTTTACATAAATACTACCTACAGGCGATTCAGTACCTTCTTTTTCCTGAGCGAGTCGAGAAATTGCTATAAGAATCTGTGCCAATAATAGGTGGATCATTATATTATGATCATGCTGCTTTTCATCCAGTTCAAGGACTAGGCTTTTTAGGGATGGATAGATTTCCTCCGGATCTTTAAGTACAATGTAAGGCTGGGCAGTCTGTATAAATCTAGAAAAGCTATCCACTGATTGATAAAGATCTCGCATAGATGGCCAGGGATTATTCTTCTTGGCAAATTTAAATTCTATATTGAGCATACGGCAAGGGGCATCTTTTTCTACTATTAATCTGTGGCTGATGCCAGCATCCAACAATATTAAATCTCCCTTAGTTAATGAAAAGGAAGTATCCTTAGTATCAACGGTACATTTACCCTT
>JAAYTG010000128.1 GCA_012518075.1 Clostridiales bacterium | reverse complement strand
CCCCATAGGTCTATTTGCCTTTTTACTTGTTTGTAAAAAAGAATTATAAGTAATAATGCCTGTAGGCATTGAAATTAAACTGGCAAACTTTCAAGACATTGAATACATTGTCAAAAGTGCCAAGAATACCTGATATCCTTGATTGGATAGGAATATCAATTTGTATATGCTTAGAAAAGCAAAATAAAATTAATGAATTAGTATAATTTTATCATACATAGGCTTATAAGGTCAATATGTTTCCTATTGTTCTGTTTAGAAAAGTTATACATAGTTTATCACAGCCTTAGTCGTTAAATGTCAAAAACTCTTGGTTTTCCTCTTGTTATGTTATATTTGCTTGAGTCTTCTGCAAAGCTGTGCTTAATCACTATTTTTATAAAGTATTATAAAAAAGATGACCCCTTTTATATTAGGAGGTCATCTTTTTTATCCTTTATATTACTACTTTTCTATGCAAGATACTTCTCTAGAGTACGTCGTACTGCACCTTTACCCTCTAGCATTTCATAAAACATTGTCTCGATCTTCTCACCTAATCCCACCTCATAAAGATTAACCCCAAAGATAGTGTCATTGGCAAGTATCTGGCTAACGTTGGAGCTGGTATCACCTAAACTTACTCCTTTTAGAATGTCCTGGAGCATATCCGCCAGGGGATCTGGGCTGATGGTAAATTCCTTCCCCTCATCGTCTATGCCTAAAAGGTAGCGGCACCAAGTGGCTATGGCAAGGGGAATGGCTACTAGATCAGCCGGATTTAAATCATCCTTCCTTGCATAGGATTTAATGGTCTCTCCAAAACGGATACCTACTTTTTGAGATGTATCAGTAGCGATCCGCTGTGGAGTGTCGGGAATAAAGGGATTAGAGAACCGCTCGTTTACCACTTCGTCTATGAATTCCTTAGGGCTAATAATTTTAGGGTCTACCACTACCTTGAGTCCTTCCTCATATCCTATTTTTTCAACAAATTTTCTCAAGATTGGATCCTTCATTTCATCGGCGATCAAATTGTACCCAAGCAGACAGCCGGATACTGCCAAAGCTGTATGAAGAGGATTGAGGCAGGTGGTTACCTTCATGGTCTCTACCTTGTTTACAGTCTCTCGATCTGTAAAAATAATCCCTGCTTCTTCTAGAGGAGGTCTCCCGTTGGTGAACTTATCTTCAATAACAAGGTATTCACTTACTTCAGCATTGACAAAGGGAGCCATGTAGGAATTTTTGTCTGTTATAATGGTATCCATACCCTTGATGCCTTGCGCAGTCAAGGCTTCCCTAACAAGATCAGAAGGTCTTGGAGTAATCTTATCAATCATGGATAAGGGGTAGGTGATTTTCTCTTCATCCTCTAAGTAGTCAATAAAACCCTCTTCTACAAATCCCCTCTTAAGCCATTCTCTGGCCATGGTTATAAGGGATTCTTTTAGTGTATCTCCATTGTTAGAGCAATTGTCCATACTTACAAAAGTCATAGGATATTGCCCTTTTTTATATCTACGATAAGCAAGAGCAGCAGCAATGCTCATTGTGTGGAGAGGATTTTCAGGCCCCTCTTCAATATCCCTTTTGATCACCTTAAGGTAATTGCCCGAAGCATCCGTCAAGGCATAACCTTTTTCTGTGATAGTAAAGCTGGCCATCTGGAGACTTGGATTTTCGAAGATTTCAACTAAACGATTATAGTCCTGACCCCTTGACTTATCTGTTGTAAGACCTTCTGCAATACTGCCTATGATGGTTTTATCAAAGTCACCTTTGGAATTCATAAGAACCAGCAGTGTCAGATTGTCATAAGGCTTATAGACCTTATCAATTATTTCAAAATCAAAGGATTCCACTGCAACAATTCCAGTATCAACCTTGTTTTTGTCAAGTAGTTTTTGGTAGGCATTGGCAATAAAACCCCTAAAGATATTCCCAGCCCCAAAGTGCACCCACTGGGCTCCTTCCTTTGTGTTTTCGATTATTTCATCTAGATCAAATTGGGGTAGTTTTACTCCAAGAGTTTGCCAAGGGGCCTTATCCTTAATAGCACTTTTGCTTAAAAACATAATTATCGCCCCTCTTTCCTTTTATCCAGGCTATCCCAGATGCCTAGCATGTACATAACACCTAATGCTCTATCATATAAACCATAACCGGGCCTAGAATGCTTTTCTTCACCCCACAGATGTCTGCCATGGTCTGGCCGAATATATCCTTTAAAATCATTGTCATGGTAGGCCTTTAATACCTCATATACATCCACATTGCCGTCCTTCCCTCGATGGGAAACTTCGATGAAATCTCCATTGTCAAATACCTTTACATTCCGAATATGGGCAAAATATATACGATCATGGAATTCTCTAACCATAGCTGGGATATCATTGAGGAGATTTGGCCCTAGGGACCCTGTGCATAGGGTTAATCCGTTATAAGGACTGTCTACTAGCTTTAAGAATTTTCTTATATGGTCCCTGCTCCGAATAACCCGAGGCAAACCGAAGATCGGCCATGGAGGATCATCGGGATGTATAGCCATCTTTACATTGTATTCTTCACATATGGGTATGATGCGCTCTAGAAAATACTTTAGGTTGTCAAAGAGTTTCTCTTCCGTTACTCCCTCATAAGCTTCAAACAATTCGTCTAGTTTTGCCATGCGCTCTGGTTCCCAACCGGGCATTGTAAAATCCCCGGCACCATCTAATATTCTAGCTGCCATTTCCTTAGGATCATCAATTATCTCGTCCTTTTCATAGAAAAGGGCATTAGAACCATCGGGTAACTCTTTGTACAAATCTGTCCGAGTCCAATCAAAGACAGGCATAAAATTGTAGCATATTACTTTTACACCAGCTTTTGAGAGCTTTTTAATGGTATCGATATAAATATCAATGTACTTATCCCTTGTGGGTAGTCCAATTTTTATATCGTCATGAACATTTACACTTTCCACAACATCCGCGCTAAAACCCTTACTCTCAATCTGCTTTACAACCTCTTCTATCCTCTCCATTTCCCATTCTTCACCAGCTACCTTGTCATGTAGAGACCAAACTATTACTTCTACTCCTGGTATTTGACGGATATGGTCAAGGGTGATTGAATCATTACCCTCCCCATACCATCGCCACGCCATTTTCATACTAATCCCTCCTCTGTTTATCACGTAATTTTAGCATCCCAGTCTTAACTTGTATACAAGTTATGGTTTCATAATATCCTCAATAATCCGCTTTGTCAACGCATATCACTTGTCACTTATGTGTCTATCTCTTCCCTTAATATTTGTGTTTACATTCTCCTTTATTCATGTATACTAGTATTAGAATAAAGAATAGAAAGTTGATTAAGATGTCCCATAAGAAAAAGGAAATAATGGAAAAATTAAAAAATGATATTCTTTCATTAGAGCTAAAGCCTGGAACCCTTATTAGCGAAACATCCCTTTCAGAGAAGTTTAATCTATCTAGAACTCCTATTAGAGATATTTTAAAGCAATTATCTCTACAGGGGTTTATAGATATCTATCCTAAAAAAGGTAATATTGTTTCCTATATCGACTTAGAATCCGTAGAGCAAATTACCTTCCTTAGAAGCACTTTAGAAAAAGAGATTATGAAAGATTTATCCTCCAATATACCCATTACCGGCTTACATAACTTGATGAGTATCCTTGCAATGCAAAATGAATGTATTGAAAGCAAGATTGAGAATCAAGATAAATTGATAAGGTTCATGGTTCTCGATGACCGTTTTCACAAAACCCTTTTTGAATTAGCTGGAAGGAAATTTCTATGGAATCTAATCCAACAATTCAATGTACACTATATGCGTTACCGCAAGCTTCATGCTTTTAAAAAGGAAAAATTACGGGAGCTGCTGCAAGGTCACCAAGAGATTTTAGACTGCATTGTCCACGGGCAGAAGGATAGAATCGACGATTTAGTCTACCATCATATTCGGGCTGATATAAACTCCCCCTATTTTAGAGAAAACTTTATGGAATATGTTAAAACGCCTTCTAAATTAGTATAACTTTCACCTATAGCTTTAGCTTATCATTTTGATGATCTTTTACTTGATAAGCTAATGCACTTACCGATATTTGCACTTCGTATATAAGGATTATCAGTGACACCATAAGGGCTATCAGACTGATGGCAAAGCTTATCTGCCCTCCTATCTGTCGATTTAAAAAAAGTAAAAACATAGAAAGCACGCACAGAATAAAGCTAAGGACTCCCATTATCTGCATCCATCTTATAAGCTGTATTCTGTGGCTTAGATTTTTCATCTGCTCTAGTATGCCCTCCTCTGGTCTTTTCCTATAAACAGAGTCTAACTGCCTAAGTAGTTGCGCCAGGGTCAAAAATCTACTAGTATATGCAGAGATCAGCAGGGATATAGCAGTAAAAAGTAGGGCCGGTGTGGTAAGTTCTAATGTCATACTAGATCACTTCCTATATTATTTCTAATTAGGCTATATCATATATTTCCTTATCTCTTCCATAAATTCCAAGGTTAGCGTTTCTAACTCATTTATATAATTCACTAACTCTTTTATCTCCTCCGAGTATTCAGTGACAGTAGCACTCATTTCTTGGGAAGAGGCAGAGTTCTCCTGTGCAATAGCAGATAGAGAATGAATGTTTTCAAACACGCCAGTCATTAAAGCAGTTTCTTTTGAAAGAGCCTCGACTAACTCAGAGATTCCTTGAGCCACTGAAGATACTCGCTTGGTGGAATTCATATTCTCCTTCAAGGATCGATCTAGAGTTGTGCTACTTTCTTCTAGTTGTCCAAATCTGTTGGTCAGCTCTTCAACCACTGAGGTAATTTCTTGTGTAAACCCAACTAGATTATCATTTATTTCTTTGACTGCACTCTTTGTGGTCTCGGCCAATCTTCGGATCTCATCAGCAACCACCGCGAATCCTCTTCCTGCTTCCCCCGCTCTAGAGGCTTCAATAGAAGCATTTAAGGCCAGTATATTTGTCTGGTTGGAAATAGTCTCCACAGTATTTACAATATCTAGGCTTGCTCTAGCCATATCAACCAGCCCTTGGGCACGTTGGTTTACTTGCTCAAAGCTATCTCTAACTTCTACTAGCATCTCCCCAACATTCTCAATATGTCCGTGGGATTGCATTATTATTCCCACCGATTCATCTAAGTCTTCCTTTCCCTTTATCTCTTGATCTGCAATGTCATTTATATTGATTATATTATTATTTAAGCTTTCTACTGCCTTTTCTGTCTCCTCTGCTTGATGGGTAGCCCCATAAGCCACTTCCTGTACCACTGCGGATATACTATCGGAAAGATTGGACATTTTATTAGCTATCTCTGAAAACTCATTGGTAAAGCGATACATATCATCAGTACCACCCTTTAGTACTAAGAAATCTTTTCGTATATTTTCCTTTATCACATTAAATAGGGAGACATATTTTTCGAATCTATCCCCTGTCTTTATTCTGGTCTTGCCCGAAAAATCCAGATTACTCATACGCTTTAGCTCATCTTTAATATCTTTCATAGGATATAATATTCCCATAGATACCATGGTAATTATAAAGAAAATTATTCCTGAATAGATCATTCCATCTGTTAGACGATTTGGTATGTCAGGAAGGATATAGGCCAGGGCAAATATCAAGGACGAATAGAGAGAAATCTTTATAGGGATATTCTTAATAAAGCCTAGGGATAGAACTCTGCTTACAGTATGATTTCGAACCACATCATCCTGCTTTTCAAATTTCAATCTAGCCCTCAAAAAGCCTTCACCTTCTTGAGTGTGCCCTCTCTCTAATTCAGTCCATTCCAGCTTCTCATCAAATACTTTTGCACTTCCTTCTAACAATCCAAGAAAATAATCATAGAATTCCCGTTTTGAAACATATTTTAATTCTATTTCCTTTGGTGAGAGCTCTTTAACCAGCAAACGAGGGGGTCTTGCTCCCTTTACTTTTTTTGTTATTTGAGTATGTACATCATCCATTAAGGTGATAAAGCCTTTTAAGGTCTTTCTTTCAAAATAGGATGGAAACCATTTTTGGAATGTATAAATATT
>JAAYTG010000127.1 GCA_012518075.1 Clostridiales bacterium | reverse complement strand
GGAAACCGATTGGACATTTAGGCCGGAGGCATACTATAGGGATATGGTTGTATTTGGTTATGACCTCGAGAAGGAAGACGATGAAACCAAGGGGATAAGAGCAAGTTATTATGACTCTGAGATGATAACCCTTGATTCGGATGTATTGGATTATTATGCGAGGATGACCGCATATAACCAAGAAAATACTAGAAATCTTACACACTACGCAATTTTCTCTTTAGGTTCTGGGTTGAATGGTAGTAATGAACCTAAATGGACGGAGAGGGATGCAAATCCCATGGATATGAGTGAGGAAGAAGCCATTACCATGGTAGAAAAGGCCTTAGTCAATATGGGAATAACCGATATGCAATTAACCAGCTGCCATGCTTCTAATATTCCTCATCCCAGTCTTATGTTTTCCAATCCCGCATCCTTAGAGGAGGAGATTAATCTTGCCGCAGCTGCGGCGGGGGAAGATAGTGTGGATGATAAAGATGCTGGAGAGATCGAGGAAAGTATTTACAGCTATAGTATGTTATTCACCCCTACTTATCAAAATGTGGCCGTTCATGATATGACTTCTTTTCGTTACCTTTATCCAGTAGATAAAGATCAGTACATGCAAATTTACCGATATGAGGAATTGAAAGTCACTGTAAAGAACGGAGTAATTGCAGAGTTAAATTGGTTTGCTCCTATGGAACAAGTGCGAGTAGAGAATGAAAATGTTCCAGTACTCTCTCTAGAAGAAGCAATAGATACTTTTAGAAAACAAATGCAGCTGGAATACACCATAGGTAAGTTGTCCCGCTATGCCCCCGAAAACCCGGATTATGCTGACCACGTAAGCAGCATAGAATCAGGAGAAGTTAATATTACGGATATACGTTTAGGGCTTATGCGTATACGGATCAAAGATCGTCCTAGTGCCTACCGAATGGTACCTGCATGGATGTTTTTAGGCAGCGAAGAGATTCGCTATAAGGGGCTTGAACCTAGCTCTGGAGAGTTTTTTAATAAGCCTTTCCCTTATGCAATCGTCAACGCCATAGATGGTAGCATTATAGACCCGACTCAAGGGTATTAGAAAAAATAAGATATGCATAGGAGGATAATTAGGTGCTGATAGATATGATTATAATATGCTAAATGTGATAACCGGCATATCCTTAAGAGAATTTGTCAAAACCCCTTGACAACCTAGACGTAATAGTGTAGTCTTTAATTAAGACGTAATAAATACGTCGATAGTCGTTTTCAAGGAGGGAAAAAAGACATGAGCAAATATCCTAATATGACTGAAGCAGATAGCATCATCATGGAAATCCTGTGGCGAGATGGGGCTGCAACCAGTTCGGCAATTCAAAAGGAAGTTAAAGATGTGCTCAACTGGTCACGTCAAACGGTGAATACCTATCTAAATAGGCTAATGGAAAAAGGACTTGTAGGTATTAAGGAGTTAAACAAAAGGGTATATCAGTATCATCCTGCCATATCCAGAGAAGAATACGCAGCGGATAAGGCCAAAGGAATAATAAACAAATACTACGGCAATTTATCTCATATGGTAGCTGGTTTTGTAAAAAATGAAGACATTACGGATAGTGACCTTAATGAGTTGGAAAAGCTGATTCAGGACCTAAAAAGCAAAGGGGGCCAGTAAAATGGCGACCCTATTAAAAGGACTCTTTAATATATCGGTTACAGCCTCTTTCATGATTCTAGTAGTGATAGGGATGAGAAAGGGTCTGTCCCGAAGAATGAACCCAGCCATTATGCTATTTCTTTGGGGTATGATATTGGTGCGACTGTGCTTTCCCTTTACCTTTGCCAGTCCGGTACATCTCACTGATTTGATGCCCAGAGTATCTACCATAGAGGGAACAAGGGATGAACCGCAATCTGGTTATGAGCAACTTCAAAAACCTCCTGCCCAAGAGATGAAAAAGGTGGGGGATGAAAGCCAAAACCATCAAGGGAAAAAGCCGGAAGTTCCTTCAACTCCTTTAGTCAAAGCGGAACCCCAAGTTAATGAAATGAATAATAGAGTAGCGAAGAGTAATATATCCATATGGAGCGTCATAGCGGTTGTTTGGGCTATGGGATCAGTATCTATTTTGCTAACCGCTATAAGGGATGCAGTGCTATTTAAGCGTAAACTTCTGCTCTGCAAGCCTGGGAACCATCAAATAACCCAGATAGCAGCGCAGCATATAGGAAATGTCGGTATCAAAAGAAAGGTAGAACTGCTAGAATGCAATTATGTGCAGTCGCCTGTCGTTTTTGGATATTTTAAACCAAATATTCTTTTGCCTACACCATTTGCTAGAGATATGGATGGAGATAAACTAAACAGCATTTTACTTCATGAGATTTGTCATATCAAGCGCCATGACATACTGGTTAATTATATCTGGCTATTGGCAAAGGCAATTCACTGGTTCAATCCACTGGTATGGGTGGCATATAGACTATATCAAGATGATGTGGAATTATACTGCGATCAGATGGTTGTAAATCATTTAAGTGAAGATGGACGCCAGATATACAGCCAATCCCTTATAGAGGCTGTACGATTTTCTAGGCAGAAGGTAAATCCCATTCCTTCCGTTGTCACTTCTCTTTATGGAAACAAGTCCAAGCTAAAGGAGAGGATAGTTCGATTGGTCAAGCCTCAGAAAAAGTCAAAAACATTAGCCGGTATGTCGATACTATTGGCTATGCTTATGCTCATCATGGGCTTTACCACCGCCTGTCAAAAGACCCCGGACAACCCTACAGTCATCGGTAAAGATGGGAGTAAGTTGGAGAAAATCATAAAATCCAGTTCGGGGAACAAGAGTGGACAGACCGGGGACACCCAAGTCACCAGATATACCGATTCTTTTCGTGGAGCAGACAAAAATGTAACGGTTAACATAGATGCTGATGTGGTTATGCCAAGTGGGAAGATGCCCGTTGTGAAAGTGGAACCCTATAAAATACCCATGGAGCAAGTGAAAGCCATGGCAGAGGTGCTTTTTCAGGGCAACCCTGCCTATGAAACCCAGATTGTCATGACCAAAGGGGAACTGGAGGAGAAGATTTTAGAGCTGAAAGGTGAGATAAGCAATGAAGAGGCTCTTTTAGTACGATACAATGATGATCAGGAAATGGTAAATAAGGTTAAGGAGAACTATGAACAGCGTATTACTGAATATGAGCGGCTATATACTACTGCGCCGGAGACTCATACCCCAAAAGAGACGGATTGGACCTTTCATCCCGGTATCTATTATAGGGATAAGGTAGAAGCTGAAGGCGAGTTGGCTATGTATGGGAATTTGGATCAGACTAATGGGGAAAACGATGATATAGGGACGGCATTTCAGGCTACTTCCATAATTGAGGGCTATCGTGGGGCGATTCAGGTTAGTCATGGTGGCGGTTTTGTCTTTGGTATGGGTTCACAAGCATATGGAGATTTTGGGTGGTGGAGTTCCTACGATAGTAAGCCCATGGATATATCCAAGGAAGTGGCCATTGCCATGGTAGAAGATGCCCTTCTTAAGATGGGAATTACCCATATGGAGCTATTTAAGTGTACCGCTTATGGAGATCCCAAGCTTTATAGCAATAACTTCTCTAGCGAAGAGGATGCCCTTAAGGCAGCGGCAAGCGGTGATAGGCCAACTATTACGGAGCCGGTTGAGGGGGAGGATGTCTATAGTTATTCTATGACCTTTGTGCCCACCTATGAGGGGATTGCAGTTCATGATATGTCCCCATTTCAAAATGGTGGTAGTGAACATGGTGTAAACCATTCTTATGAAAGTATCTCGGTGAATGTGAGCAATGGAATGATTACCTATCTCTATTGGAGTGATCCTATGGAGCAAATTGAGGTAGAAAATGATGATGTAGCTACAATCACATTCAAAGAGGCTGCAAAGATATTTAAGAAGCAAATGGGGATTGAGTATACCATAGGGAAATTGACCCGATCCGATATGGAAGACAGCAACTTCGAAGACTTTGCAGATGACGAGGAAAATAGGGCATATTATGAGGCACTTAAAGGGGCTTATGAGGAATATCAGGAATATCTAAGCCAGATTGAATCAGGGGAGATTCATATTACAGATATAGAGCTAAAGCTTATGCGTATACGTATACAGAATCGCCCCGGTGAATATCGTATGGTGCCTGCATGGATATTCTTAGGATATGAGGAGCTTCATTTTAAAGATGGTAAGTCTAAAATCCAAGAGCCGGAGCCAGGGCAATTATATCCCTATGCGGTCATAAACGCTTTAGATGGTAGCATAATTAATATAGCAGAAGGATATTAAAAGACATCCATAAAAGGGACATAACTTTTAGAATTTTGTCTACAAGTTATGTCCCTTGATCTTTAGCTCCAAAATTTAGAGATAATGGGAAAATAGATGCTAAGTGTCCATTAGATTATCATATATT
>JAAYTG010000001.1 GCA_012518075.1 Clostridiales bacterium | reverse complement strand
AGTTAATGGTCCTATTGTTTTTTGTCACCTCTCTTCTCTTCTATTTGGTATATTAATTTATATTGGGACTCTAGCCGGGCTATAAATAAGCCTAGTATAGCACTTATGAACCCAATACCTTCACAAAATGAGTTTAAAAACATAAAAACAACCAAGAATTAAAAGTTATGATTAGATTAAAGGTTGATAATATGTACTTCACTTTATTATCACCTGATATTATCTGCTCTATAACATATGACATGATCATCCTGCTGAAAAGATGCATTTGGATCAACTTCAAATGAATGCTGAAAATCTCTACCTCCAAACCATTGATAAGGCTTATCATCGACCGTATTGCCAGCCACTATGTCTTTGACAGCTTCTAGGGTAGCCCTCATAAGCGATATATCGTCAAAATCTCTGGCATGCCCATGAAGGATCAGATCCGCCTTTTCTTCTAAAAACATCACCCTTTCAAGTTCCTGAGCAAATCGTTCTAGGCTTAGACTTTCCGGAAGTTGCATCCAAAGATGATGGTTAATACTATCTCCTGTGAATAAAATACGACCCTCCGGAAAAAGGAGTAGTATACTGCCTGGAGTATGGCCAGGAAGCTCATAAACTTCTAGGGTTCGTCCTCCAAGATCTATTATATCTCCTTCATGAATATATTCAAAAGGAGGCATTTTAAGCTTTCTCTTCTTGTATTCTCTAATGAAATTGGGATCTTCTATATGTCTTTGAGCTACTTTTCGTTCTGCGGGATTTATGTATGCCTTGTCAAAATACACATTTCCATATATATGGTCTGGGTGTCCATGGGTATTTATCACAATCAGGGGCTTGTCGGTTATAGCTCTGACGGTCTCGTATAAATTATTGTATCCCATCATAGTATCGATAACACAAGCTTTTTTGTCACCTATAAGCAAGTATCCTGTCGATTCATGGGATTCATCCAGCAAATAGAGATATGGCTTAAGTTCCTTAATTTCTATTTTCCGATTCATACTATCACCTCATCAATTTGATACACTGAACTTCATAATTTGGTAATTTTCATACTGGCTCCATAGCAGCTCCATTATAAGATCTTTTCCCTTATTCTAACATTATAATAATTGAATATCAATATAAGTAGCTATATGATTAGAATATATAATCAGTATCACTTCTATGTTATCTCTTGTATTATCTCTAGAACTTTTTCCATTTCTGTAAGCAAATGCTGCAGTAATCCCATGCCTATTAACAGACTGGTACCTTTCTCCCTCAATTAATTATATAAGATATATCCATTGTAAACTGATTGTGTTTTTGGGGTTGACAATGCTTTGTGTCAAGCATATAATATTTTAGGATCAGAACATAAGATGTGGAGGAAAGTCACAATGAGAAACAAAAATATGGAATCAAAGCTATCCGCAAGAGATCTCTCAATTATTTCGATATTTACAGTAATAACTGCGGTACTTGCACAAATCTCTATCCCTCTTCCTTTTACGCCAGTGCCCATATCTTTTGGCTTAGTCGCTGTTTATATATCAGGTATTGTATTAAAGCCGAAACATGCGGCATATTCGCAAATCTGCTATCTCTTGTTAGGCACCATTGGTATCCCAGTGTACAGCGGCTTTCGTGGTGGTCTAGCTGTTCTATTTGGACCAACAGGCGGTTATCTGTTAGTCTATCCTATTATGGCATGGGTCGTGTCAATGGCACTTAATAGTAAGAAGAGTCGGCAGGTAGAGCGTATACAGAGCAAGGGAATTGTATTATTCAAATCCGCCATTGCTATTTGCATTGCACACCTTTTATTATATTTAGGCGGTACAACATGGTTGAGTATCACGACTGGTAACACATTCTATGCATCCCTTGTTCTAGCTGTATTTCCTTTTATCCCAATGGATGTATTGAAAATCCTCTTTTGCATATTTGGCATCGTGCCTATTCGATGGCGTTTAATATCAAGGAACTTACTGATATTAGACAATAAACAGTTAGACTTAGCAGAGGAAAAGTAGATTGAAACAATATGACTATTCCATTGCCTAATATGTTGATAGATTTACTATAAATTTTTTAGACTGGTTACAAGCGGTGAACATCTTAAAGTGGTAAGGAATTCACCAATCTTTCTGGTCATGTTTTAATAGTTGAGGCTTCATATATCCTTGATGTATCACCCCCTGGATGATTTCCAATGGCAATATATTCCCAGCCGTATTTCTCATAATAGGAAGTATGGTCAGTACAAAGATATAGTTTATCAAAGCCAAGCCTTCCCCCATCAATTCTCGCATTTTCCAAAAGCTTTGCTCCTATAGCATTACCTCTGGCTTTCTCTTGAACAAAAAGTGCACATAAATATGGGAATAGATCTTCCCTGTCAACAAAATCATTTTGAATAAGCCCACAGCCACCAATAATTTCATCCTCTTCATCAACTGCTAAATACCACTGAGGAAGGCTCTTGTTATTATGAATACAATCATAGACACTCATTTCATATATCTTACGATCTATACTCCACTTAGACGAGAACCAATCAATTGCACGCTCACCATAGTCCGGACAATTTCTAATTGCAATAATACTATATTTAACCTTACTCATTACCATCCACATCCCAGTATTTTTTATAATAGTATGTAAACTATACTTTACAATATGACTGATTCCATAAACTTTTAAAGAAGGCTCTTACTATAGATAGCTACGATGTCTCCTAAGCTTACTTCCTCGGTGTGGTTTTTAAGCTTATCTTTATTAGATATAAAGTTCTTGGAATATTCATTAATTTCTTCTATAGTAATATCTATTTCTACATCTATCAAGCATTTTAAAATAGTGTCCAATTCTCCTAAATGACCAAGACCTAGCATGCTTAGCATTCTTTTTATCCTTGTTTGCTCTTTAAAGGACTTTAAGTACTCTATGGTTAAAACACCATTGGCAAGCCCATGAGGTAAACCTTTAAAATATGTTAGGGGATATCCCATGCCATGGGGTAGAGATGTTCCAGTTTGTGCGATTTGTATTCCAGCCATAGTTGATGCCATCATGACCTTCGATCTAAACTCTGCGTCCAACTCTTTTCTTACTAATTTCTCAAAACAGAATTTAAATAACTCAAAGCCTTTTTCTCCATAAAGATCTGACATATAAGTACTGTTAGTGTTTAAATAGCCTTCAACTAAATGAGTGAAAGCATCAATGGCGGTATTGACAGTAATATTATAGGGCAAGTCAAAAGTATATCTGCTATCTAAAAAAGCAACCTCGGGAAATACACTCTGTCCTAAATTTCTCTTTGTTTTATCCTTATTTGAAGTCACAATGCTATATTGGGTAACTTCTGATCCTGTTCCTGAGGTTGTTGCCACAGCTACTACAGGAATACTTTCTAGCTTCCCTTGGTTAAATATATTATCTTTATTGACTTCTGTATTCTTTATAAACACAGCTATAGCTTTCGCAGCATCCATAGGGGATCCGCCACCTATACCTATAACAAAATCCACAAGATTCTTTCTTCCTATGTTGCAACCTTTTTCTATGGTTTCTAGGGATGGATTCTCCTCTACTTCATCAAAAAGAAGATGTTCTACTTTCGTTTTAGAAAGTGCTTCCTTAACATCATCGTATGAACCATTCTTTTTTGCAGAACTTTTTCCTGTAACTACTAGAGCTTTGCTACCTAGTGCACTGAATACTCCTTTATTCTTTAGAATGACATCTTCGCCAAAATATATTTCAGTGGGCATTAAAAAGTTAAATTCCATTATATATTCACCTTCCATTTATTTTCTAACATTTACATTATAATACCTTTGCTATATATTTTTCTATACTATTAAATCATTAGTTTGTCAAGGACTGATGCAATATTCAAAAAAAGGTATTCTTATGATACGCAGAAAGGTCCCCACCGACCGACTTTTCTTACCGTAAGTCTGGAAACCTTTAATTAAAAGCCTTACTAGGCAATCCTATTCTACCAAAAGACATTTTACTTCTCAACATCCTAAACAGCAAACATATAAATCCTATGCTAGTCTATATGGCATTGCCTTTATCATTCTTATACCGGGATAAAAACTGCCTAGTTCTTTCTTCCTTAGGATTTGTAAAGACTTCCTGGGGAGGACCCTGTTCCACAATCACACCATCATCCATAAATATAATGCGATCTGCAACATCACGTGCAAAGTCCATTTCATGAGTCACAATGATCATTGTGGTATTGTACTCTGCTAAATTCCTAATGACTTTCAATACTTCCCCTGTAAGCTCAGGATCTAAGGCAGAAGTAGGTTCATCGAAGCACAAAATGTCCGGTTCTAAGGCAAGGGCCCGAGCAATGGCAACCCGTTGTTGCTGCCCACCGGATATCATATGAGGGTAACTGTCTAGTTTATCTGATAGACCAACCTGAGAAAGAAGGCTTTTCCCCCGCTCCTCAATTTCCTTTAGGATAGCCTTTCTATCTTGTTTAAAGTTAGGCCGTTCTTTGGCCAACAATTCTGCCGCCAATGTAACATTCTTTAGAACTGTATATTGAGGAAATAAATTAAAGTTTTGAAAGACCAATCCGAAATGCAAACGTTTTTTGCGCACTTCACTTTCCCGTTGAGTAGTGGGATCCATTGCGTCGAAAATTACCTGATTATTGACTATGATACTTCCTTTATCAGGCCTTTCTAGGAAGTTAAGGCAGCGCAATAATGTGGTCTTTCCACTTCCGGAAGAACCTATAACAGCAATCGACTCTCCTTTATCCAAAGAAAAATCAATCTTCTGCAACACCTGTAGTGAACCGAAACTTTTCTCAATATTTTTTACTTCTAGAATTGCCATTAGAATCCCTCCTTTTATGCCCGGAAATAGCTTAGTTTCTTTTCTAGCCAATCAAGCAGTATAGTTAATACACCCACAAATATAAGGAAATAGATACCAGTTGCAAAGAGGGGCCAGATAAGTCCTCTACTGCTATATTCCCCAGCCATCATAATAATCTCTTTATTTGCAATGATACGGGCAAGAGATGTATCCTTCACTAAGGTAATCACCTCGTTACCCACTGGTGGAAGAATCCGCTTTATTACTTGAAGAAGTGTTACCTTAAAGAAAATCTGGCTCTTTGTCATGCCCAATACCAAGCCAGCTTCATACTGTCCCCTTGGTATACTCTCAATACCACCCCGATAAATCTCTGAAAAATAACAGGCATAGTTAATGACAAAGGCGACAGTCGCTGCAAGAAAACGGCCTGAGTCACCACCTGGCCATGAGAAAGACATCTCCAAAAGACCAGGACCGTAAAATATTATCATAAGTTGCAACATCAAGGGAGTTCCTCGTACAACCCAAACAATCGTTCTAACCAACCAACGAAGGGGCCGAAAGCGACTCATGGATCCAAAAGCAATCACTAGCCCTAAGGGTAGTGAAAACAGAAGCGTTAGTGCAAAGAGCTTACAGTTTAGAAGAAAGCTCTCCGATAGCCTATTAATAATGACAAGAATTTGATTCATATCTCCATTACCTCAACATACAAGTGATAGGACAGAGGGTTTGCCCTCTGTCCTTACTTATTTTTCTATGTTCCATAACTCTATTCAGCCAAATCCAACCCGTACTTTTCAGCCAATGCAATCATGGTACCATCTTCAACAAGCTCATCAAAAATCTTATTCACTTCTTCACAAATATCAGAACCCTTGCGGAAGGCAACCCCATAATCCTCTTCTCCCAAGTGATCTACGATGATAATATCCTCAAAGTTTGTGCCTTCACCGGTCATGGTTTTTGCTAGGGTTAAGTCTAAGACTGCAGCATCAGCAGTTCCAGCTTTTACTTCCATCAGAGCTTCAGTCTGTAGGGTCTTGGGTACATAACTTGCCTGCTTCAAATTATCATCTGCCTGAATAGTGTCTTCACCGGCGGAACCCTGCTCTGCCGTTACAATCTTGTCAATTAAGGATGCAGTGTCTTCATAAAGAGCGCCTTCCTTCATTACAACTACCTGCGCATTTTTCACATAAGGCTTGGTAATTTCCATCATTTTCTTACGCTCGGGATCAATTGTTAGTCCATTCCAAATACAGTCAATAGACTTTGCATTTAGTTCCACTTCTTTGGTATCCCAGTTAATTTCAACAAATTCAGGCTCAAGGTCAAGCTTCTCACAGACCAAGATAGCCAGCTCTGTGTCAAAGCCAGTAAAAGTACCATTTTCGTCTGTATAATTCATAGGGGCATAATCAGTGTAACCAATTATCATCTTACCTTTTCCCTGGACATAAGCCAGATCACTTTCATCCTGAGACTGATTAGCTGGCTCATTGTCTCCTGTATTTCCACATGCAGCAAAGGTAAGAACCATGGTTAGCGCCAACAAAAAATATAATAATTTCTTCATTATCAATTCCTCCACTTCCATCAAAACTCTTTAACATTATACCACTTTATCGTAATAAAGCAAGTGTTTTTTATAACTTTTCTTAGTTTTAATCTAGGATGCCTATTGTAAAGGTAAATAAATAGAAAATCTTTCCATATTTTACGCCTTGCTTGGAAGGGTAGCCTCCGGGCTATGGATATCTTTCGGAAGTTCATCTACATAATTTTTCCTAAAACGTGACCGGCATATAATCATGAAAGATCTTGTACAATCACAATCCCTTATTTCACTTAGGATTTCGTTTCTGGCTATGCTATAGAACAAGGTATTCCTGGAATAGGGAGGATGTTCGCGCAAGGCCTTGTCTCATGTTCCATAAATTAGGATATGTCTAATTAAATAAATAATGTTGAATTAACTTGAATCACCGTGATATAATAGTGTTAGGACTAGTATCCTAATACATATTCCAATAATAGCGACCTGCTAATATGTCAAGTTGATGGGTTGTTGTCTAATTGTATTTCTTCTAATAGTACTCTTTGTATTCTGGCACATGATTTTTAACACTATTGGCAGCCTCAATTAGATAGTACCTAAGGGCTTTGTTGCCAGTCTTAGTCATTCTGGTATTATCCGATGAAGCAATTGCAGCATTTAGGGGCTCATATAGGATTTCATAAAGGCGGTGAGAGTCTCGGCAGGATTGTCGACTACCCGGTCTGTCATTTTGGGCTTATTAACAGGAGGCACGCTACATTAGGTAATAAGCAAATGGTTTTGCTAGGTATGAAAGAATTATCCTTGGCTAATTATTCTTAATTCAACTATATCATTAGGATGTCCCTAATGATAAAATTTTATTTATCTCTAAATAAAAATACAGATGGCAAGTTTTGCAGCGTGTAAAAACGCTTCTAAAACATATATAAGAGGAGGTATTGTCATGAAATACTATGTAGATGCAAATGCTATGAAAGACGGTGACGGTTCCAAAGAGAGACCATTTCGACGTATCAACGAAGCCGCAAAAATTGCCCTTCCCGGTGATGAAGTCTTGGTAGCACCTGGAGTTTACCGAGAATATGTAGATCCAGTTCATTCCGGTACTGAAGATGCACGTATCACTTATATCAGTACTAGACCTCTTGGTGCTGTGATTACCGGTGCAGAACAGGTAAAAATCTGGGAGCATTATGAAGGAAATGTCTGGGTATGCCGGATCGCAAACAGTTTTTTCGGGGATTACAATCCCTATACAACTTTAGTATATGGAGACTGGTATTTCGCTACGCCAAATAAACATACCGGCTGTGTTTATTTAAATGACAAGGCAATGTATGAAACCACAACTTTAGAAGAGTGTATCAAAGGTGAGGTTTATGAGTGCAGTTGGGTACCAGAAGAATCTATATATAAGTGGTATACCGAACAGGACACTGATACTGATGAAACAATCATTTATGCCAATTTCCAGGGTCTGAATCCAGATGAGGAAAATGTAGAGATCAATGTACGTCGCAGATGCTTTATGCCATCTAAAACTGGTGTCAGTTACATCACGGTTAGAGGATTCAAAATTGATAAAGCTGCCACCACCTGGGCACCGCCAGCAGCTTTTCAGGACGGCATGATCGGTCCTCACTGGAGCAAAGGCTGGATCATAGAAGACTGCGAGATTTCAAACAGCAAATGTGCCGGCATTTCTCTGGGCAAATACCACGATCCTGACAACGAGCATTATTTCACAAATAAGCATGTAAAGAGTCCCACCCAGATGGAACGTGATGCAATTTGTCGCGGCCAGTATCACGGTTGGCTAAAAGAAAAAGTTGGTAGTCATATAATTCGCCGATGCAACATCCACCACTGTGAACAGGGCGGTATTATTGGTCGGATGGGCGCTGTCTTTAGTATTATTGAGGACAACCATATCCACCATATTAATAATATGATGGAGCTTGGAGGAGCAGAAGTTTCCGGAATAAAATTACATGCAGCTATTGATGTAATTATGCGCCGCAACCATATCCACCATTGCACAATGGGAATCTGGTGCGACTGGGAAGCTCAAGGCACACGTATTACCCAGAACCTGCTTCATGATAACCAGCGGCCTTCCTATGCCAAAAAGCTTGAAGGAGGCATGAATTGTCAGGATCTATTTGTAGAAGTCAGTCATGGTCCAACACTAATTGATCACAATATCCTGCTCTCAGACGTCAGCATTCGCTTTGCGACACAAGGGGTGGCTTTTGTTCACAACCTTATCTGTGGAGCATTTACCTCAGTCGGCGGTGGAACCGGTCCACGATACACACCATACCATATACCACACCGTACAGAAGTCATGGGCTGGATGACCATTCTTCATGGTGATAACCGTTTCTTCAACAATATATTTATCCAGAATTGGCCATCTGAAGACCATGTGATCCATAATGATCATAACCCAGAAAAAACCATTCGGGAAAACAGACATGTCGGCACTCATGTTTTCGATGAGTACCCAAGCTTTGATGAATGGATTTCGCAGTTCGATTTTTCCAAGCGTCCAAACATGATGGCTTTAGAGCCTGTCCATTTTGGTCATCTGCCAATCTGGAGCGAAGGAAATGTATATCTAAACGGTGCTAAACCATGGAAAAATGAAGAGAACTACCTGATGGTTGAAGAAAATGATCAGGAACTAAAAGTTGAACTGGTTGAAAAAGACGGTCAGTATTATCTGAGTACAAATATATATGATTACATCGGGGATTTCAACGCTCGTATGATTAACACCGAAGTACTGGGTAAAGCATTCGAACCAGAACAGCACTTTGAAAATCCTGATGGAACACCGATACACTTCGACTCTGACTACTTTGGAAGCCATCGCGGTATTCAAGTTATTCCTGGTCCGTTTGCATCAGCTTCTGGCGAGATTAAACTATAATCACAAATATTATTAAATATAAGTATTATATGTAATAAATAGTGGACGTCTCATTTCTGGCATATTAATCGAAAACCTTATTAATGCCAGAGATGAGACGTCCTTCTCTATCTTGTATCCCTCAACAACACTTACCCATGTGAGTAAGCTGTCAACATAAGATTCGCTTTGTACCATCTAAGGTAGTAGAATAAAAAACATAAATGGCATAAACTATTTATGATTTTATTATATTATTCTACTACCTTCTCCCTCATCTTCTCTAAAAGCTCTAATACACCAGTTTCTATCTTAATAAGGTCCTCTTCCTTTGGCGCTCCTTCAAACTCTACGGATTCAATGAATTCCCATTTCATCTTATTTCTTTCAATTATATCTTTTAGCTCCTTCTCTGCACCGCCAGACCATCCATATGACCCAAATCTAAATGCTACCTTACCTGTAATCTTCTTTCTCCCAAGCTCATTTAAAGCAGCTGCAACCGGTGGAAAAAGCTTGTACTCATAAGTAGGTGCTGCAATAATGATCCCTGCAGATTTAAAAACGGTTGCGACCATTTCACTTTCACTTTCTAGTGGCATTTCCAGCATTTTGTATTTGACGCCTTCTCTTTGAAGTATTTCCTCAGCGTATTCAACTGCTTTTGCAGTCATTCCGTACATGGATCCCCACAATATAGTCACTTCATTTTTACCTGCCCCTTCAGCATATAGGGAAAACCTAGAATAATCATCTATAATTTTTTGAATATTTTTTTTATAAACGGGACCATGACCAGGTGCTATAGTATTTACTTCTAGCGCCTTTGCCTTCTCGATTGCCTTCCTTAAACTAGGTGTAAAAGTTGTCATTACATTAGAATAATATCTTAATCCTTCCGATTCAAAAAAGTCTATCTCTTCAGGTGTCAGCTCATCATCAAAACAATGATCACCCATCCTACCAAATGCTCCAAACATATCGCATGAGAAAAGAGTTTTTGTATTTCTTTCATAGGTGTACATGGTGTCTGGCCAATGAACGTTTGGTACTGGATGGAAGCTCAATACCTTACCCTTCCCAAGGTCTAAAGTATCTCCTTCCTTGACTACTCTTATATTGTCTTCACCATAAAAGGATGCCACCATCTTTGCAGCTTTATCAGTACATATTATCGTAAAATCATTCTTAATTTTCCGGAAGTTCGAAATCCATCCAGAATGGTCTGGTTCCATATGATTAACAATCAAATAGTCAATATTTTCCAGTTCGATACCTGTTTCTTCTAAGTTTCTATAGAGGGTTTCAGGTATCCCGTCCCAACCAATGACACCATCAATTATTGCAGTTTTTTCCCCCTGAACTATATATGAGTTGAGAGTCACTCCATTAGCAATCTCCCAAATTCCCTCAAATAGTATGTCCTCTACATTCATAGTTAGCATATGTATTCCGTCTGCTATTTTTAGCTTCTTCATACCTTGTCCTCCTGAAATTAATAGTATCATAAGTTATTTACCCCAAATTAGAGTTGATATATCAAGAAAATAATGGGATATATTTGTATTACAGTTTAAATATCTAAACACCTTCTACCGTAAAAAGTATTGGGAAACCATTGGCATCAACTGTTGAGAAACTTTGTGTTCCTCCATATTTGGGTTCATCACCATACATCTTTACTGAATAACCTGCCACCTTTAGTCTGCTTTTTACTTCTTGTGCATAAACCTCATCTCTCAAAACAATTGTTAAAGATTTAAGACCAACGGCATTAGCCGGTGCTGAAAGACCATTTTTGCTATTCCATATATTGAAAGCTAAATGATGGTGATAATTGCCTGTTGAAACAAATATAGCTTTATTATGATATTCACATACAACTTTATAATCTAATACATTTGTATAAAAATCACGAGCAGTATCTATATCTGCGACAGATAAATGAATATGTCCAATAACAGTATTTTGGGGCAAACCTAACCAATTACCATCAGCAGCATCTAAAACATCCTCAATATTCACTTCTTCTACTGTCATAAAAACAAACTCATTTTGCCAGATCCAGGTGTCTTCGGGTCGATCAATATATATTTCAATACCATTACCGTCTGGATCTTGCATGTATATGGCTTCACTAACATGATGATCACCAGCTCCAAACCCTATATCTAAATCAATTAAGTGCTTTAGCATATTCCCAAAATCCTTTTTTGATGGAATTAATAAAGCCATGTGGTAAAGGCCAGTTTGGTCACGTCGTAAAGGGATAGGATTCTCTATCTGTAATAACGAAACGATGCTGGTTTTACCATCAGCCGTTAAATAAGCTGTATTATTAGTTTGCTCTAGAACCTTAAAACCAATAACATTTTTATAATACTCAATTGAACGGGCTAAGTCCGATACTTTTAATTGTATATGTGATACATACATATTCGGTTTAATATGGAACTGCCTTGCCATAATAACAAATCTCCTT
>JAAYTG010000126.1 GCA_012518075.1 Clostridiales bacterium | reverse complement strand
GATAATAAGGCTGGGTGTCGAATGATTCTAATAAAGAATTTAATAGTTTCGTAAAAAACATGTAATAATTATAATTTTTGTGGTATAATGAAAACGGATAAAAAATTCTTAAAAACTAAAGACAGGAAGGATACCTAGTTATGACATTAGATGGGATGAAACCGGAATTACTGGGAAAAGTACTTAAATGGATGAGGACAAGAAATATTGGGATTATATTACTTGCTGTTGTTATTATTATTAGTGCTGGTTTGTTTTCGACTACAGCCCGAGCAACCGATGATAAAGGGAGCTATGAAGACGGCGATCTATTAAAAGCTTATTTTGCATACTATAATGGGCATAAGATAGGCTTAGTTCAAGATAGAGCTGATGTAGAAGCCATATTGGAGGATGTCCGACAGGAATTTCAGGCAGAATTTGATATGGAAACCATCTTAGAATGTCATATGGATTTTGAGGAGATTTATGTTGATAAGAATTTTTTATGTAATTTAGACGATATAGAAAAGATAGTACGCACTAACGCCGAGCCTAAGGTAAAATCAGCCGTAATCCAATCCAATGGCCAAGAAATGGGCATTTTAAAGGATAGACAAACAGCCCAGTCCATATTAGATCTACTTCAGGAGCCCTATAAGGATAGGGCCAAGGAGGCAGAAAGAGAGCTTGAGGAAATTGGTTTTGAAGAAGATGTAAGCATTGAGGATTCCTATGTAGAATTTGAGAAGCTTGAAGATGCTGATGAGGTACTGAAAAGGCTGATGGAAGGTGACACCGAAAAACAGATCTATGTGGTAGAAAAAGGGGACAATATCTGGATTATTGCGGATAAACATGATATGACTGTAAAGGAAATCCTGGAGGCTAATGCTCCCATGGAGGAGTCGGATATTCTCCAAATAGGTCAGGAGCTTAACCTAAATGTGCCGGATTTGCCTATAAATATATTAACGGTAGAAAAAGTAAAGTATACTAAGTCCATTCCTTTTGAAACTGAGACCAAGAAGTCCGACTCTCTCTATACCAACCAGACTAAAGTATCTCAAGAGGGAGCAAATGGCCAAAAGGAAATAGTGGACAAGGTCTATAAGAAGAATGGTGTTGAAAGGGATAGAGAAAATATCTCAGAGACCATAATAAAAGAGCCGGTCAAAAGGATTGTTCTCGAGGGGACCAAGAAGCCTGTCAAAAGGTCAACTTCATCCAGGGGATCTGGCACAACTAGTACAAGCAGCACATCTGGCAGTGGATCTATGTCATGGCCTACTAATGGAAGCCTATCTTCTAGATTTGGTAGACGTTGGGGCAGGCACCATAGTGGGATAGATATAGCCAATAAAAAAGGGACACCTATATATGCGGCAGATAGCGGAACTGTGAGTTATTCAGGATTTAACAGTGGAGGCTATGGGAATTTGATAAAGATAAACCATGGAGGAGGTATTTCTACATGGTATGCCCACCTAAGTTCCCGACTAGTTAGCAGTGGGCAAAGTGTTAAGAAGGGTCAAGTGATTGGATATATGGGAAGCACTGGCAGGAGTACAGGGCCTCATCTGCATTTTGAAGTCCGTGTTAATGGTAGTGCTAAAAACCCTTTAAACTATCTTAAATAGCAAATAATATGCCCAGCCTATGCCTGGGCATATTTGTGATTATTCTAAAAGAGGAGGGATACAGCTATGGCATTGCTTGACTTTGAATGTAAGGAATGTTTAAAAGTCTTTGATAAATTAGTTTACGGTGATGACCGAAGTCGAGTTAGTTGCCCTGAATGTGGAAGTAAGGACTTAAAGCAGGTATTCCAAGGGAAAAGTCTTTTTGGACAGATTAGCAGTAGGTCGCATTCGCCCTCTTGTCCCATTCAAATGAGTGGAGGCTGTCCTGGCTGCAACTAATTACCAGATGAAGTTTACATAAAACAATGTTATAATATAGTGGCTGCACAGCAGCTAAAGTAGCAGGGATTCATGGGAATTCACCAAAATTTCATAAATATATAATGAAATATTATTATAAAGATGCTATAATTGAAATGTTGCTTGATATTTATGTGGCAGAAGAATGCATTGGAGGTGAAGTTCCCTCAAAAGATAAGGGGGGACAGGGAGTGGAGAAACTTCGAGTCTATGGTGGAAAAAAGTTAAAAGGAAGAGTCAAAATAAGTGGAGCCAAAAATGCAGCTGTTGCTATTATTCCCGCAGCACTATTGGCAGATGACACTTGTACTATTGATAATCTTCCATATATAGATGATGTTACAGTACTTGCAGATATCCTAGACGAGCTAGGAGCTTGGGTTAATCTGGATTATAATGGAACTATAAGGATCAACGCTTCTAAGATGAAAGAATATAGGGCTCATTACGATATAGTAAGGCGAATGAGGGCCTCTTATTATCTATTGGGAGTTCTTTTAACCAAGTTTGGTAGAGCCGAGGTATCCTTTCCAGGAGGCTGTGCCATAGGGACAAGGCCAATTGATCAACATATTAAGGGATTTGAAGCCCTTGGTGCTAAAGTAGAGCTGGAGCATGGTGTAATAAAAGTGTTTGCCGATAAATTGGTTGGTACCGAGATTTACTTGGATGTAGTCAGTGTAGGAGCTACAATTAACATAATGTTAGCTGCTGTAAAGGCAGAAGGGACTACCACTTTAGTTAATGCAGCCAAGGAGCCTCATGTAGTGGATGTGGCTAACTTTTTAAATACCATGGGAGCAAATATTAAGGGGGCAGGTACTGACACTATAAGGATTAAAGGTGTTGAGAAGCTGTCTGGTTGTGAATATACCATTATACCTGATCAGATTGAGGCCGGAACATATATGATAGCTGCAGCGGCTACTGGTGGAGATGTTACAGTAGTGGATGTAATCCCCAAGCATATGGAAGCAGTATCTGCAAAACTCCTAGAGATGGGTATGGAAGTCATCGAAGGAGATGATGAGATTCGGGTTATAGGGAGCCAGAGACCTCGAAAGGTCAATATTAAAACTCAGCCTTATCCAGGCTTTCCTACTGACTTACAACAGCCAATGTCTGCCTTGCTTAGTATTGCTGATGGAGTTAGCGTTATAACGGAAAATGTGTGGGAAGCCCGCCACAAGCATTTAGACGAGATTATCCGTATGGGGGGTAATGCTAAGATCGAGGATAG
>JAAYTG010000012.1 GCA_012518075.1 Clostridiales bacterium | reverse complement strand
CTAATGTATTATATGCCCCGAGAATTTCTTATCAAGATAGACGTCATCGTCATTATGGAATTAGCCATCATTTTATCAATACCTTTAAAGGGATGATCCAAAACCCCGTTCCGATTGTACTCCCTTATTTGAATAGAAAAAAAACAAGACATATCCTAAGTCAATTAAGAAAGTCAGATCTTTTACACAAGCATCCCCTAGCGATTGTGGATGGTAAAGAGATTAAAAGCTCCTTGTCAAAATATCAACTGAATCCAACTACTATGGGAAGAGGTATTGAGGATGATCCGGAATTCTTTTATGCCTTAGGTGCAATTGTAAAATATGGTCTATCTCAGTTATAAAAGGGCTACAAGGATAGAAGAATTATTAGAAGCCTAAAGTAATATATCCCTTCTAAATAACATACTTATCATTATAAGTATCTATATACCTAAATACCATAGGGTTTTGAAAGGGGGGCTGGTCATTGCTGGATGTCTTAAAGAGGCAGTGGGTACGGCATGTAAAGGATAATCCTATAACTTATCTATTGATAGTATTTATATTTATAACAGGAATTATGGCCGGGGCCTTTACAGTAATCTCCTTATCCTCCCAACAAAAGATAAAGGTTAGCAATTTTCTGCAGGAGTTCTTTAACAGTCAGCAAAGCTTTTCAATTAATAGGTGGGCTATTTTAAAAGAATCACTATGGCAGCATCTTATTACTAGTCTTTTTATTTGGTTTTTTGGGCTCTTTATATGGGGGATCCCCTTTATTTTGCTTATTGTAGGAATAAGGGGCTTTTCTTTTGGTTTTACTATTGGCTTTATGGTGGAACACTACAAGTTCGGAGGTTTTTTGTTCTCTTTAATATGTATTCTCCCTCAATCAATTATATACGTTCCATGCTATATTGGTATGGGGATTGTTGCCATTCACTTTTCCCTTAATAGAATTCAACGGCCCAAACAAACAGGCCAATACTCTACAAGGATAGTAATCATTTTTCTAATTCTTATGTTAGGTGTATCAATTGAAACATTCATATCACCATTTCTCTTCCCATTATTTATATGGATTTTCCGATAATGAAGAGCTAAGTAGATTAGTATTCTAGAAAAAGAGGAATTTATAGGTTTTTGTTGAATAAGTTATTTAATAAATATATTAAAAATGATTGGGGAGTATTGTTTATGAATGGTGAATTTTGTCAATATGAGTCTTATTTAAAAGAAGAAAAATCTTTATCCCCAAATACTTTAGAGTGTTATATGAGAGATATTAATCAGTATAAGACTTATATAGACTCCATACCTGTCGATAACATTTGTCTAGTCGACAAATCCATTATTGAAGCCTATTTGCAAAAAATGGAGCAAGAAGGTATATCCTCATCTACTATTTTGAGAAAACTATCATCCATAAGAAGCTACTATAGGTTTTTAGTGTATAAGAATGAGATTTCTCAGGATCCCACTGAAAATTTGGAAGGGCCCAAAAATGAGAGAAAGGCTCCTAGCATTTTGACAATTAGGGAGATTAATAGGTTAATGGATCAGCCCAGGGGGAATGACCCCAAGTCTATTAGAGACAAGGCAATGTTAGAGTTCTTGTACGGTACAGGGATTAGGGTTTCAGAACTGCTAAATCTTAATATGGACCACATTGATCTGAAATCTGGGAAAGTCAAATGCGGGAGCTCAAAGAATGAAAGAATAATGAAGATAAGCAAAAGAGCCATGGCTTATTTAAAGATATACATAAAAGAGGGCCGTAATCAATTGGTACGGAATAAAGACGAGAAATCTCTATTTGTTAATTTTCATGGGAGAAGAATGACAAGGCAAGGTTTTTGGAAGATAGTAAAGTTCTATACTGAAAAGGCAGAAATCCATAAGGATATCACACCACATACCTTGAGACATTCCTTTGCTATACATCTATTAAATGATGGGGCGGATATTCGCGACCTCCAGGAGATTTTAGGCCATTCAGACATATCCACCACTCAAATGTATACTCATTTAATGGATAGCATAAAGTGATAGCATAAAGTAGCTAGGATCTCATTATAACTCATTCAAAAACCTATTGAATAACATCCATCCTAAATGGAAAATCTATTGGTAAGCAGATTGATTCTACAATAGATAATTAGGAGGGATGAGCTTGTACAAAAGATCAATCAAGGTGGCGGCATTATTCTTATGCCTTTCTATGCTAGTACTTTTTCCTATAAATAGCCTTGCCCAGGAAATGCCCTTTGAGCTGCAATCCCAAGGGGCCCTACTGATGGATTATGATACGGGAACCATACTATACGAGAAGAACATCCATGAGAAGCTTCCCATTGCCAGCATCACAAAGGTGATGACTACTCTTTTGACTTTAGAAGCTATTGCTGAGGGCAGAATAGATCTGGAAGATGAAGTAACTGTAAGCGAATATGCGGCAGGAATGGGAGGATCACAGGTATTTTTAGAAGCAGGGGAAATACTACCTGTCTCAGCTATATTAAAGGCTATAATTGTAGCTTCAGCCAACGATGCTAGTGTTGCAATAGCTGAAAAAATATCCGGTACCGTTGAAACTTTTGTCAACAGTATGAATAAAAAAGCTAATGAACTGGGGATGGAGAATACCCACTTCTCGGACTGCACTGGCTTATCCGATGATGGTAATTACTCAACGGTCTATGACATATCAATAATGTCTAGAGAGATACTTAAATATCCCCTATTCTTTAATTGGAGCACCATATGGCTGGAAAACTTGGAGGAATCAGCTAATAATACTATGTTGACCAATACCAATCGTCTAGTACGTTTTTATGATGGATGTGATGGTATAAAGACTGGATTCACATCAAAAGCTAAGCATTGCCTTACTGCAAGTGCAAAAAGAGGCAACTTGCGTCTAATATCAATTGTCTTGGCAGCACCAACATCACAAGTCAGGTTTTCTGAAGCTTCTAAGCTAATGGATTATGGTTTTGCTAACTACGAGGCCATACCTTTGATAAAGAAAGATAGCCCAATAGAGAAAGATATTATGGTTACAGGAGGTAAAGAAAAGGAAATTACAGGACTTGCAGCCGAGGACTTTTCTATCCTTCAGCAAAAAGGACAATCCGATGAATACCTTACTATGAATATAATAGATCAGCCTATAAAAGCGCCCATAGAGAAAGGCCAAAAGATCGGTTATATATCTATAGAAAGAGATGGGAAGAAGATAGGGACAGTTGATATTTTAGCAGATCGAGATATAGAAAAGGCAAGCATCTATGATTATTTTATACAAATTATCAGGGATTGGGCATCAGCTTCTGACAATAAATAGGAAGTTCAGTGGTCAATATTTACTGAGCTAAGGATGAAAAGTGTGCTATAGCACACTTTTTATGCTATAATAATAATCATTGTTTAATCTATGGATAGTAGTGGATTATATATGTTTATGGGATGGGGATATAATATCCTCTCCTCACAATAAGGTCTTATAATAGAATCTATAGGATGATCAGTTATAATCCATGGATAGGCCTATGTATTCCTATAAAAGATATATTTTAGAATGAGGGGACTCTTTATGTTTGGAAGAATAGATATAATAGATATACTTTATAGTTTGCCGGCTGTTTTTTTAGCCTTTTCTTTTCATGAGTTTGCCCATGCTTTAGCAGCCTATAGCATGGGGGACCCAACTCCTAAATTCCAAGGACGACTCACATTGGATCCTCTAGCCCATGTTGATTGGATAGGACTTATAATGTTTACAATCTTTGGATTCGGATGGGCAAAGCCGGTACAGGTAAACCCATCTAATTTCAAAAATCGTAAGTGGGGAGACATATTGGTGTCAATAGCTGGACCAATTGCTAATCTAGTATTGGCACTTTTTGCCTTTATCGTATTTCACATATTGATTCGGATTGTAACCCCCTCACTTTCTAATGGATTAAGTAATGGGATGACTATTCTTCTAACAATATTAGACAAGGTAGCTTCTTTGAATATAGTTTTTGCTTTTCTTAACCTTATTCCGATTGCTCCATTTGATGGTTACCATATAGTCAAAACTTTGTTTTTTAGAAGAAATATTAAGCTTTTCTGGATTCTAGAAAGATATAGCATGATAATACTATTTGCCATGATACTGTTAAACATATTTGCTTTTATAATTAGTCCGCCTTATAGGTATACCTATGGAGTTTTCTATAATTTTGCCGCTTGGCTTGCTGGGATATTCTTTTGAGTATGTTCAAATTGGGGGGATTAGATGGATTATCATATTAAGTTGGACCTATTTGAAGGCCCTTTAGATCTATTATTGCATCTGATTACTAAGGCAAAAATAAAGATTCAAGATGTGTCCATTACCGAAATAACCGAGCAATATTTGGATTACTTAAATAGAATGAAAGAGTTTGATATAGAAATAGCTAGTGAATTTTTGGTTATGGCCGCCACTTTATTATATATAAAATCTCGAGCCTTACTCCCCAAACCCAAGGTTGAAGAGAAGGAAGAAGAGGATCCGGAAGAGGAGCTTATCAGAAGGCTGACAGAATATAAAAAATACAAAGAAGCAAGTGAAAAGTTAAGAGCAAGGGAGAATATATATTCTAGCATATATTATAAGCTTCCAGAGGAATTAATAAATAAAGAAGAAAAGCTTTTACCCCCTATAATTGAAGGGAACGTCCAGGATCTTGTAACTGCTTTTATCAATCTAATGAGTCAAAGGAAGTTTTCCAAAGAGGAGATTAAGGTCTATCCCATTGGTAAACGGCCTGTTAGCCTTTCTCGAAGAATACATAAAATAAAGAGAATTCTTTCTACAACTTCAGAATGTAATTTTTCTGATTTCTTTGATAGGGATTATGGTCGATCTGATGTTGTTATAACTTTTTTAGCATTATTAGAGTTGTTAAAAAACAACCAAATACATATATATCAGCAAGGACAATTCGAAGAAATCATAATTAGGAGGGTTACGTAGAGAATATGGATGAACGTGAAGTTATGGGGCTGATAGAATCCTTTTTGTTTGTGTCAGGTGATGCCCTTCCAATTGAGAAGATAGCTTCTTTCATAAAGATAGATGTAAGAAGCACCAGAAAACTGATGGACAAGCTTATTGATGTCTTCAATTTCGAACGTAGAGGTCTACAAATAATAAAGATAAATGATAGTTATCAGTTGGCCACAAGGCCTGAATATGGAGAAAAAATTGAGGAGTTTCTGGGGGCTGAAGAAAAGCAAACCCTATCCCAGGCTGTCCTCGAAACCTTGTCCATTATTGCATATAGACAACCCATTACCCGGATGGATATAGAATTGATAAGAGGTGTTAAGTGCGAATATGCAATTAGTGTTCTTATGGATAGGGAATTGATTAAAGAAGTAGGTAGAATGGACACTCCAGGTAGGCCCATATTGTATGGGACTACCGATATATTTCTTAAAAGCTTTGGTCTAAGATCTCTGGAAGAGCTTCCTAGTCTAGAAGAGTAAAATTAACAAATCCAGTTACCGAGGTATTTTTTTTATCAATTGTGAAAAAATAGCAAATATAGCTAAGTATATGGGGTGGCTGGATTGATATATTTTTTTATTGCTATGGTAATTATAGTAGCTATCTTATGTTTTTCAGGCATTCAAATGGAGATTAAGATAGAGATAAATAATGCAAGTAATTATTGCTTACTAATTATTCGATTACTCTGGGGTTTAGTTCCTATAAGGTTTAACTTCTCCCTTGCCACATTGGGGAAAGGGGCTTTTTCTCTACTTCTAAGAAAGACCTCTGATTTTGACCGCTATGCCTCAATGGAAGAAATTCTTTCTTCTATTATTAAACACCGCCAAAAAAACATAAAGAATACACGAAATTTTATCAACTTGGTTTCTAAAACCACCATTAATGAGTTTAATTTTGACCTACAAATCGGCTTGGAGGATGCCGCTCAAACTGCAATAGTATATGGCCTAATAATAAGTGTTTTTTCATCCTTGAAGGGAAATTTGATAGAAAAATTTGGCCTACAAAGAAGAAAAATTTGCATTAGGCCTTATTTCGAGGGTAATAGATTTGATATGTTTTTGGACTGCATAATCAATATTAAATTGGGTCATATTATTATTACAGGTATTAAAATGCTTATAGATGGCATAAAAGGTGGTGAGATCAGTGGAAGGACATCCTATTGAGAATATAATGACAACCACTATGGAAAATATTAAGGAAATGATTGATGTAAATACCATTGTAGGAGATGCAGTTGAAACATCTGAAGGCACAGTAATAATTCCGGTATCTAGGGTATCATTTGGATTTGTAGCAGGCGGAGGAGAATATAAGGAAGAGGTTAAGCAAGGTAAAAAAGATAAATTACCTGAAAGCACAAATAGTTCAAGTGAAGACTCCTTGCCTTTTGCAGGTGGAACTGGAGCAGGAGTATCAGTGAATCCAATCGCATTTTTAGTGGTAGGCCAAGATAAAGTAAAATTATTGCCGGTAAATTTCAATACTACGGTGGACAGGGTAGTAGAGCTGGTGCCACAAGTAGTTGAGCAAATACAGGATCTATTTGAAAATAACAAAGTAAAAAAACAGGGGACTACCATTACCAAAGAGTTTACACAATAGGGCAGCTAAAGCTGCCTTATTGTTTTAGGTCCAAAATAGGCTAAAAATTGACAATAATTTATCTAACATAATATATTTAACTAGAAACCTTTGAATTATTATTGTATACTTATGTAGTGTCGGTAGAAATTTAGAATTATGTAGATCTACACTATATATTAAGGAGTTTTATTGTTGGAAGAGCGACTACAAAAATATATGGCAAGATGTGGCGTGGCTTCTAGAAGGCATTGTGAAAAAATCATCAATCAAGGAAGGGTTGAAGTAAACGGGGAAATAGTTGTAGAGATGGGAGTAAAGATTAATCCTTTTAAGGATGTAATAAGGGTTGATGGTAGGATTATCCTCCCAGAAGAGGAGCGGGTATATATTCTCCTAAATAAGCCCTCGGGCTACATTACCAGTGTAACTGATCCCCAAGGTCGTCCAACGGTATTGGATTTAATTGACAAAATAGATAGTCGGATATACCCAGTGGGAAGGCTGGACTTTGAGTCAGAAGGCCTTCTGATTCTTACAAATGACGGACAATTGGCCTACCATTTGACCCATCCAAAATATGAGGTCCAAAAGCAATATAGGGTTATGGTCCATGGTCAGCCCAATGACAATGATATTAAAACCCTACAAAGGGGCATTGATATCGGTGGTTATATTACCCGACCTGCACGAGTAGTTAGAAAGGAAATAATTAGTAACAATTCAGTGTTTCAGGTTGTGATAGGTGAGGGTAAGAATAGGCAGATAAGAAGGATGTTTGAGGCCATTGGCCATCCTGTGATAGAATTGCGAAGGGAAAGGCTAGGAAATATTAATTTGGGATCTTTGAAATTAGGAGAATGGAGACACTTATCTCAGCAAGAGCTTGAAGGTTTGAGGTCTATGGTATTAAGAGGGAATTGACAGAATGGGGGAAATAGAATGCTTCATTTTAGAAAGATGGATATTGAGGATTTACAGTACATTTATTCAGATGACTATCTGAAGCCACTTCTTACCGTTGATCCTGTAGGAGATAAGTTTGGAGTATTGATAGATGAAGATGGAATTATGAGGGGGGGCCTGACGGGGTATACCGATGGTCGAGGTGCCATGATTCAGATGATTAGAGTACCTGAAGGGCCTCAACAATCTCAACTTAAAGAAGGATTGCTTAGGGCGGCAATCTATATGTTAGATAAGGACAATATTAATTATGTATTCTTTAAGGGTAAGATGGAGGATATTTTTATCAGTGTTGGCTTTTCTATATACGATAAATCCAATATATCTTTAAGTGAGGAGATTGGGCAACTAATTACCAATGATCTAGAAGAGCAATTTGCATTTTTGGATGTGGAAGACTTTTTTAATCAACCATGTGGCTGAGTCTAGAAGATCCTAATTGAAAATAGTTCTCCTTTAATAAAGTTTTGCAAAAGAGAAGGAAAAAAGGGTTTAGATGTAGAATATAAGAATATAGGTCAAAATGTGTTATTTACAATGCCTGGAAAGTATGGACTTTAACAATATAATATTTTCCCTTATAGGCATTTCAACAAAGGCTTCATTAATAATATAACAATACTTTAATAGAAGGCTTTGTTACATTTTAATATATATTAATGGAGGGTTACGAATGAGCGTAGAAAAAAAGATTCATGAGATGCAAGAACGCAAAGTCGCCATTCGCCAAGGCGGCGGCCCCGAAAGAATCGAAAAGCAACACCAAAGCGGGAAGTTGACTGCACGTGAAAGAATCGAGAAATTGGTAGATCCAGGAAGTTTTGTTGAGATTGATGCTTTTGTGCAGCACCGTTCTACAGACTTCGATATGGATAGTGTAAATGCTCCTGGGGATGGAGTAGTGGCCGGATATGCTACTATCGATGAAAGACCGGTTTACTTATATGCCCAGGATTTTACTGTGATTGGCGGTTCTTTAGGAGAAATGCATGCCAAAAAGATAACAAAAATTCAGGATATGGCCATGAAGATGGGTTGCCCACTCATATGCATTAATGACTCTGGTGGTGCCCGAATACAAGAAGGAATAGATGCCTTAAGCGGTTATGGCGATATCTTTTACCGTAATACATTGGCTTCAGGGGTAATTCCCCAAATTTCTGTTATACTTGGTCCATGTGCCGGAGGGGCGGTTTATTCACCTGCTCTAACAGATTTTGTGTTTATGGTAGATAATGTGAGCAAAATGTTTATTACAGGGCCACAGGTAGTTGAGGCAGTTACAGGAGAAGCCATTACAGCTGAGGATTTAGGTGGAGCTACAACCCACAACGAGACCAGTGGTGTAGCCCATTTCTTAAGTGATTCAGAGGAATCATGTTTTGAATCTATTAAAAAACTCTTGAGTTTTCTTCCACAGAATAATGTAGAGGATACACTTTTATGTGAATGTCAGGATGATTTAAATCGTTTAGCTCCCGAACTTAATTCTATAATACCTGATAATCCCAATAAATCCTATAATGTTAAGGATGTTATAAGAAGTGTAGTAGATAACGGGGATTTTTTTGAGGTACAACCCCTATTTGCAACCAATATAGTAGTAGGATTTGGACGGATAAATGGTAGAACCATTGGAGTTGTAGCTAATCAGCCCGAGGTAAAAGCAGGAGCTTTGGATATAAATGCCTCTGATAAAGCAGCACGATTTATTCGATTCTGCGATGCCTTCAACATTCCATTGGTAACCTTTACTGATGTTCCAGGCTATCTTCCTGGCGTAGACCAAGAGTATGGCGGAGTTATCAGGCACGGTGCAAAGCTTCTATATGCATATTCTGAGGCAACTGTACCCAAGATAAATGTTATTCTGAGAAAAGCCTATGGTGGTGCATATATAGCCATGAGTAGCAAACATCTGGGTGCAGATCTAGTACTTGCCTGGCCGACTGCTGAAATAGCAGTGATGGGACCGGAGGGGGCTGCCAACATCATATTTAGAAAAGAGATTGAAAACTCCCAAGATCCAATACAAATCAGACAAGAAAAGATTGAGGAGTATAGAAATAAATTTGCCAATCCCTATGTTGCAGCATCTAGAGGCTATATTGACGATATAATTGAACCTGAAGCCACAAGGCCTAGAATAGCCAGTGCATTAGAAATACTGGAAAGCAAGAGAGAAAACAGACCAGCCAAAAAACATGGGAATATACCAGTGTAATATTGCACTGCGAGAGAGGTGGTTATCATGTTAGAACAGCTATTAATGAGTCTAAAAGTTATGGTTTTGGGAATGGGTACTGTTTTTGTTTCACTGATTGCATTGATATGGGTTATTGAAATAACCAACAAGGTGCTAAATATGTCTCAACAAAGGGACAAGCAAGATATCAATCATGCCCAAAAAAATCCTAATAAGGCAGAAGCAGTTAATGGGAATTTCTCTGAATCTAGGAGAGATGATACCATCCAAGAAGATGAAGAGGAAATAATTGCAGTTATAACTGCTGCTATTGCAGCATCTTTAAATCGCTCTACCCATGACATCGTTGTCAGATCAGTAAAAAGAGTTCCCTACAATACTCCTGCTTGGAATAGAGTAGGTCGAAACCAGCAAATTGCTGGAAGATTATAATCATTCTTAATAGAAAAGAGCATTATCAAAGGAGGATATATTATAATGAGAAAATTTGTTATAAATGTAAATGGAAAATCATACGAAGTAGAAGTAGAAGAGATGGATCAAGGCACGTCTACTCCAAGAACTGTTAGTGCTCCTTCTGCACCGACGCCAGCACCAGCCGCAGCAACTGCTGCTCCCCAGTCAGCGCCAGAGAAAACCCAAGCTCCAAAACCAGCATCAGGTGGTGCAGTGCCCCAAGGAGCCGAAACTATTAAAGCTCCTATGCCGGGTACGATACTAGATATAAAAGTACAAGTTGGAGATAAAGTATCAAAAGGTCAAGTTTTAGCCATATTAGAAGCAATGAAAATGGAAAATGAAATTATGTGTCCAAGAGATGGAGAGGTTGTTTCGGTCCAAGTTGCTAAGGGTGCGTCTGTAAATGCTGGAGATGATTTAGTCGCCATTCAATAGAAAATACCAAATAGCAACAAGGAGGAATTTTGATGGATAAACCATTTATGGAGGTAATTACCGGTTTTTTATCAGATACAGGCTTTGCCCAAATTTCTTGGCAGCAAGGGATAATGATTATAGTGTCTTTTGTTTTGTTATACCTTGCTATTAAAAAAGAATATGAACCAATGTTGCTTCTACCAATAGCCTTTGGGATGTTGCTAGCCAATCTACCTTTGGCCGGGCTAAATGATGCTCCAACAGGTGTTTATGGAGAAGCGGATTTTCAGCCGGGAGGCCTATTGTATTATTTATACATGGGTGTTAAACTGGGTATTTATCCCCCGTTGATCTTTATGGGAGTCGGTGCCATGACGGACTTTGGTCCACTGATAGCCAATCCTAAGAGTCTTTTGCTGGGGGCAGCTGCCCAAGTAGGAATATTCGCTGCCTTTATATTGGCTATTTTGTTGAAATTTCCTGCTAATGTAGCAGCATCCATTGGTATTATTGGCGGTGCTGATGGACCAACTGCCATATTTGTAACTAGTAAGTTAGCACCCGAGTATCTTGGTGCTATAGCCGTAGCAGCCTATTCATATATGGCTCTGGTACCAATTATACAGCCACCTATTATGAAGGCATTGACCACAAAAGAGGAACGTCAGATCGTCATGGAGCAGCTTCGTCCTGTGTCCAAATTAGAAAAGATTGTATTTCCCATAATTGTTACTACATTAGTTTCTCTATTGCTGCCATCAGCTGCACCACTGTTGGGTATGCTAATGTTGGGAAATCTTTTTAGGGAGAGTTTGGTTGTTGATAGGCTAAGCAAAACTGCCCAAAATGAATTGATGAATATAATAACTATTTTCTTGGGAGTTACAGTGGGAGCTACGGCAACAGCTGAAAACTTTCTAACCCCTGACACACTCAAAATAATCGGTTTAGGATTGCTGGCCTTTGCTGCTGGAACAGCTGGAGGAGTTATCTTAGGCAAAGTGATGTGTAAACTGTCAGGTGGCAAAATTAATCCCTTAATAGGTTCTGCAGGAGTCTCTGCTGTGCCCATGGCAGCTCGTGTCTCTCAGGTGGTTGGCCAACAGGAAAACCCAGGCAACTTTTTGCTTATGCATGCTATGGGGCCTAACGTAGCAGGGGTAATAGGTTCTGCTATTGCAGCCGGCGTATTTTTAAATCTTTTCGGCTAATAATTATATAGGAGGTTATCGTTATGGCAAAGGTTAAAATAACTGATACCATTTTAAGGGATGCTCATCAATCCCAAGCCGCAACTAGAATGCGGTTGGATGAGATGCTCCCTATTGTAGATAAATTGGATAAAGTGGGATATAATTCTCTAGAAGTGTGGGGTGGGGCCACCTTTGACTCTTGCTTACGCTTTTTAAAAGAAGATCCCTGGGAGAGATTAAGAGTTTTAAGAAGATCTATGCCCAATACTAAGTTGCAAATGTTACTGCGAGGTCAAAATATACTGGGCTATAAGCACTATGCTGATGATGTTGTTGATGAGTTTGTAAAAAAATCAATCGAGAATGGAATTGATATAATACGAATTTTTGACGCCCTTAATGATGTTCGGAATATGGAACAGGCTATAAAATCTACAAAGAAATATAAAGGGCATGTCCAAGCAGCCCTATGTTATACCATTAGTCCTGTTCACACAATTGATTACTTTGTTGAACTTGCAAAGGAATTGGAGAATTTAGGAGCAGATACTATATGCATAAAAGATATGGCAAATCTACTTCTTCCCTATACTGCCTATGAGCTGGTTAGCAAGCTCAAGAAGACAGTAAAAATTCCTATTCAGCTTCACACCCATAATACTACAGGTACGGGAGATATGGTTTACCTAAAGGCAATTGAGGCTGGTGTAGATGTAGTAGATACTGCCTTGTCCCCGCTGGGTAATGGAACATCACAGCCAGCAACCGAACCTTTAGTAGCCACACTGCAAGGTACTGAGTGGGATACTGGTTTAGATTTGAACCTATTAACTGAAATAGCGGACCACTTTAAAGTCGTTGCTAAAAGGCTAATAGATGATGGATTCCTGAACTCCAAAGTATTGAGTATAGATGTAAATACCTTGTTGTATCAGGTTCCTGGTGGAATGCTGTCCAACCTATTATCACAATTGCAGCAGCAAAATGCTGAGGATAGATTCGAAGAAGTGCTTAAGGAAGTTCCTCGAGTGCGAGAAGATTTTGGATTTCCACCACTTGTTACTCCTACCAGTCAAATTGTAGGCACTCAGGCGGTATTGAATGTCTTGACCGGTGAAAGGTACAAGATGATAACTAATGAGTCAAAAGGGCTTATTAGAGGAGAATATGGACGCCTTCCTGTTAAAGTAAGCGATGAGATTCGAAATACCATAATAGGAGATGATCCGGTTATAGAGCATCGTCCTGCAGATGATATTCCACCTGAACTAGATAAATATAGGGAGGAAATAAAAGAGTATATCGAGCAGGAAGAAGACGTATTATCCTACGCTTCCTTCCCGCAGGTAGCTATGGACTACTTCAAATACCGTCAGGCTCAGAAGTACAAAATAGATAATACTCTTGTCAACAAGGAAGAAATGACCCATCCGATTTAAGAATCATATGCCCAGAGCAACTAAAGTCTCTGGGCTTTGTTTTATTGTCTTGGGAAAGGCAGCTAGGATGAAGATAAATTATATTAGGCCGGTTACTAACATATTTTAATACCTTTACTCTAGTACCTGGACGGATCCTCTTGCTGCAACCTAAGCAGGTATAATTTTTCTTATATAGAATATCTTGCGAAATGGATACATCCAAATTGCCGTATTTTTTAAAACTCTTCCAATCAGTTTTGCAGAGTTTATGTCGCTTTGGATAGTCCGCATATACCCATCTTAGGATACGATGAAAGTGCAGGGGATATTTAGTATACTTTACATATTGAACTGGCACCCCTAGTCCAAGGGCATATTCGTTAAAGGTCTGTTCAATAATGCTCTGGAGTGGGTCCAAGATCTTGGTGCTTTTCCAGTTATAACCTTGGGCATTTAGATGCTTTCTAGCTACATCGAACATATATCCTTGACAAACCAAAATTTCTTCCTTCTTATCTACATGAAGTTTTCTTATTAAATTGAAGACAATATCCTTACTTCTATTTAAATAAAGCTTATTACAAAAGTTACCATTTTGATAGAGGGAAATGGGTATAAAGTCATAGCTGTATTCACCAGTTTCTAGGCGTAGAGCAGCTATACAGGTACCTCCAACTAAACTTCCGCTTCCTGCATCATCAATTTGTATCACAAATTCACCTCAAGACAGCATTATAATAGATTATTATTGGGATATAGGCTGGATTATATGCAAAATTTTCTTGCATAACATGGGCTTTATGGTAAAATGATAGTGGTCGAAAAAGCAAGTTAATTATTGGATTTAGGGGGATTGCCATGGCGGATAATCAGGATCTAATTCATCGGATCAATGCTAGTTTTAAAAAGATGAGCAAGGGTCAAAAATTAATATCAGAATATATTGTGAATAATTACGATAAAGCCGCTTTTATGACAGCCTCACGCTTAGGTAAAGAAGTGGGTGTAAGTGAGTCCACTGTAGTTAGGTTTGCCAGTATGTTAGGCTATGATGGATATCCCAAGCTTCAGAAAGCCCTCCAAGAGCTTATACGGAACAAGTTGACTACCGTCCAAAGGATTGAAATGTCATCTGAGTTGGATCAGACTATGATTTTGAAGAATGTATTGAAGGCGGATATGAACAATATACGTATGACTCTTGAAGAAGCTAATAGTGAAGTTTTTGACCAGGTAATTAACAGCTTTTTGGATGCTAGGAATATTTACGTGCTAGGCCTAAGAAGTGCTGCTCCTTTGGCCCAGTTTATGGGCTACTACCTAAATTTCATCTTTAGCAATGTAAGAATAGTCACATCGGGGGTCAATGATATATTTGAACAACTGATTCATATCAATAGCAGGGATCTGTTAATAGGCATTAGCTATCCGCGATATGCCAGCAGGACAATAGAAGCTATGTCTTTTTCCCATGAAAGAGGAGCCACAATCGTAGCTCTAACTGATAGTCAGCTTTCTCCTTTGACTTCATATGCCGATTACACATTACTTGCAAGGAGTGATATGGCTTCATTTGTTGACTCACTAGTAGCTCCTTTAAGCTTGATAAATGCATTGATAGTGGGAATTGGTATGAAAAAAAGCTCTCAGGTTGCTTCAGGTTTTTCTATGTTAGAGCAAATGTGGGACAACTATGACGTTTACGTAAGAAGGGACAGGAAATAACCATATAATTGAGGGGAGTAAACAAGTGTTATTATTTTTAACTCGTCATGGAGAGACTAAATGGAATCGTTTAGGGAAAACCCAAGGGATTCAGGATACAAGCCTTACGGATTTAGGACGTCAACAGGCTGAAAAGTTAGCCCAGCGCTTAAAAGCGAGCAAAGCTAGTATAGATACCATATACTGTAGCAATTTATATAGGGCCAAGGAGACGGCGGAGATTATAGGAGAGAGGCTAAAGATAAACCCCATACCTAACCAGCTCCTCAATGAGGTTTCATTTGGCAACTGGGAAGGTCTTACTCTTAGAGAAATAGAAAAACAGTATCCAGGCCAACTTGCAAGATGGCGGAATGAGTTGACCTTTTCACCCAAAGAGGGTGAGAGTCTAATATCGGTAAACAATAGAGTTGGCTTCTTTATTGAAGAATTGAAAGATAAGTGCCAAAAAGATAATGAAAATGTATTGATAGTGTCTCATGCCGCTATCACCAAGGTCCTTATCCTTAGGATGATAGGGATCCCTCTTAACCTATTGACCAAATTCAAAATAAGCCAAGCCGGCTTGAGCTTGCTCAGAGTTGAAGATGACAATAATTCCATACTTTTTCTCAATGAAACACATCACCTTGAAATCTAAGCATTGGAGATTTATGTGAATAAATTATATATCTATGGTAAGGATAAGTTAATAAGTAAAGATTAGCATAGATCTTTGCCCAAATACTATAAGCTGGTGGATGAACTTAGTCTCCTTACAAGTCCCACATTACTATCATATCTTTGACAGTTTCCCCAATTCCATCCATAATCTTATGGGGAATCCTATGGATAATCCTAGCTGCAATAAGGAATTGGGCTACGGAACAATCAGCTTTTCAACAAACATTGAAGCTAAACATGATATAATTATTAGATTTAATGGTATGCTAGTGGAAAAGTTAGGGCTAAGTAAAGAGACCTTGGCCATGTATCTCCTATAGACATGCTCGAAATTGATGCAATTAAGGCCAAGAATTTCTATGAAGTAACAATAGAGGCAGAACCAGTATCTTTTCTTCCCCAGGGCTAGGTAGAAAGCTGAAAGTATCTGGCAGGTTATTCCGACTACCGTCCCTATATTAAAAAACTACTTGTACAAGACAGTGGGCTGCTTTATAATGGTATTGTACTTGATTGTACTTTAT
>JAAYTG010000125.1 GCA_012518075.1 Clostridiales bacterium | reverse complement strand
TTATGTCTGCGTGTTTACCTGTTATGGAGGACATCGTTCCCATGCCTATCAGCTGTGATGTGCCTCGCGGGCCTTGTTTTAGGTTGGTATCAATTTCAAATGCTGACTCTTTTTCAAGGATGCAAGGTTTTTCCCATAAAACCATTGATAGGGACTGAAACCAGTCCGTCTTGAGTAGTTTGGCAATCTGCGCCACTATTTCTTTTACGTCATCGTCTGACTTCCTGATAAAAATAATGTTCAGCCATGGCCTGACAACAATTATTAGGGCAATTGCAATAGATAGACAGGTGGTTTTATATGATCCACGATGGGCTTGCAATGTTTGGTCTTCTTCGGCAAATAAAAAAGACCTAATCCATTCGTTATGAATGTTTTTTAAGTCTTTAAATCCGCCCTCAATCCCGAATGCTATGGGTTTTTTCTTGATTAAGCGTAACCACTTCTTTGTTTCTTTATCCAGTTTAGTCATCATCATCACTTTTCAGGTATTCTTCTATTAACTTGGCTTTGTCGGATATGTCTATGTTCCCACTGTGTTCGATGTCTCGTCTATCTCTCCATTCTGCGGGCTTCCTGTTTTTTAGCCAAAATATTTGGGCCGTTACATCAGGTATTACTTTCTTGATTGTTTTCTCAATCTTTCGCTTGGTTTTCTCGGGGTCATCATTGCTTTTCTCAACAATTGTTTTGACTTCCTCGTACTCATAGCCCAGCGCCCTTTTAAGTAGTGCGTTTTCTACTTGCCTATCCACTACTTCTTTGCCCTTTTTAAGGGCGGACATCAATTCTGGAAATCTATCTTTCCATCTTGTCAGGGTTCTTTCGTTAATGCCTATTTTGTCAGCTATCTCTTTGTCTATAAGGCCGTCTTTGGCCCACCCTTCTATTTTCAACAGTCCTTCTTCTGTTATCCAATCATGGTATTTGCCCAGCCCCCTCTTTTTACTCACTTCATATCACCGCCTACCCTACTCACATCACTTTATTTAATTTGTCTCTCTTGTAAAATAGTAGAAAAAAGGTGTATCTAATAATGCTAATATCCATTTTATAATATATTGGCTAATAATCATCCATAGTAAATTAGGGACTTGTCCATAAAAAGCTATTGTAATGAATATTGCTGTATCTATAATTTGACTTGTCATGGTGCTTACATTATTCCTTATCCACTTATGCTTTCCCTTTGTCAATTTTTTCAAATAATTAAATAAGAAAACATCATTAGCTTGAGATAGTAAGTAGGCAGTTAAACTAGCAACTACCATTCTAACATTCTGCCCCAGCACTATTTTAAACATAGAATTATAGTCTTGGGCAAATTCAGCAGGTGGTAGTGCTATGGCTAATAATATTAAAGCCAAACTAAATAATTGTATTACTAGTCCTAATTTTACAGTTTTGTTAGCTTCTTCCTTTCCCCATAATTCATTTATAATATCTGTACATAAGAAAGTGATAGCATAACTTACTACTGCTGCTGGAACTGTGAGTCCTATTATACTTACTACCTTACTCCCTACTATATTAGCTACTAACAAGCTCATGATAAATACTGCATTTAAAATGATTAAATTGTTATTTGTTTTTTTCATTTAGAGCCTCCCTGTAAAATTTTAATTGTTCTCCTAAACCTAAATTTTTTAATGGAGCCTTTGCATTAGTGAATCTTGTGATTATAAATTCCCTGTACTTCTTCCCGCATAAAAAGATAGTTTCTTCATCAAAATCTATTCCTTCTTGCACTAATTGCTTGTATATCTTATAAGCCCATTCTTGTCGCTGTCTTTTATTCATGTTGTTCAAGGTTAATTCATAAGGTTGTATTATATCATCTGGTCTTACCAAACCATACTTGGCTGATAGTATAAATATTTTATCCCTCCTTGTTAAGGATAAGGCATACCTAAATGAATATTTAAATAGACTAGATATATATAATTCTGAAGCTTTGCTCGGTTTAGTTTTTTTGCTTTTTACGCAACTTATAAAAACATTCATATCTAATTTCTCCTATAGGTTTATGTCTGCATATTTTTGAAACTTTATCCACTCATAAAAATTATGTTTTGCTACTTTTTTGTTCCTTACTCTCTGCCCCTTTTTCTTGTTGTATTTCTCTAGGCTTATTCCGTTGAAGATGTAAACCCCTCCAAATCTATTCCCACTTAACCAACTTGTGCTATCTACTGAATAGAATGGGTACTCAGTCAACTCTTTTAAGTTTGTAAACCCTAGGGCGTGCACTTTGCAATTATGTTCCTTAGCTTTATTGAGTAACCAGTGAAAGTATTTATATTCTCGTGGTTTTATTTCTCTTGTTACTATTCCACCTATTGCTACATAGTTATACTCTTTGATTAAGTTTATCCATTCTTCTTTGCCCCTTGATTTATGCCATACAGGTATGCATTGTCTTTGTGTTAAGTTCTCTAATTTGTTCCTCAGTTTCCTTACTTCTTTGTACCCAACTACATTATCTATATCTAGTTCCATAAATAAGTTTATTTTATGTTTATTGATAAAGTCTGCATATTCTTCTATATAAATGTTCCAGTTTACATCTTTACTACAAAGTCCGTTCATATAACTAAATGCTCCACTATCTAATAAAAAGGACTTGTATTTGCTTATATGTTCTATCTCTTTTTTAGCTATATTGAAATAACTTTCTAATCTATAGAAGTCGAAGAACTGATCTTCTATCCAAGGATGTCCATTTTGTCCTGCTAGATAAAGTTTCATTATTTTTTAAAGTACATTTTACAGTGTGGACATTGTATCTCTTTTTCTTCTGATACTGTACCTTCCTCACTTTCTTCAAAGAAGTCATCCAAATCAATATCACTATAATTGTTTTCTATAAACCCAAACTTCTCCATATCAAAATCTATTTCTTCTAACTCTATGTTTAATAATTCTATGTCCCATTCTGCAAACTCTGATGTTTTATTGTCTGCAATTCTAAAGGCTTTTATTTGTGTCTCTGTTAAATCTTCAACTTTTATAGTCGGTACTTCTTTTAAATCTAATTTCCTACTTGCTAACAATCTAGTATGTCCCGCTATTATTACATTCTCTTTATCTACTATTATTGGGTTCTTGAAACCAAACTCTTTTATAGATGCAGCTACTTTATCTACTGCATTATCGTTTATTCTTGGATTGTTTATATATGGTATTAATTTATCTATATTCATATACTCTATTTTTAATTTACTCATGTATACACCACCTGCCTCGGTTTGTTTTAGATATGTTACAATTTTCAACATAGCCTATAAATCAATATCTATATCAAAATATCTTTTTTTAGCCTTTAAGAATGCTATTATATTCCTAATCATTATCCCATCCTCCATTGCACTCTAGTTCTATTTTGTGATATGCAGAATGGCAGTTAGGGCATAGTTTAACTGTTTTATCTCCGCCCTGTCTTTTAGGTATTGGGTAATGGTGTTCATGTATCATAAACGTATCTTTTTTACACCATTCGCATTTATAGCACTTCTCTGCATTCAGTACCAATTCTTTAATTTCTTCGGGCTTGAATTTTCTAGATTCTAAATACCCGTTATCTCTTAACCATTTGATGTGTCTTTTAATACTTCTTTCGCTTGCATTCGTAAATCGTTTTATAATAGACGTTTCAAGAGTGCCCTGCCATTCAATTATAGCTAATGTCATGGCTGTACTTATTGAAGTTTTTCCAGCTAAGTCTTTATCTACTAAAACAAAGTTGTATTTATCCTTGTTTTGCATCCATTCCTCTTTAGTAACTTGTTCATTTAATAATAACTTACTCATTTTATCATCTCCTGTATAGATTTATTTTCAATAGTGGTAATACCTACTCATAACAGGTTTCGGTAAAGGCTTGCAAGACCCTGTCCCACTATGTTATTCTATTCATGTAAAAAAGGCACATCTTTTGACATGCCTTTTCTGTAGAATAATTAGTAAAAGAAACTTGCTTTTGCGATGTTGAGCCACCACAAATAATACGAAAGGGGTATCTTCCGGAGGTTTCCAGTTACCTCATT
>JAAYTG010000124.1 GCA_012518075.1 Clostridiales bacterium | reverse complement strand
AACTTCTAACTTCTAACTTCTAACTTCTAACTTCTAACTTCTAACTTCTAACCCCTAGTATAATGAAAAGTGCGGCGAGGTACAACCCGCCGCAATGTTTTGTTTGAAACTTTTAATATTTTTTAACAAATCCGTCTTATTTTTATACTACCTTGTCTATTGCTTTGGGCTTAGCAAATATCATGCGCCCAGCCGCAGTCTGAAGCACGCTGGTTACCATTACATCTATGGTTTCCCCCACATGTTTCTTGCCCCCGTCTACCACTATCATGGTGCCGTCGTCCAGATAGCCAATACCTTGGCCTGTCTCCTTACCATCCTTGATAACCTGGACTACCATCTCTTCTCCCGGTAGCACCACCGGCTTTACAGCATTGGCCAGCTCATTTACATTGAGTACCGGCACCCCCTGAAACTCGGCTACCTTGTTTAAGTTATAATCATTGGTTATTACCGCACCCTTTAGTATCTCGCCCAGCTTTAAGAGCTTACTATCCACCTCATTGATATCGTCAAAATCCTTTTCATAGATCCGGACAGGTATGTCTAGTTCCTTTTGAATCCGATTTAACACATCTAGGCCCCGGCGGCCCCGGTTTCTCTTTAGGGCATCAGATGAATCAGCGATATGCCTAAGTTCCTCTAATATAAATGCTGGTATGATAAGAGGACCTTCCACAAAGCCGGTCTTACAGATATCAAATATTCTGCCATCGATGATAACGCTGGTGTCTAGTATCTTAGATTGACTTAAGAATAGCTCCTGTCCCTGCCGATCCCTCTGCATCCGTTTTAATAAATCGGACCAATCAAGTTCTCTCCATCTTTTAGTAGCAATGCTAATGCCTAAATAACCAAAAAATAAGTAAATTAAAGTAGTTAAGATAAGAGCCAGCCACCCAACATTGAGCTGTCTTATGGGATAGGTTACTAAGTAAGAAATTAAAAGACCAATGATGAGTCCCGAAACTCCAAATAAAATATCATTGGCTGGTATTTCTTGAAGTTTTTGCTCTATAAGTCTAATAAATTCTACGGTGTAGTGGATCAACTTTTTTGAAAGGATAAAAAACAATATTCCAAATACAATTGCAAATGAGAAGTAAATAATAATGTCCTGATGCTCAAACAGTTGAATGCTTCTATCAGCTAATAAAGGGACAGTCATCCAGGCTAGTGCGACCCCAACAATTATGCCCATGAGACTGAGGATAAATCTAATAACCTTCCTTAGCATTGGATCACCTCCTTGTCCTATTATTAACATTATACCAGATTTTTATAAGTTTGCCGAGAAAATATGTGAAAATTTTCCTTTAATAGATAGGCTTGTTAGTTATTTTTAGGCTTTATCAAAAAGAGCGTCCATTTAGACGCTCTCCTCTTCAACGATTCTATCAATTAGTGCTGTTATTTCTTCCTCTTCAGCATCTTTGGATAGTACTAGCTCACTGATCAAAATCTGCCTAGCATTGGTTAGCATTTTGCGTTCGGCTGTGGACAATCCTTTTTCATGATCTCGAAGCATAAGATTTCGTACCACCTCTGCAACCTCATATATATCTCCACTTCGAATCTTTTCCATGTTCTGTCGATATCTTTTGTTCCAGTTGGACGACATCTCAGACTTGTCCCTGTTTAAAAATGCAACTACCTTGTCAGCTTCCTCATTAGGGATAACCTCACGGATCCCAATCTGTTCAACGTTGGCTATGGGGATCATTACCTTCATATCGCCAACAGGGAATCTCAAAACGTAGTAGTTTTTCTTCTCGCCTAAGATCTCTCGTTCCTCAATGCCTTCGATGATACCAGCACCGTGCATCGGATATACCACCTTATCTCCTATATCAAACATGAACGATGCCTCCCTCGTTATATTTAACATCAGTTATTATAACATAAAGGAGAGCATTTGTCAATAAACTAGATATTCTAGCATGATACTATTGATTTGTCAATACGAGATTTTAATAATTTTCCACTTCTTTTTTTTCATGCAGGAACCACAATAAACTGGACCTTATCAAGCTTTTTATTAAGCTGTTTGACAATATTTTCACCTTTTGGACTTGGGGATTCTCCCAGCACCATAATTCCTATGCAATGCTTCTTTGAAAAATCTGTCAGTACTTCCACTACCTCATTGGAACGAAGGACCGTCATCTGGGCACCTACCTGCTTAGAAATATCAAATAGATAGTCTAGGGCCTCCCCTTCCTTGGGATTGCCCAAAAAATTCTCCCCTATGGGCGCTACATGTATTACATGAGGCTTTCCACCGGTTTTCTTGGACTCATTATATCCCATTCTTATAAGCCTCTCACACGATTTTTGGCGGGTTACACAAATCAATACATTCTGTGCTCTTTTCATTTATACCCCTCTTACTTTCTTTAGATAACCATTCTATAACCTTACAGTACAACCTCCAAAGCCTCAGCTACCGTATCTACACCGATAATTTTTATGTCCTTTATTCTATTTAATCCCTTAAGATTGGCCTTGGGAATTATACAAGTTTTAAAACCTAACTTCCTGCATTCTAGAATTCTCTTTTCTACCTGACTGATACCTCTAACCTCCCCTGTAAGGCCTACCTCCCCCATTATAGATAGTTCATGATTGATGGAGGTATTCCTAAAACTGGAGGCTATAGCACATACTACCGCCAGGTCTGCCGCCGGCTCATCTATCTTAATACCTCCGGCTACATTTATATAGGCATCCTGATCATATAGTCTCATGCCCACCTTTTTCTCCAAGACGGCCATGAGTAGAACCACCCTATTGTGATCTATACCCGTAGCCATTCGCCTGGGCATACCAAAGGCAGTAGTGCTGACCAGGGCCTGTATCTCTACCATCATAGGTCTGGTGCCCTCTATACTGCACAGCACTGCCGAGCCGGACATACCCCGGCTGCGCTCAGACAGAAGATGCTCCGATGGGTTGATTATTTCCAGCAGCCCCTTTTCTGTCATTTCAAATATGCCAATCTCATTGGTGGAGCCAAACCTATTCTTTACTCCTCTAAGAATCCTGTAGGTGTGATGCCGATCCCCTTCAAAATAGAGAACCGTATCTACCATATGCTCTAGAACCCTAGGTCCGGCAATAGCCCCTTCCTTGGTAACATGACCCACCAAAAAGATGGTCATATTGCTTCTCTTGGCCAGCCTCATGAGGCTAGAAGTTACTTCCCTAACCTGGCTTACACTGCCTGAAGCAGAACTTAGGGTAGGATTGTACATGGTCTGAATGGAATCTATCATCAAAAACTTAGGTTTCACGCTCTCTACATGGGCCATTATCATATCTAGACTGGTTTCCGCTAAAAGCTTCAGATTAGTGGATTCTACACCCAGCCTATTGGCCCGCATTTTTATCTGTCTGGTGGATTCCTCACCGGAAACGTATAGGATTGTATTATCATCCTTGCCTAGGGATTCACATATCTGGAGTATAAGGGTGGATTTGCCAATGCCTGGATCCCCACCAATAAGAATAAGGGAGCCGCTGACTACTCCTCCCCCCAGTACTCTATCCAGCTCATCAAGTCCGGTACTCTCTCGGCCCTCCCTCTTAAGGGAAACCTCAGCCAAAGTAACAGGCCTATTAGATTCGGCTTGCCCTGTAGCTAGCCCAAGGTCTCTTTTGCTGACAGGTTGCTGGATTTCCTCCACCATGGTGTTCCACTGATTACAGGATGGACACTTGCCCACCCATCTTATAGATTCATGGCCACAGTCCTGGCATACAAAAACTTTCTTTGCTTTAGCCATAGACTAGTTTCTCCCCAACAATTGTTCTTCTGTAGGTTTATTAACAGTACTGATAAAGAGTTCATCAGCCTTCTTGTTGGGATTATCTGCGCTGTACCATACTACCCTGTTTTCGGATACTCCCCCTTGAGTTAGCCGTGCCTTGCTGTCAGGACTGTTGAGCTGGGCATAGCGATCCAAGTCCCAAAAGTAGACCATAACGCAGTCGTCCTTCATATAGGCAATAAAATCTTGGCCTATCCCATAGGGCCTGGCTACATTCTGGTCAACGTCGATTATAGTTTTCCCATTATCCAGTGTTAGCTTTAGGTTTGCATCCGATGGATCTAAATTATCCAGCCAAGCAATAGCCTTGCCGTT
>JAAYTG010000123.1 GCA_012518075.1 Clostridiales bacterium | reverse complement strand
GAAGTGCAAAAAAATGGAAGCCATACAAATCCTTTACCTTACCTAGGAAGGTAATCAAAATCAAAATTACATTGTAGAATTCTAGGAGCCCAATTGATTTGATACTCCTAAATCAATTGGGCTCTTTTTGCTTATATCAATCTAATTTAGTTAATACTTCTTTTTAGTTTGTGCCACCGAATAATAAGTGTTATAATAGAATATGATTTTAAGTAGTATTAGTACTTAATTAGATTTTGAATCCCATGTTAGGAGGATCTACTACATGATTAGCAAAAAATCAGCTGCTCTAGGAGCAGTTGCTGTTATAATTGTGACAGCTTTTTTTACGGCATTTTTGACAGTACAAGTTGGTACTTATATCGATATTAGAAATGGTGATAGGGTAATAGTATCTAAACAGGATTATCAGCTTCTAAACACCTACTACAAGAAATTGGAAACAGTTAGACGGGATGTAGAAACCAATTATATCGAAGAAACTGACCGTGAAAAACTATTTGAAGGTGCCTTAAAAGGAATGGTGGCTTCCTTGGAGGATCCTTATTCCTACTATCTTTCCCAAGAGGAATTGGAGGAATTTAATGTAGCCACCTCAGGAACATATCAAGGAATTGGTGTATCCATCGAAAAATCTGAAGACAACCAGATAATGATATTCCAGGTATTTAAAAACAGCCCTGCTATGGAGGCAGGACTATTGACCGGTGATAAGATTATAAAAGTGGACGGTCAAGAGGTTGACTGGAGTATGTATGAGCAGGCTGTAGCTATGATGAAAACCGGCGAACCCGGAAGTACAGTTGAAATTACCATTCTTAGAGATGAGGAAATTCATGAGTTGACGGTACGTAGAGATATTGTTGAGATTCCAGATATGGAATATGAAATGCTTGACGAGGATATTGGATATATATGGCTGTATAGTTTTGATGGCTCTGCTGCCAAGAACTTTAAAAATGCAGTGGAAGAATTACAGGATAAAGACATGAGAGGGTTAATTTTAGATCTACGGGGCAACGGAGGCGGACTTCTGGAAGTGTGTAGAGAAATTGCTGACTTACTCTTGCCTGAAGGACTAGTAGTTTATAGCGAAAGTCGAAGTGGACAAAGAACTGAGTACAAGTCAGACCCCAATCAATTAGGCATACCCTTGGTGGTCTTGGTCAACGGATATAGTGCCAGTGCTTCAGAAGTACTGACTGGTGCTATCCAGGATTATGGTGTGGGTACGGTTATTGGCACAGATACCTTTGGGAAAGGTGTAGTACAGACTATGAAACCATATGAAGATGGTGGAGCCTTGAAATTAACCACCTATAAGTATTTTACTCCTAAAGGGAGAGATATAAATCAAAAGGGTATTGAACCAGATATAAAGGTTGATATGACTAAGGAAGCAGAGGAGTTTTTAAAGGAGAACCCTAGAGAAAGTCTACCCACAGAGTTGGATGCTCCTCTACTAAGGGGAATAGAGGAAATCAAGAAAAAACTGGGGGAATCAAGTCAATAGACAAGCTACAGAATTGTGAGGTGGCTAAATAATGCAGTTTGTAAAGCAATTATTTACTGCATATTCACAAGTTATTACTAGTTTTTTCTATATTGCAATAGTATTGGTGGTTTACATTCAGATACAGAGGAATGCCCAACTGGAAGAATCCTGGTTGGGCATTCTTCGAAATCCTGTCACCACTCAGCTTTATTATGCTCTTCTTTATGGCTTGATAGGAGGCCTAGTAACCAGTTTCATCGTTTTAATGCTAGGCATCACAATAGGATATCAATTAATACTTATGATATGGGCAATATCATTAATTCTAATGCTTTTCAATCAGCGCTATCTTTGTCTGTCTTATTCCATTGGGATAGTATCCCTATCATCATTGATTTTCGGATGGCCAAAAGCGGATGTGCCTTCCTTGATTCTACTGGTAGGCATTCTACACATTTTAGAAAGTGTCCTTATACTAAAAGATGGAGCCCGGGATAGTGTTCCGGTATATATAGAACACAAAGCCTTTACTCCTGCAGGAGCATATATTATGAATAAAATGTGGCCTGTACCCTTGGCTATAACTACACTTAGTGGGCCTCTAGTATTTCCTATTGTGGCAGTATTGACTTATGAGGATGAGGCAATCACCCAACTACCCCATATAAGAGCAAGGGAATCTAGTTTTTGGATCGGAGCCTATGGCCTATTTATACTAAGTCTAGCTATGATATCATTTATGATACCATGGATGGCCTATTTTGCAGCTTTAGCGACACTCCTTCTTCATGAGGGGCTATTTCTTTGGAATAGAAAGGGCCAGCGAAATGGTAAACCTGCTTTTGTAGCCCCTTGGCGGGGGATAAGGGTACTGGAGCTATTCCCAGAAAGGGTAGGCCAAAGAATGGGACTTAAGCAGGGGGATATAATACTTAGTCTTAATGGCAAGCAGGTCAATAGTCAGGCTATGCTCGATGAGATTTTAGGGGATTACCCTAATCTTATATGGATAAGTGTTAAGAGGGAGGCGCAAGAAGTCATAGAGCTAGAGTACAGGGATTACGAAGAGGGTATAAATGATTTAGGGGCTATGCTCATTCCCCGGACCACTGGACGATACTACCTCTTTCATCAAACAAATGGTTTATTTGCGAGGATTTGGGGTAATTATTCTAATAGACAAGATTAAAAGTTGGCTTCATTCAAACAAAATGAAATTGTTTGCATGAAGTTTTTTTATTTTGAGAACAGGTGTTCTAAAAATTCATATAGTATGATATAATATGATATTAGAGGAGCGTGAGGTGGATGGAATTTAAAATAAAATCTTCTATGAGACCACAGGGCGATCAACCTAAGGCCATCGCCTCATTGGTGGAAGGACTAAGGAAGGGAGAGCGATATCAGACTCTCCTTGGAGTAACCGGTTCTGGGAAAACCTTTACTATGGCCAATATCATAGAAAGGGTGCAGAAGCCTACCTTGGTACTAGCTCATAATAAGACCTTGGCGGCACAGCTCTATAATGAATTTAGGGAACTCTTTCCCGACAATGCGGTGGAGTATTTCGTAAGTTACTATGATTACTATCAGCCTGAGGCCTATATGCCTATCAGTGATACTTATATAGAAAAAGATGCTTCTATTAATGATGAAATTGATAAATTGCGGCACTCTGCCACTTCTGCTCTATTTGAGCGTCAGGATGTTATAGTGGTGGCTAGTGTCTCCTGTATATATGGATTAGGAAATCCTTTGGAATATAAGGATTTAACGGTATCTCTACGTGTAGGTATGAATAGGGAGCCTGCCCAAGTAATGAGAAAACTGGTGGATATACAGTATGAAAGAAATGATATAAACTTTGTCAGAGGGACCTTTAGGGTCCGTGGAGATGTATTGGAAATCTTCCCCGCTTCTTCATCGGAGCAGGCTATAAGAGTAGAGTTTTTTGGAGATGAAATTGACAGGATTTCCGAGATTGACGTGCTGACAGGTGAAATCTTAGGATTACGTAATCACGTGGCTATTTTCCCTGCCTCCCACTATGCGGCTTCAAGGGAGAATTTAGAAAGAGCTATTGCTATGATTGAAGTGGACCTGGAAAAGAGGCTTCAAGAGCTCAGGGATCAGGATAAACTCTTGGAAGCCCAACGTCTACAACAAAGGACTAACTATGATATTGAGATGATGCGGGAGATAGGCTATTGTAATGGTATAGAAAACTATTCCCGATACATGGATGGCAGGCAAATAGGCGAGCCACCTTTTACTTTGTTGGACTATTTCCCTAAGGACTACTTGATATTTGCAGATGAGTCTCATGTATCCCTACCCCAGATTAGAGCCATGTATGCTGGAGACAGGTCACGGAAGGACAGTTTAGTAGAATACGGTTTTAGGTTGCCTGCAGCATATGATAACCGACCTTTAAAGTTTGAGGAGTTCGAGGAGAGGATTCATCAGATTATTTGTGTAAGCGCTACTCCGGCCTCCTATGAGCTTGAGAGATCGTCCAGGATTGTAGAGCAGATAATTAGACCTACAGGCTTGGTTGATCCTGAGGTAGATGTTCGACCTATAGAAGGGCAAATTGATCACCTAATAGGACAAATACAAAAGAGGGTTGAAAAGAATGAAAGAGTGCTGGTGACCACCTTAACCAAGAAGATGGCAGAGACCCTAACTAGTTTCTTAAAGGAAATGGATATAAAGGTAAGATACCTGCATTCAGATATTGAAACCCTGGAAAGAGTTGAAATCATAAGGGATCTCCGCCTGGGGGTATTTGATGTACTGGTTGGTATAAATCTCTTAAGGGAAGGCTTGGACTTGCCGGAGGTTTCCTTGGTGGCTATCTTAGATGCAGACAAGGAAGGATTTTTAAGATCTGAGACCTCCCTTATTCAAACTATTGGTCGAGCCGCTAGAAACGCCCAGGGCAAGGTAATAATGTATGCAGATACCATTACCGGCTCTATGAGAAGGGCTATTGATGAGACTAATAGGAGAAGACATATTCAGATGGAATATAATACAAGCCATGGTATAACTCCTACCACCATTGTTAAGGGAATACATGATGCTATTGAGGCTACCTATGCTGCTGAGGATAGTCCGGAGTATGATGTAGCCAAGCCACAAACTCAAAAAGAGATACTTAGGCTTATTGAGGATATGGAAAAGGAAATGAAAAATGCGGCTGCAGCATTGGAGTTTGAAAAGGCAGCAAAGCTAAGAGATGAGATATTTCAATTTAAAAACCAACTGGATAAATAAAGTATATTGACGTACAAAGGAGACAGAAGATGGAGACACCAAATATATATGTAAAAGGAGCTAGGGTAAATAATTTAAAGAATATAGATATAGCAATTCCAAGAGATAAATTGGTTGTATTGACGGGACTAAGTGGCTCAGGAAAATCTTCCTTAGCTTTTGACACCCTATATGCGGAAGGCCAGAGAAGATATGTAGAGTCCCTATCAGCCTATGCCAGGCAGTTTTTGGGACAGATGGACAAGCCTGATGTAGACTATATTGAAGGATTGTCCCCAGCTATTTCTATAGACCAAAAGACTACCAGTCATAACCCTAGATCTACTGTTGGGACAGTAACAGAGATTTATGACTATTTAAGGCTTTTATTTGCTAGAATCGGAACACCTCACTGCCCAAAATGCGGTAGAGTAATAGAACAACAGACCATAGAGCAGATGGTAGATAGAATTATGGATTTAGAGCAGCGAAGTCGTATACAACTATTGGCCCCTATTGTCAGAGGTAGAAAAGGGGAGCACATAAGACTCCTAGATAGAATACGAAAAGATGGTTATGTCCGGGTTCGCATAAATGGTGAAATGATGGAGCTCTCGGAAGAGATAAAGCTGGACAGAAACAAAAAGCATACCATAGAAGTAGTAGTAGACCGGCTGATAGTAAAAGACGGTATTGAACAGAGACTGGCTGACTCCATGGAAACCGTTTTAGATTTAAGTGGCGGCTTGGTTATTGTAGATGTAATTGGAGATGAGGAGCTGCTCTTTAGCCAGAACTATGCTTGTCCTGAATGCGATATAAGTATAGAGGAGTTAAGTCCTAGATTTTTTTCTTTTAACAATCCCTACGGTGCTTGTGAAACTTGTAGTGGTCTAGGCTCCATGATGGAGATAGATCCTGACTTGGTTATCCCGAATAAAGACTTGTCCTTGTTGGAGGGTGCCATTGTAGCCTCAGGTTGGGGTAACCTGAAAGAAGAAAGCGTTGCTTTGATGTACTTTTCTGCCCTCGGTCGTCACTATAACTTTGACTTAAATACCCCTGTAAAGGATCTGGATAAGGAAATAATTGATATAATTCTATATGGAACCAAGGGGGAGAAAATCACCATTGACTATAATAGAAATGATGGATCCGGTTCCTTTAGAAGCTCCTTTGAGGGGATTGTTAACAATCTGCAGAGAAGGTATCGAGAGACCAGGTCGGATTATAGTAAGGACTATATAGAACGCTTGATGAGTGAGAGGATCTGTCCTTCCTGTAATGGTGCCAGGCTAAAGCCAGAAGTATTGGCCGTAAAGGTAGGAGGAAAGAATATCAATGAAACAACTAATATGTCTATTAAAGATTCCAGGGAATTTATCGACAAGCTAGAACTTTCACCTACTCACAAGATGATAGGAGCTCAAATTTTAAAGGAGATTCAAGCCAGGCTTGGGTTTTTAATGGATGTGGGCTTGGATTATCTAACCCTGTCTCGATCGGCCAATAGTCTTTCCGGTGGAGAAGCTCAGCGGATTCGCCTGGCAACCCAGATTGGCTCAAGTCTAGTTGGGGTCCTCTACATTCTTGATGAACCTAGTATTGGTCTTCACCAGCGGGACAACGGTAAGCTTATAAAAACCCTTAAAAACCTAAGAGATCTTGGTAACACTGTTGTTGTTGTAGAACACGATGAGGACACCATGTTAGCTTCGGATTATATAGTGGATATAGGTCCCGGTGCTGGAAGACATGGTGGCGAGGTGGTAGCTACAGGGACTCCCAAGGAAATTATGGAGAACAAAGATTCCATTACAGGCCAGTACTTATCCGGCAAGAAAAGGATAGGCATCCCGGAAAAACGACGTGAGCCAAATGGCAAGTATCTGGAGGTTAAAGGGGCTAGGGAAAATAACCTAAAGAGTATTGATGTAAAGATACCATTAGGGCTGATGACCTGTGTGACCGGGGTATCAGGTTCGGGGAAGAGCACCTTGGTTAATGAAATCTTATATAAAGCTTTGGCAAGGGAATTGAACCGTGCAAGGATTAAGGCAGGGAATTATGATAAAATACTGGGGATAGAGCACTTGGATAAGGTTATAGACATAAATCAGGCACCTATTGGTAGGACCCCTAGATCAAATCCTGCTACCTATACGGGAGTATTCGACGGTATAAGAGAAGTTTTTGCCATGACCAATGAAGCTAAAGTGCGAGGATATAAGATGGGAAGGTTTAGCTTTAATGTCAAAGGCGGAAGATGTGAAGCCTGCCGAGGTGACGGTATTATCAGGATAGAGATGCACTTTTTACCCGATGTCTATGTACCTTGCGAGGTGTGTAGGGGTAAGCGTTATAATAGGGAGACATTGGAAGTACGCTATAAGGGCAAGACTATTGCCGATATACTGGATATGACGGTAGAGGATGCTTTAGAATTTTTCAAGAATATACCTAAAATCCATAGAAAACTTCAAACCCTCAAGGATGTAGGTTTAGGATATATAAAACTTGGTCAGCCTTCAACTACTCTATCCGGAGGTGAAGCCCAGAGGGTAAAATTAGCAACAGAGCTTAGCCGTCGCAGCACCGGTAAAACCCTATATATTTTGGATGAGCCCACTACGGGACTCCATGCAGCGGATGTGCGCATGCTTATTAAGGTTTTGCAAAGATTAACGGATGGTGGTAACACAGTGATAATTATTGAGCATAATCTTGATATTATAAAGGTAGCGGACCATATAATCGATTTGGGTCCGGAAGGGGGAGACAAAGGAGGAACAGTGGTTGGGGTTGGCAGTCCAGAGGAGATAGCGGAGATGAAAAATAGTTATACCGGACAGTTTGTTAAAAAAGTCTTAGAACGAGGCTATTGATTCTAGAGGATATTTGCCAGATCAAGTATTTCTTTATCTGCAATATCATGAAAGAGGAACCTAAGCTCTGCAATATCCGATAGAGCTTGTTCCTTTTCTTTTAGCTTGACCATCTCATCGATTTTGAATATGATTCTATCTATCTCATCGATGTCATCATGGTCTACAAGGAGCAACCAAGTCTTCTTGCGTCGCCCCCAAAGACGACGGAACTGCATTACTTGAGCATTAACCTGATCCCATGATTCATCGACCAGGCTTTTACGTATATTTTCGGCTTCTTGGGCTAGTTCTTTTGATGTGTTCAAAAGATATTTTGTATTCCACCACGCTAGTCCTAAAAAGATGATTAAAGCTATAATAACGGCGACAAAGGTTCTCATTGGGCTTGCTCCTTTTGCTTAGCTATAAGTTTTAGTTGACCCTGGCTGTCAATATAGGCGAGAAAAACTTCTTTTCTATCCAGTCCATCTTCTTTTATTTGGGATAGTAGCCAGCCTATTTCTATACCAGAATTTTCCATATTTTTGCGCATGATATGACCGTCCATTATCAAGGTTATAGGAATAGATTCAGCCTGACCTTGCAGCCCTAGATCCTCTAGGGTTGCAGTTTTTTTTTCGCTTTTTGGAAAGACCGTAAGATTACCGTTGGTCTCCAGAATGGCAAATTCTACATCGTCTATATTAGCTATATCTTTGCCCCGTAGTTGCTCCAGTAGATCATTAAGGTTTATTCTCAATTGCTCAAGGTTTTTTTGCTGGACTACCCCATTTTCAATTAATATACTTGGGGAACCACAAACCAAGCCTCTAATCCGCTCACTTTTTAAGGAGAGGTAGGAAATGGTTACTTGAGCAAAAACCAGGGCAAATATAGGTACAAGGCCTTTGACTAAAGGTATACCTACATCATCTGCAGGAATGCTGGCAAGTTCAGCGATCATTATGGCAATGACCAGTTCAAAGGGCTGAAGTTCTCCAACCTGCCGCTTGCCCATTACTCTTACAACCAATACAACTACACCGTATAGAATGAGAGATCTAAAAAAAACATTAAGCAATGGACATGTCTCCTTTATATAATATATTGTGTTATATAAGGTAGCTTGCCTTTGCAGAATGTTTTTTATTCGCTAGAACTCCCAGCTAAATATATTTGCTGGGAGATTGGTTTATTTCTATTAAATTCGTTCACCAACTTCTGGAACTGCCGCCTCCACCACCGGAGCCTCCTCCACCTCCAAAGCCCCCGCCACCGGACCAGCCTTCCCCTCCAAAGCCTCCACTTCCGCCTCTGGGGCCACCTCGTCGGCCTGTAGACAAGAGGAAAAGGAGAAGTCGCAATAGCCTGCCTCCTAAAAAGAACCTATCGAATAATAGAAAAACAATTATAAAGAGGAGTACTCGTCCTCCATCCTTAGAGGCTTCAGCTTCTTGTTTCTCTTGATCAGCTCTTGGACTAATGGGGGTTAGCTGCTCTAAGTCATGGCTCTCTAAATTGTATTCATTATAAACTTCAACTAGGATAGCCTTATAGCCCTCCAGTATGCCTGTAGAATAATCACCGGTAGAAAAATGGGGGACCATATAATCATCCTGTATCCATCCGGTTTTGCTGTCTGGCAGGGCTCCTTCCAGGCCATACCCCACCTCAATACGGGATTTTCTGTCCTCTACTGCCAGAAGAATGAGAAGTCCGTTATTTTTATCTTCACTTCCAATACCCCAATTTCTTAAAATATTCAAGGCGTATTCTTCTAGGGGTGTATCTCCGGTGCTATCGACGGTAACAACTACGATTTGAGCCCCTGATATATTGTTGAGCCGGACACTCTGCTCCATTATATACTCTTTAGTTTGGCTGTCCAAGACTCCAGAAAAATCATTAATATAAAAGTCTGAGGTGGGGTTAGGTATGCTTTCCTGCTGAGCCTGGATACCTAAGGGCATAAATAGTATAAAAGAAGCTAATATAAAGGAAAAAAATTTCTTCATTAACTATTACTCCTTATTTCAATCACCAAAATTCACCTCAGGCACTTGCTCTGCACCTTCCTGGGCCTTGAAGTATTCTATTTTTTCAAAGCCGAAAAGATTGGCCATAATATTAGTGGGAAATCGTCTAATAGTTGTGTTGTAGCGGGTGGCCGATTGATTGTAATCTCGTCTAGCAACTGCAATCCTGTTCTCAGTACCTTCCAGGTTATCCGTTAACTGTCTAAAGTTTGCGTCAGCCTTTAGTTCAGGATAGTTTTCTACAACCACTAAAAGGCGGGATAGGGCACTGCTTAACTCAGCATCCCCTTCTATAACCTCCTCGGGGCTGGATGCTCCCGCTAGTTTTGCTCTAGCATCTGTTACACTGCCTATTACCTCTTGTTCATGGGAGGCATAACCCTTTACGGTTTCCACTAGATTAGGAATTAGATCATTTCTTCTTTGTAGCTGATTATCAATCTCGCTTAGCTTGTTATTTAAATCTTCGCTATAGCTGATCAGCCTATTATATCCTCCTACGAAACTGGATATAAGGATCAAAGCGATTACTCCTATTACTATCCATATAATATGCTTAGTTTTCATAACAAAAAATCTCCCTCCATCATTATTTAAAACACCTAATATTCAACTGATATATAGGACTGGCTTTCAATGCAATTAACAATTGTCCAATATAAATCTTAGACACCTAGAACAGTTTGACACAGGTTTCTAAAAGACCTTTCGAAGCCTATATCGTCTTTCGTGCTACGCTTTTTGTGGTTATGGGTTCTCCCGCCGGCCCTCCGTATTTTCTGAGAAAGATATCTGTCCATTAGCAACCTATCAATATTAGTATCATCATAGATTAGACCATTTTGGTTGAGTGCATAGGCTTGTTTGCCCAAAGCCATAGCAGCTACCCCGTAATCCTGAGTAACAACAATGTCCCCTCCTTGGGCATGGTTGATAAGGGCAATATCTACTGCATCTTCACCTTGGGATACCAAAACTACCTGGGCATACCCATCCTCTATGACATGACTGGTGTCCGTGAACATTATTACCTTCAGATTAAATTCTTTGGCAACTTTAATAATTATATTCTTAACAGGGCAGGCATCAGCGTCAACCAGTATTGTAGTGTTATACAATATCTTATCCTCCAAAAGAATATCAAGTCTTACACTTCTAATTATACATATATATGTTGTAGCGTACAAATAAATTTATTAGTAGACTTATTATAGATTTAATTTATCGGGAATTCATTGGATTCTGATATCGAGTATATTGAAGATCAGACCAGGATTTGTAGAATTAAAGGGTTTTTATGACAACTAAGAATAAGGGCTGAGGCGTCTATGGTAAGAGTTGTAGCTAGAATTTAACATGGATTTAAATAAAGTTAAGCCACCTTTGACTTTGTAAAGCTCATAGTTAAATCAAAGTTTAAGAGCTGGATCATATTAATAATAACCCTTGCCTAACAAATGTAGACAAGGGTTACACTAGTTGCTTATTGCTGATTCTACTTCCCTGATCATTGTCTTTATTCCCGTGATTCCACCAGATGTCACGTACCATACAAAGGGATCTAAATAGGTTATGTTTTGATTTTTGTAGGCCTTGGTGGATTTTATGAAATCATTATCCATCACTTGCTGGGCAGAGGTCTCACCCCCCACAACAGCTGCCCTATCAACTACAAAAAGATGGTCGGGATCTTTTTCCACAATGTATTCAAAGGTAACCTTCTGCCCATGGGTACTGGTATCTATATTTTCATCAGCTTGGGCTAGTCCAAACTCATTATGGATAATACCAAATCTAGAATCAGCTCCGTAGACGCTTAGGCTGCCATCATTTGCCATTACAAATAGTGCTGTGACTGCCCTTGATGAAGCCAGTTCCTGTACAGCATTGATATCTTTCTCTATGCTTTCAACCTCTTGGGCCAGCAGTTCTCCTTTGTCAAAGATCTGCCCTAGTGTGCTCACGTTACTTTTAAAGGAATTTAGGTAGTCCTGGCCTTTAAAATCTAAGTACAAAGTGGGAGCAATCTTTTTAAATTCATCATATAGACTGGCCTGCCTGGCTGAAATAATTATTAAATCTGGCTTTAGCTCAAAAATAGTTTCAAAATTAGGCTCTTTTAGAGTACCGACATCCCTATACAGGCCATCATTATATTTGTCTAGGAAGGGAGGAAGGGATTGCTTTGGCAAACCAACAATATCTTTCTCAATATAGTCCAATATGTCCAATACTCCGAAATCAAAGACCACAACCCTTTCTGGGTTTTTCTTTATGCTTATTTGATCTAGTTCATGCTCTATAGTAATGCTAGTATCTGTTTCTACATTTACGTTCTCTGATTTTGGCCCCTCTGATGCCGCTCCTGGGACAGAGCTACAAGCAGCAAGCCCAATCATGGAAAAAATTAATGATAAGGCTAGTACAAATCTTAATATCTTCTTCATTTTGCACCTCTTTAAGTAATTATTATTTAGAAATAAACACAAAGCTTCATGTTATTGACGTCAGCAATACTAAATTCCATATCATATATTTCGCCTAGCAAATTCTTATGGATTATCCTGCTAATGCCCCCTTCATCTACTATTTTCCCATCCTTGAGAGCTACGATATGGTCAGAATAACAGGATGCAAAATTGATATCGTGAATAACGATAGCTATGGTTTTACCTAAATCATCTACTAGTTTTCTTAGTATCTTCATAATTTCCACGGAGTGTTTTATATCCAAGTTATTAAGGGGTTCATCTAGCAAAATATAGTCAGTGTTTTGGGCCATAACCATAGCTATAAAGGCTCTCTGTCTCTGGCCGCCACTTAATTGATCCAGATACATATCTTGAATATCTCTCAGCTTCAAATAATCCAAGGCCTCGTCTATATACATTTCATCCTCTTTTGTTAGATGTCCATTGCTATATGGGAAACGACCAAAGCTGACCAGTTCTCTAACTCTGAGCTTGATATTTAAATGATTGGATTGTCTTAGGGTTGAAACCTTTCTGGCTAACTGGTTCTTATCCCAGTTTTCTAAAAGCGTTCCATCAATGATTATTTCTCCACTGTTTTTGGGTATTAGGCGACTCACTATTGATAATAGGGTACTTTTACCAGCCCCATTCGGACCGATAAAGGAGGTAATCTCCCCCCTGTTAATTACAGTAGATACATTGTCTAGAACTGTTTTGTTCCCATATTTTTTGACAACATTTCGAATCTCTATCATGCTACATTCTCCTTTAATAATAGATATAAAAAGTAAATTCCTCCGATAAGATTTATGACTACACTAATGGGGGTGCCAAAATTTAATATCCTTTCAATTAGCAACTGGCCACCCACTAGTGCGACTATGCTGATTAAGGCTGATCCAATAAAGATATACTTATGCTCAAAAGTCTTTAAAAACTCCCTAGCCAGATTTACAACCAATAATCCTAGAAAGGTTATAGGACCAACTAAGGCAGTGGACACCGAAACCAATATAGATACAATAAGCACCATATTTCTTATGGTTTTATGGTAATCGACCCCTAGATTTATGGCATGTTCCCTTCCTAAGGACAAAACATCCCATAGTTTAAAGTATTTTATGGAATAGAGAATAAGGGCCGAAATTACTATAATAGCAATAAGTAAAATCTCAGTGTTTACATGGTTAAAGCTTGCAAACATCCTATCCTGAACATGCAAAAACTCATTAGGATCCATCATCATCTGCATAAAGGTAGTTAAGCTTTGAAAAAAAGTCCCAAGGATTAGTCCAAACAAGAGAAAGAACATAATATTGCTGGTTTCTCTTTTAAACAGGCCTTTAAAGAGGAGGGTGGAAAATATAAGCATTAAGCCTACCGATATGAAGAAGTTTATTTTATTATTCACCAATACCAGGCTGGTTGAGCCAAGGATAAACACTACCAAGGTTTGGATTAAGATATATAAGGAATCCAATCCTAACAAGCTTGGCGTTAGTATTCGGTTATTAGTTAGAGTTTGAAAGAGGAGTGTAGAAAATGCTATAGCCACTCCTGTAACAACTAATGCTAGGACCTTTGGAACTCTAAGGGATAGAAAATACCCCCAATTGCTACCACTAAGACCCCAGAAAACAAAAAGCAATATAAGGGCCATAGCTGAAACTGCAAGAAAGTAGATGGACTTTTTTCTGACCATTATCGATTCCCCCTAACCAACAAATAAAGAAAGATGACACTGCCTATTACTCCAACGGTAAGGCTAATAGGGATTTCGTAAGGATAAATAATTATTCTCCCCAGGATATCGCAGATTAGGAGAAAGATTGCTCCAGATAGGGCAGTATTGATTATGTTATTTCTCATATTATCCCCTTGGAATATGGTGATAGTATTGGGTACTATGAGTCCTAGAAAGGGAATCCTGCCCACAGTGATTATTACCAAGGAAGATACTAGGGCAACTATCCCAACCCCTACATTAACAACCCTATTATAGTTGAGTCCTAAATTGGTTGCAAAATCCTCACCCATACCTGCAATAGTAAACTTATTAGCATAGAAAAAGGCTACTACTAATAGGGGGATACTGATGTACAAAAGTTCATACCTACCCTTAATAATCATAGAAAAATCCCCTTGCAACCAGGCTGAAATACTTTGGATTATATTAAGCTTGTATGCGAAAAAAGTAGTTATGGAATCGATTATATTACCAAGCATAATACCAACCAAGGGGATGAAAATGGCATTTTGGAACTTTATCCTTCTTAGTATTTGCATAAATAATAGGGTAACCATAGCTACACCCAAAAAAATATACTTTACTGCCTTTTATGCTGACCCCAAAAATATCTACAAGGGCTTGATTATACTTGGCCCCCACACATGCTATAAAAACCATCCCATGGACAT
>JAAYTG010000122.1 GCA_012518075.1 Clostridiales bacterium | reverse complement strand
TCTGCCTCAAGATTTATTATTTTTATAGGTAGCTTTTGGATAATACTAGGAACAACAATAAGTGGAGTAACCACCATAGACAAAAAATATTTAAATGTTGCTAACACTCTTGAGATATCTGGTTTAGAAAGAATAGTAAGAGTTATACTTCCAGCAGCATCACCAACAATTTTAAGTGGAACCGCAATAGCTTTAAAATTCTCATTTATCCTGCTAACCTCTGCAGAGATGTTTGGTGCAACTTCAGGATTAGGATATTTCATACAGTATTATTCTGATTTTGCAAAATATGAGTTAGTTTGGGTTGGGTTCTTATTTTTATCACTTGTTTTGGTTATAATTATGTATATTTTTGATTCAATAAAAACTAGGTTATTACACTGGACAATAAATAATTAGGAGGTTATAGATATGAAAAAAAATGCAATTAAAATTCTAACTACAACTTTGCTGATACTAACCTTAGCATTTTTAACAGCATGTAGCTCTGATGATGGTAAAACTGAAAATACAGGTTCAGAAACTTCACAAGGAAATAATAAAGTAACAATAGCTGCACAAGCTACATCTGGGCAAGTATTCCAATATCTTGCTGAAGAGAATGGTTATTTAGAAGAAGAAGGTATAGAAGTTGAGGTAGTGTATATTAATAACGGTAGTGATGCTTTTTCAGCTCTAAGTGCAGGCCAAGTAGATATTATTTCTACATATGGCACAGGTGGACCATTAATGCAAATTGCTAATGGACAGGATTTTACCATATTTGGTGGATACATGGTAATTGGAGCAACTCCTGTATTTGCACTTCCAGAAACTGAGTACAATGATGTTCAAGATTTCAAAGGCAAGACAATTGCTATCATGAGAGGAGGAACTCCAGACAATGTATTGAGAGGAATACTATATAATGCGGGTTTCGACCTTAATGAAGATGTTGAGTTTTTACAAATGAAGAAAAATACTGATGTAATTGAAGCAGTAAGAAATGGACAAGCTGATTTTGGAGCTGTATCAACAGGTTTTGAACTTCAGCTAAAAGAAGCTGGTCTTAATATAGTTATGTGGCCAGATGAAATATGGCCAGATCATTCATGTTGTAAAATGGTAGCTAATACTGATTGGCTTGCTAATAATGAAGAATTGGCTGAAAAACTGTTGAGAGCTTATATCAAGGCAGAAAGAGATATGAAAAATGGACAAGCAGAAAAAGCTGTAGAGTTGATTGTTAATAAACTTGACCTAGATAAACCTACAGTTGAAAGCTTTGTTTATAGTGAGCATATGAAATATGATACAGATCCATATAGACATAGTGTTAAAACTATGTGGGATATGATGCATAAGTTCGACTATATATCAGATACAGGTGTAAATATAGATGACCATATTAACAATGATATATATGGAAGGGCATTAAAATCATTACTTGATGAAAATCCAGAAGATGATTTTTATAAAGAAAAATGGGAAGCATATGAATCTAATAATTTATAATTTTAGTTAATGAAATAAAGCTAAGAGCAGTTAAATTTAACCGGAAAGAGGGGGAGTTAAGTTGGATTACTTAGAGCTAAAGTCAGAAATGAAAAATTATGAAGTGAAGATGTCAAGTGCTGAGAGAATGCATAAGTATTTAAATGGAGAAAAAGTTGATCATCTTCCAT
>JAAYTG010000121.1 GCA_012518075.1 Clostridiales bacterium | reverse complement strand
GGTTTCACTTTGTTTAAAAGAAGCCTTATGGATATACCTTGTAATACTTGAAGAATATGGGGGCAATGATGCAACCTAAATAAGGTATATGATAATTCGCCTAAAATATGGTTGCCATTGGATGTCCGCTATTTACTCTGGTAACTTACCCTTCCATGTCTCGCAGGATCAAATGTCCCAAATTCCTTCGTTCAGTTTATCCAAGAGGCGGATGTCAGTATATGCTTTCATACCGGGTCATTGCCCTAATGGAGGTGATTTTCCACTGACTAATCCTAGCTTCTTCTATCAAGGTTCTGAAAATAATAAGATCTCTAGACTGTTTTCCACATGATTTGCTCACCGGAGAACCAGTGGTAGCCAGGCCTGTGGATATGCTCCTGTTTTGTTAGCCTGTCTGATAGGATTCTATGGAAAACTATTATAAAGATACTATCAGGCAGCATCCTGTAACTGTAGATAACTAATATTCTTTAATAACTTCTCTGGACTATAAGCTACTTCCTTAGTGATAAGGGCATAAAATATTCTTATTAACTTGCAACATAGCAGAATTAATGACTGCTTTTTCTTTAGCGGATTTTCCCGCCGGGTCGTGTAATGCTCATGGAGTGCCTTAAACTCATCATTCTTGGCTACAAGGGGCATCATTACCTTAAACATAGTACTTCGAAGTCTAGAGCGACCCCGTTTGCTAATAGTAGTTTGCCCTTTATGCTTGCCCGAGCTATCTTCAACTAAGTTTAGGCCTGCTAACTTTTGTATTTGGCTAGGATGTGAGAACCTACTTATATCTCCGACTTCGGCCATAAATGCTGCAGCTGTAAGGATACCTACGCCTTTTATAGTTAGCATTTCACTGACTCCCGGTACCTGAAGAGCCAATTCTTCCATATCTAATTCTACTTCACTCAACTGCTCCATATATAGGTCATATTGTTGCATAATAGCTCTAAGCTCTTTTTGGGCCATTCTAAGCCCTTCTTTAACCCCTATGGACCCTTTAGCTGCTTCCACTAATCTTGCTGCTCTTTTAGACCCTACTGCCCGTTTTACTCCTTTTCTCCATGTAACTACAATATCGTCTATGCCAGCTGCAATGATCTTTTCTGGGATCGGAAATTCCCTTAAGGTTATTAGGGCAGCCTTTCCCTCCCAGTCAGCGAATACATCAAAAAACTCTGGAAAGTACTTATCAAGCCACTGTATTACCCTATTCTTAATACGGGTGAGAGACTTGCTTATGGAATCCCTCATGTCCATAACTATTCTTAAATCCCTATAGATACCCTCTGGAATATATGGTATTGAATACCTGCCATCAATTACTAGCTTTGCTATTGTTTTAGGGTCCTTTCGGTCATTCTTGGTAGGAGAATTATCATCTAATTCCTTACTTCTCTTCACATGAAATGGGTTTACAAGAACTAATCGTATCCCTTCCTCCTTCAGAAAATGCCCTAAGTTAAACCAATAATGCCCTGTAGGCTCCATTCCAACAATACTGCTACTCTTGCTATTTTCCTTTTCCAAGATAGATATCCATTCCTTAAATAATTCTAAGCCTTCTCTTGTGTTCTCAAAACGAAAAACTTTTGCTAGCTCAATGCCCCGATAATCAAAGGCTCTGGCATAATGGATAGATTTTGCTATATCTACTCCTACTACTAAAGTTCTTTCTGTTATTGACATTATCTTCTCATTTTGTGTATAATTCATTTGAGGTACCTCCATCTGATATTTATTAATTAGGGATAAGTATTGCAATACTTTATACCCCGTATTGTATCAGGAGG
>JAAYTG010000120.1 GCA_012518075.1 Clostridiales bacterium | reverse complement strand
TCTGGTTGATCAAAGACCGATTACTTACTAAATAATCTTTTTACTTATTAGACCATCTACCCTAGTATTTCCTCAATTTCTTTCATGGTTGACTCGTCTAATGTCTTGCCTGCTGCCTTAACATTCTCCTCTATCTGCTCCGGTTTAGAAGCACCAATTATAACACTACTTATTTCTGGATGAGTCAATATCCAAGCTAAGGCTAATTGGGGCAAAGTCATTCCTTGATTAGCTGCTATCTCCCCCAATTTCTCAACTTTAGTTAAAATATCATCGTTGAGATATTTTGTTATACTTTTAGCTGCACTATCATCAGCAGCTCTACTATCTTTGGGTATCTCTCTTCCTTTTTTGTACTTACCAGTTAGTATACCCTGAGCAAGGGGGCTAAACACTGCTAATCCTATACCCTCTTTGCCACATAGGGGCATAATCTCATCTTCGATATACCTATCAAGCATATTATAAATCGGCTGATTTACAGCTATTGGATTAAGATTTAAATATTTGCTTACGTGAATACCTTCTGCTATCTGTGTAGCACTCCATTCACTAATTCCTGTGTACAATACCTTCCCTTGTCTAATTAAATCCTCTATAGCCCTAAGAGTCTCATCAAGGGGTGTCTCTGGATCGTATCTATGGCAATAGAAAATATCTACATAGTCAGTTTTGAGACGTTTTAGGCTGGCATTACATTGCTCCACGATATGCTTGCGGGACAAACCTCTATCATTAGGTCCATCACCTACTGGCCAAAATGCCTTAGTGGCCAAAACATATGAACTTCTAGGGAAGCCTTGCAATATCTCCCCTAATAGTTCCTCGGATGCTCCAGGATAAGTCTGGCCAGCTCCGTAAACATCAGCTGTATCAAAATAATTGATGCCAAGATCATATGCCTTCCGAACACAAGCCTGAGCTCTTTCCTTGCCATAAGATCCACCATATGTCAGCCAACTACCTAATGCAATTTCACTTACCTTTACACCATACCTACCCAATCTTCTATACTTCAATATCATCACCCCTGGCTTTTATCCTTTAATACATATATTACCCAGCCAGTAGGAAAAGAAACATAAAAAGCTGTCCTTCATTGATGATATGGGTAGATCCAGCACTAGCACTGCTTTACTATATTTTTATAGCTGTAATAAAGTTGTCATGAATTTGGAAATTATACAATTCATTTTTGTTAATTTTAGGCCATTCCTTCTGGTCGTCTAATAAGAGCATCCGCTCCACTCCATTTTCTTCTATGATAACTTCATAATAAAAGAGTTTATTGTCCTTATACAAGGGCTGTGTGCTAATATTCTTTACTAATCCTTGAATTTCCCTAGTACGCCCTGTCACTATGTCTTTTACAAACTTATAGTACGCAAAAATCGGAGAGGCATACATAGACCAAAGAAAAATATTGAGACAAACCCCAAGAATCATAACAATCATTCCGGTAATGTTGTTTACCGAATTTTTAATAAAGATAGAAATGATCAGAAAAAATAAAAAGATAGCTATCAATCCGATTACTACTTTCTTTAGTTGCTTATTAATACTCTGTAAGTCTTGCTGGCTATACATTGTCCCTACCTCCATTTGAAAAGATATTCTCTCTTAGATTATAACATATCAATAAAATAATATATATTAAAAGAATAAATTGCAGATATTAAGAAAAACATCGGAATCACTTCCGATGTTTTAGAACTGGTGGTGGCTACTGGAGTCGAACCAGTGACCCCCACGATGTCAACGTGGTACTCTAACCAGCTGAGCTAAGCCACCAAGGAACAAAACATATTATAGCATGCTTTTCTCACCGAGTCAAACATGATTTTCTTTTTTTCTAAATTCTTGATTATCATGTTTTATAGGTGTTTAGTAGCCGGCAAACTGTGCTTTACCAACCATGGTTAGCGGGCATCCAAGAAGGATCTCCATATGGAGATCCTTCAGAAAAGGGCTATTATGATCTTGGAACAAGCAGATATTTTCCTTAAAAGAAGCTTCATCTGCTTTTAACTATGGTATTCGTTACGAAATGATTAGACCATAATGAACCCTTGTAAGAAATATTATTGTCGAAAAACTAAAAAATAAACATGGTAATTATTATTTTTTGTACATAGCCATTGGTTCGCTCAGATGTAAGCCCGTAGAAAAAGGGTTTAATTTAACTCATCCAAAGTCAGACTAAAACTGTGTGCAAAATTCTCCATAAAATAGGCTACTTCCGGCATGTCTATCTCATCAACTTGAGCCTTTATTGCTCTTTTAGCCATTTTAAACTCCTGATTGCCCGCCTTTAACTCCTCAAGACATTTTAAATAAGCACTAATCTTATCTGCTGCTTTTACATAGGCATAAGCTCTTATATCCCTCTTCTCTTCCTTCAAGAGATTCACATAGTCCTCCTGGATTTCTTTTGGAAGCATCCTAAGTAACCTTTCATTAGCTACCTTTTCTATATCCTTGTAAGCCTTTTTTATTTCAGGATTAAAGTACTTTATTGAGGTAGCCATGTCTCCTGTAATTACTTCAGAAGCCTCATGAAAAACATCTAGGGTTACAACCTTATGGACGTCAACCTCACGACCATAAAATTTGTTACTAATCAAAGCTAAAACATGAGCTATCATAGCCACCTGAAGGCTATGTTCTTGGATATTCTCTTGATCGGTTATCTTTATATCAATTCATTTAACAGACCTATAATGTCCCTGTCCGTCAAATGAACTGGATTGTCCGACATGCTACTTCCTCTGGAGCTGTTAACCAGCTCAGGTAAGTCCTGGGGCTCTATAGAGAGTTGTTTTAAATCCGACTGATCAGTATTAATTACTTCCCTTTATATTCCCACCCTTCATCACCGCTATATATCATAAGTTTGGTCATGCCTCCATCTACGTTTATATTCTCTCCAGTAATAAAGTCATTTTCCTCATGGCAAAGAAACATGACTGCTCTGGCAATATCCATAGGCTCACCTACCCTATCCACAAGATGCTGTTTGATATCCCCACTGCTGTAATTTGGAATATAGTTTTCATCATGATAGTAGCCTGTATCTATCCAACCTGGTGATATAGCATTTACTCTAACCTTGCCTTTGAGACTAACTGCTAGTGCATGGGTCAAAGCCATTATACCTCCCTTTGCAGCGGAATAGCTCTCAGTATCCGATTGTGACATTAATGCCCTGGTAGATGCTATATTTATTATAGAACCTCCTTGACTAAAGTATGGCATAAATAATTGTGATAACATATAAGGTGCAGAAACTCCAACTCTCAAGACATAGTTAAAGTCATCATAGCTACAACCCGAGAGAATTCCATTCTTGCTAATACAAGCATTGTTTATTAGATAATCAATCTTACCATATGTTTGAACTACTGTTTGAGCAAAGCTATTAAGTACTTCTTCCTCACCTATATCACCGTGATAGAATATGGCTTTACCACCATTCTCTTTTATATATGAAAGGTTTTCCTCACCTGCATTTTTATTTATATCTATAAAAACAACTTGGGCTCCTTTTCTAGCAAACTCCCTGGTAAGACATCTGCCAATCCCCAGAGCGCCCCCTGTAACTACACATACTTTCCCGTCAAATTTTTTCATAATACCCTCTCCCGCTTTATGGAATCAAAAAATGTATAAAGAGCCCAGATGAAACTATAGTCCAACTAGGCTCCCATACTTATTATTTCTTTACGGAAAACTTGTAAATGGTTGTGTGATTGTATTCCTCTCCTGCCTTTAATATGGGAGAAGGAAAGTGTTTATGCTCCATTGCATTGGGGAAGAATTGGGTCTCAAGACATAAACCGCTCCTCTTGTTATAAACAGCTCCATCTTTGCAATTCTCCAAACCGTCTAGAAAATTACCTGAATAGAACTGAATTCCCGGCTTTGTAGTATATACCTCCATAAATCTACCACTAGTTGGCTCATAAAGTTCAGCCGCCTTTTCTAGTTTTCCTTCTTGGTTATTCAATACCCAATTATGATCATAGCCACCACCATTAAGTATTTGCTCGTGCTGGCTATCAAGGCCAGGTCCAATAGGGGTTAACACAGTGAAATCAAAGGGTGTTCCTTTCACATCCAAGATTTCACCAGTAGTTAAGCAATTTTCATCAACCGCAGTAAAGCTGTCAGCATAGAGTTTAAGCTCATGGCAGTTAATATCTCCTGCATCATGGCCTAATAGATTAAAATACGAATGGTTGCTGAGGTTGACAACGGTGTCTTTATCTGATACAGCATTATATTCTATTATAAGTTCATTTTCCTCTGATAGGGAATATAGAACTTTTACCTCTAAGTTACCCGGATAGTTTTCCTCACCGTCTTTGCTAAGATAGGATAGTTGTAGACAGTCTCTGCCTTCTTTTTTGATTATTTCTCCATCCCAAAGTACCTTATCAAATCCCACAGTCCCGCCATGTAGATGGTTTGGCCCATCATTCTTTGCTAGTTGGTATTTAACTTCATTTAATTCAAATACCCCGTCTCCTATTCTATTTGCATGCCTACCCACCACTGCTCCAAAAAACATATTTCTATGCAAATAGCTATCCAGGTCATCAAAACCTAGGGCAACATCTTTAAATTCTCCTTTGCTGTCTGGTACAGAAATGGAAACTACTATAGCTCCATAATTTATTATCTCCACTTCTAATCCCTTTGCGTTTGTGAGCTTAAAGATGTCTACATCTCTACCATCTTCCATTTTTCCAAAATTTCTTTTTGTTATTACCATTTAATATCCCCCTCCAATATTGATAAGATGTCTTCATTAGTAAAATCTTCTTTCTTGCTTTATATTATACAACATACTCCTTATCTATTTCCATAGTAAGTCCTAAATAGAAAGTTGGAGGCTTGAAAGAAGAATGGAGTGAGGGGTCAACATAGATAAGAATATGGATTTAACCAGCAAAGTCATCAATAGCTTTTAAACTTAGTATTTATATTCTTTAGGAATCATCCCATCTGCCAAAATGGAAGACAGCTTAATATCAAAAATTGAATCTTGGTCTACCTCTAATCCATCCAGGTCAATCTGAGTAAAGTTCATACTGCTTCCTCCCAGCATATCTACAGGTTTCCCGTCTAAGTATATTAGAGCTTCTCTTTTTATGGCCTGATGTATATAGCGAACTAAGTTATGAAGCAAGCCTGATTTTACATTTCTAGTACTGTTAAAGCCATGTATATAACCTACGCCAACTACACCAACATAAGTTTCCTTTTTGGTTTTATAGCGGTTCCCATATCCTACATATTTATTTTTCCCAACCTTTGTTCTAGATACTAATCTAGCCTTATAAGAGAATACCTTTTTAAAACCATGTCTAGTACCACAATATCCATATAGTAAGTTTCCAATCCGTATATGGTTGTCGAAGTCAACATCCTTATACTTTAAATAGCCTCTGGAATTGAGTAGATGAATGCAGGGTATTTGGTTTACATGTTTTTCTACACACTGTCTAAAGGTTTGGATTTGTTTACGAGTATATTTACTATCTCGCGGGTGGTTTAGATGGGTATATATCCCATCTATAGTTATATTGGTATAATCCCCTTTGATCTTTCGAATCATCTCATCTAACTCTTGTGCCCTTATCCCAAATCTATGCATACCACTATCTACAAAAATATGGACAGTATAGGGACGATTTTTTAGCTTTTTTAGCATTTCTATATTGTCTATAGTCAAAATGAAATTGTCCTTTATACGATGTAAATCCTCATAGTCTATTTTGGGGAGTAAAATTAATACAGGTTTACTGGAACAGACTTTTTCTGCTTCGTCTAAATCACTCACAACAAATCCGTCTACCTTTTTATCTAAAAAAGAAGTAATCTCTTCAATGCCTAAACCATAAGCATTACATTTAACCACGGCTAAAACTCTTTTGCTAGTATTCTTCCTAATCAGTTCTAGGTTATCTTCCATTGATTTAAGATCTATTTCACACCATAGTTTCTCCAAGTTATCCGGGCTCCTTTACAAAAGTCAAGCATATTATGTTTTTTCCCTTTTCATAATATTTCTAGGTTTTATTTCATATAGATAAAAACAAACCCTTTACTTTCTATTATTGTAAAAGGTTTATGTATCTAACTTGTATTTACTTCTTATCTATTCTGTAATATTTTTGTATAATTTCTACATCATCTATGGGCTCCTCCTATTGGCACTATTGGGTCATACAAAGACTCAATAGAGATAGATCCATAAAACTCCCATAGCTCTACTACAATAACAAACCTACCGTCTGCAGAAAAAAGTACACAATAGCGATCATCTCTCTCGACTGTTTCAGAGCTTACTTCAATGTTGAGATATTCTGCAAAGGCCTTTCCCATGGCCATTGTATTAATCCTTTGTTCTTCCTTACTAGATGGCCATTGAACTGAATAGATTTTTCCATTTTTCCCATCAACTATAAGAGAGAATTCTCCCCTTAAATCTCCCCTGGCATGGCTTGGTATATAATGAATGGTCCAAAAGGAATATGTTAACCTGTTTTGAAAGTTTTGCCTTACAACAGGATATGCAATTAAGTTATAGTTTGCATAATCCAGCACCTCATCAGGTAATGCCCCTAAGGCTACTAGTCGTGCTAATTGTCTTTCTCCACTTAAAACTGCCTGTCTCATAGTCATTATGTTTTCATTTAGCTCTTCCCTGGGCATGCCTTCCTCTACATATCCGCCCGTTAATAGGCTTATTTTTCGGTGCAATTCCTCAATGCTATCTGTCTCTTCATCTGTTCTTTGTTCTCTAGTGCTAGATGTAGGGTTTTCTTCAATTGACACTATCTTTCCTAGTATATTGTTTTCCTGCCGGTATAACAATTCTTTGGGCAATATAATGCTCAATCCTACAATAAGCGCAACAGCTAGCATAGCAGCTACATAGATTAGTACCCTGTTATTCATCCATATCTACCCTCGCTTTATCTGCTAACTTAAATTCTAAAGTTACCTTTGTACCCTTTCCAATTTGACTTTGGAAGCTTAGATTTGTCCCATGGATCTCTGCAATCCTGCTAGATAATGCCAAACCTAGACCGGCACCCTGTTGGATTCTAGCCCTTGATTTATCAACCATGTAAAATGCCTGCGTAATCTTATCTAATTCATCCTCTGGAATTCCCTTCCCATAGTCCTTAATGGAGAAAAGGTACTTGTTCTGTCCTAATCTTTGCCCCATAATTTCAATGGCTTGACCAGGATTTGAGGCTTTTCTAGCATTATCAATTAAGTTAATTAGCAGGGTTTTTATAAGATCAGGTTCAACAAGTATAAATTGCTTATCAACTGACACTTTCAAGCCAATACTGCTTTCATAAAGGAGTGGATTTATAATCTCCTCTATTTCTTCCATCAAGGCTTTGGTACTCATTTTTTCCATCTTAAATGCTTGTCTCTCAAGCAGTAATAATTCCATAATCTTAGAAGAAAGGGCTTCTAGACGCTTTCCTTCCTTGAATATATGGGAGGCTGCTTTAAAAGTAATATCCCCACTCAACTCCTTAGACCTTAACATATCAGCATAGCCAATTATTGATGTTAAGGGAGTTTTTATTTCATGGGAAAAGCTGGCCATAAACTCCTCCTTTTGTCGAGCAACCTTCTCCAGTTCAATTACCTTTTCTTCGATGGAATCAGCCATTTTATTAAAGCTTGCTGCTAGTTCTCCAATTTCATCTCCGGAGCCTATGAATACACGGCGGCTAAAATGACCACTTGCTATTTCTATGCTAGTCGCCTTTAGTTTTTTTATTGGGCGGGTCAATAGTATGGATATTATAAGCATTATTATAGAGCTAATTCCCATAATCAAAGATCCAAGAAAGACAAAGCTGTCTATCTGTCTATCCCTTTCTCCAAAAACCTCGCTTATATCACGAGAACTACACAAAAATACGGAAGCTATGTCCAAATCAATGTGCCCTGCAACTGTCATATAAACCCTGTCATCAATCTTTTCTATAATGTATTTTCTACTACCCTGAGGTAGAGATTGAATTAAGGATAAATCTCTTTGTTGAAAATCTAAAGTTGAATATATCCCTTCTAAGCTGTCCCCATATATCCTAACCATCTCTTGGATAGAGCCAACATCACTAGCCACCTGCCTAGCTACATCTTTAAGCATTTGCTCTGTTAAAAGATCACCTTGTAGTTCCCTGCTGAGAACTCCGGATTCATAAGCAAACCTTAATAGTTGATACTCTTCTAGCCCTCTCCTTATTTCTCTTTCCAAAGCTGAATTAAAGTTGCCAGATATGAGCAGATATGCTCCAATGGAGAAGGATACAGCAATAATTATTATTGTGCACATAAAAACTTTAGCTGAAAATTTCATAGTCTACACTTCCAGTCTGTATCCAATCTTATATACGGTTTTTATCTTGTCTTCCCAGTTTAACTTCTTCCGCAATCTCTGTATATGTAGGTCAAGGGTACGGGTTTCTCCCATAAAAGTGGATTCCCATATCTTTTCAAAAATAGTCTCCCTAAAGAGAGCAATGTTTGGGTTTTCCACCAAGAGTACCAATAATTCAAATTCTTTGGGAGTAAGATCAATAATGGAGCTGTTCTTTGTTACCACTCTAGATTCTATATTAACTTCAACATCCTCAATTCGAACAATCCTATTCATTTTATTATAACGGCGTAGAACAGCTTCTACTCTTGCTAATAATTCAACTATTTCAAAAGGCTTGGTGATATAGTCATCTGCACCGAGTTTTAATCCTTTTACTCTATCATTAAGGTCTCCCTTGGCTGTTATAAAGATAACCGGTATATTCATTGGCCGGATGTATTCCAGTAACTCATACCCATCTATTTTAGGTAGCATTATATCCAATAAAATAAGATCATAATTATTTAGCTCTATCATATCCGCTGCCTTTTTCCCATCATGTACACAGACACAATCATAACCTTTATCCATGAGACTCAACTGTATAAGTTCAGCAATAGCGATCTCATCTTCTACCACCAGTACTTTTATCATAGCAATTCCCTCCACAATAAAGACAGCTTCTAATACCATCCGATATCCTTTTGATACTATTATCCAATACAAATGTATCAGAAATGTATCAAAACGGCAATTATGTTTTAAGCTTGCTCCTTGAATAAAGCTTGAACTTTGATAAAGACTATAGTTTAGAAGACTATAGCTATTGGAGGCGGTATCTTTGAATGAAGGCCTGGTTGTATTTGTTAGATCTATTATAGGTTTTTTCTCCTTGCTTATCTTTACCAGAATCATAGGAAAGGAACAAATTAGCCAGCTCACTTTTTTCGACTATGTTCTAGGAATCTCTATAGGCTCTATTGCAGCTACTTTGACTACAGATCTAGCTAGTAGGGCATGGCCCCACTGGGTGGGACTTTTAACCTGGGCAATTTTGGGCTATCTAATGGAGCTTATTACTATAAGATGGAGATATGCGGCTAAGTATTTGGAGGGTGAACCAACCATTGTTATAATGAACGGCAAGATTATGGAAAGGGCCTTAAAAAGCCTAAAATACAGAGTATCTGATATATTAGCCCTTCTTAGAAATCAAGGTGTCTTTGATGTTAGGGAGGTGGATTTTGCCATTATAGAACCTAATGGACAGATATCCATATTAAAAAAGCCAGAATACCAAACTGTGATCAATAAGGATATGAATATACAAGTGCCCCCGAGTGGTATAAGCACGGAGCTGATTTATGATGGAATAATCATTGAAGAGAATTTAAGGCAGCTCAACAAAAATCGAACATGGTTAATGGATCAACTAAGAAAGCAAAAAATTGGAGATATATCGGAGGTCTTTCTAGCAACCCTTAATCCGGCAGGAGATTTATATATTGACAAATATGACGACCAGATTACAAAGGTTACTGATATTGGCGACTATAAAGGGCCATACTAGGAGGTATCAAATGCGAAAATTTTTAGTTATAGCTATTCCTATATTAACACTGATCCTATTTATTTTGATCATGTTAAGTGGCAACCATCTAAAAAAGTCACTAGTAGAAAATAATAACATTCCAGACCAAATTCAAGTAATTGAAGGATATATAAATAAGGAAGAATGGCAAGAAGTTAGTAAAGAAACTAAGAAACTAGAAGAAATATGGCAAAAAATCGTTGTGATAGTTCAATTCAGCTCCGAAAGAAATGAAATTAATGCCTTTACTATAAACTTAGCTAGATTACGTGGTGCTATAAGAGCTAAGGATAAATCTAGCGCTTTAATAGAATTAAATGAGGCCTATGAGCATTGGAAGGATTTGGGCAAATAATTAGTTATAGATATTTCATTAAATAGACATTACTTAATTATATATATAGTTTGCTTTAATGATCAGCTTTTGCTATAATCTATATTACTATGGAGGGTCTTTTAAATCCTAGGTCTCACCATAGATGATTCTGAATGAATGTGCAGAGTAGGCATTGTGCGTTAAGTGTTAGGGGATGGGAAGTTGCCCCTAAACGAAGGAGATACTCCGCGATACAATGTCGCGTCCGCTGCCACATACAAAGGTATTTACTCAAAGCATTATTCTCTCTTTGTTGTGGCTCTCTTTGCCATTCAAAGAGGAAGGAGGTGCTTTTTTTGATTAGTAAAATAAGCAAAGTTTCATTGGCAGGATTGTTTGTAGCTATAAGTATTATCTTATCCCGTTTTTTTGCTGGTGATATGATAATTGGGGGATTGTCAGTTCTTAGAATCAGCTTCGGTCCCGTGCCTATTTATATAAGTGGCATACTTTTAGGTCCTATATATGGGGCCATCACAGGTATACTAGCTGATACTCTCGGGTATTTAGTTAAGCCTTTAGGCCCATATTTCCCTGGTTTTGCTCTAAACGGTGCCTTATCCGGCCTGATTCCTGGTTTGCTTGCCAGTTACTATAATGAAAACAAAAGCTGGTTGAGATTGTTTTTAATTATAGCAATAGCTGAGGCAATAACATCTATTATGCTTACACCTCTATGGCTAAGCATGATTACCGGCAAAGCATTTATTGCTTTCTTACCATCTAATCTTCTTTCAAGAGTTTTCCTAGTACCCATTCATGTAACTTTGGTAAAGATGATTCTAAAGTATTCTAGGCGTGCTATGCCATCTCTTAGGTAAAGTTAAAGCAAAGGCTAGGGATTTCATTCCCTAGCCTTAATATGTTCATCATTTAAATGAGTTGTGGTTTCATTCCATACTTCCTTAATCCTTGCATTGGTTGCGGAATCAAAGTCGTCATTCATAAAGTCTTTAACAGGTAAAATTCGGTAATGCAGTCTATCATTTTCTGTATATCTATATACCCAAGTCGGAATATAATCTATTTCTCCTAGTTGAGTAGTTTCATTGTCATAGTCCTTGACAAGCTCGACGTTCAGGATCAGCCCGCTGTCTCTATAAGGGTCTCGCTGGTTAGATACAATATTCCCTAGGGAATATATTACAAAGACATCTTTTTCTTGACCCTCGTGGGTAACAATAGTTTTTCTTTCTGTTGGCTGAATTACATGAGGGTGACTTCCGAAAATAACATCTACTCCCATAGCGAATAACTTGTCAGCCATATCCTTCTGTGATTGATTGGGGTTCCTAACATACTCATCACCCCAATGGGTACATGCAATGATAAATTCTGCACCTTCATCCTTTGCACGTTGGACATCATCTTCTATTCTATTAATATCATTTAGATAGTTGACCATATAGGAAAGTTTGTCTTGATCAACCGCAGCCTCCATTCCATTAGTACCATAAGTATATGCCAGTATAGCTATCCTAATATCATTTCTTTCTATCATCAAAATCCTATCCCGCTCTTCAGACGAACGGGCTGTACCAGTATGGAGCAAGCCGTACTCATCTATTTTATCTAAGGTGTTTTCTACACCAAATTCTACCCCATCTAGACTGTGATTGTTGGCTGTGGTCAAGACATCAATGCCAGCCCCCTTTAATGCACTAATTAGGGATTCAGGGCTTCTAAATCTTGGATATGCCGTATAGCCAATCTCATCTGTGCTTATGGTAGTCTCCAAATTGCCTATGGCAAGATCGGCCTCTTCTAAATAGGGTCTTATGTCCTCAAATACTCCTGTAAAATCATAGCTTTCGTCAGCTTGCCTAGCTGCCTTTAACTGGTGCATATGTACCATGATGTCACCCACTACACTGACCTTCACACTGGTCTTACCAGTAGGTTTTTCATCTTCTGGAGGCGATTGTGGTGGCTCCTCTTCCTCAACATCTGGTACTTGCTCTTCTATACTAGGTTCTTCAGTAGTAGGATTCTCCACCCTACTGCTTAGGTCAGGTGGCTCCTCTTCAGGCTGAGTAAATCTGTCAAAAATTTGCCCACATCCTGTAATAAGCAATAAAATTACTAGTAGCAATGAAATTAGATTTTTTATCCTATAACTTTTTCTATTCATTATAAAATTCCCCTTTATGGTAGTTAAATGTATTTTAGAAGTATTTTAAAAGCAACTTCCTCCGATAAATTCCCTCAATATGGAATTATTAGGGATGTCATCTTCTTCTAATTCTACAAAATACTTCATAAACTTTTTGAGCCGATTGACCTCTATATAATATGGACTATTCTCATCAAACTCCTCTAGCAATGGCAATATGTAGGGCTTAAGCACCGCTAACTCATAGATTAGTGCCGTGTTTAGCATTACATCAGCCTCTTCCTGAAAGGGGAATATATTTTTTTCTTCTCCCCTACGCACGTTTGGCCATAAGTTGAGGGTTTCCTCTATAGAAGACCCTCGAAATTGATGGTCCCTTATCATTCTTCTAATAAGACGGGTATCCGTGGTTGGTATTCGATTATGGTGATCAATATTTAGTTGGGTCAATGCACTTATATATATTTTATATTTGTTGCTCTTGGGAATCATGGCTGACAACTTTTCATTTAGAGCATGAATCCCTTCAACAATAATTAACTGATCTGATTTTAATTTAACCTTATTCCCGCGATACTCTCTCTGTCCTGTTTGAAAGTTATATCTAGGGATTTCCACCTCTTCCCCTTGGATTAAGGCAGTCATCTGTTCATTAAATAGTTCAATATCAATAATATCTATGGATTCTAGATCCCGCTCTCCATTTTCATCCACAGGTATATCCTCCCGGTTGTAGAAATAGTCATCCAAGGAAATGGGTACTGGATTAAATCCATTTACCATCAATTGGACTCTTAGTCTCTGGGCCAAAGTAGTTTTTCCCGATGATGAAGGTCCGGCAATCAATATTAGTTTAATCCTGTCTGCATGAGCATTAATTTCATTCGCTATATCCCTAATCTGATTTTCCTGGTGGGCCTCGCATATCCTTATTAAGTCCCCACCTCTACCCTCTTGAATAGTTTTATTCAATTGGGCAACATTTTCCACATGTATGCTTTTACTCCATTTCTCAGCATCACGAAAAACTTTATAAAGGTTAGGGCTGTCTTCAAATTCCGGTATTCTTCCCTTAGCCTCAATAGTTGGATGTCTTAAGATTACGCCTGGTAAGTAAAACATCAAGCTAAAGCTATCTAGATAACCGGTATTAGGAACCATGTAGCCATAAAGATAATCCGTCATCCAACCGCAACGATAGAGATTAACGGTCTTTTCAGGACGGTATTCCAAAATCTCCAACTTGTCATAGAATTCCATTCCCTCAAAGATTGCCTTGGCTTCCTCTATGGAGACCTTATACCGTTCAAAGGGTTCTTTGAGCTCAACTATTTCCCTCATACGCTTTTCGATTCTTTTGACTTTACTAGGCGTTAAAGTAAAATCACCGTAAATCTCACAATAAAGGCCCTTGCTCATGGAATGCTCTATAGAAACGCTACATTTTGGAAATAGTTCTCGACAAGCACGTATAAATATAAAGGTCAATCCCCTTATATATATTCTAATCCCATCACTCGATAACAAATCTACAAATTCTACTCTGCAATCATCATTTAAGCTATAGGTAAGCTCTTGTATTCTGTTATTTACCTTAGCGGCCACAATTTGACTTGAGCTCGTAAGTTCAAAGTTCTCAATTAGCCTCTCTACAGTAATTCCCTTTTCCGTTTCATATACACGTCCATCAACTTCTACTTTGATCTTTTGGTTTACAGACATAGATAATCAGCTCCTATTACTGGTTTAATTCCTGTAAATTCCTTTATAATTTCTGCTATATTTAGTATACTAGCACAAGTATAGTACTTTTATTAAACAAGGGTATTAAAATACTATAACAAAAGCATTACATAACCCTATGATTCAAGATGATCAACTAGCTCAATGAGTAAAACTGTGCAGGTCTTTTTCAGGCCGCTATTAAAGTCACTACAAAGTCTCTATCAAAAATAATATACCTAAGTAAAACAATATGCAAGTGGTATTACATCCATCATGTGGCGTACACCAATCAAAAGAGCTTAACGAATATAGAGGGTATTTATCCAGACTTTATGTAAATACTAACTTGTAGATAACATTAATCTTTGAGGTGCATGATATGATGAATATCTATAAGAAAAAAACCATACTTGCTATTCTATTAATAGCCCTATTGATCCCCTTTAATACAAGCTGCGGTAATATATTTAAAAGTTCAAATGAAAACCAATCCGAATCAAACCAGACCGAAAAACAAAAGAAATCTCCTCCTAAAACCCTGGAAGCATTGGAAAATACAACCGAAAACATGATAAAGGATATTCAAAAGGTTGTAGATCAGCGGGCAAAAACAGCACAGGAAGCGCCGGAAAAAGAAAAAACAGATCAGGGAAATGAACAAAGTCAAGGAAATGAGCAAAGCCAAGAAAAGCAAGAAGAGAAATCCAATGGACAAAAGTCCCAAGAAGATGAGCAAGGGAATAATCAAGAATCTCAAGATAAAGAACAAAGTAAAGAACAAGATCAAAAATCAGATGATAGTAAGGATACACCTGGTAAAATAGATTGGGATAAAATGATACAAAATGCAGAAAAACTTCAGAGTTCTTGGAGTAACTATATAAGCGTAGCTAGAAAAGATGGAGCCTCTAATGACCTTATTAAAGATTATGGTCATCAATTGGATCTTTTAACTACCAAGGTTATGGAAAGACAGGAGGAGTCTTTATTAAATGCATCCAATGATTTATATAAATACTATCCGAGATTTTTAGATCTCTATAAGCATCAGGCTCCCCCAAATATAAAAGATATGAAATACTATATCCGTAAGATAATAATAGACAGTCAAAATGACCATTGGTTACAGACTAGTGAATCACTGGAAGCTATAAAGCAAGCTTGGGAAACTGCAAAATCGCGAATGGAAAAGCCTGACCAGGATGTTAATCAAAAAGTCCAAGAAGCTATAGATAGTTTTTCCAGATCAGTGCATGAAAAGAATAGACCTTTGGTCAAACTTAAGGGTGATATCCTGATCGATATCCTTGAAGAAGTAAAGTAATTCTAGATTTCCACCCAATTCCTTGATCTATATACTGCTTTCTTCCAAAGTCTATATTTCTCATTCCTAATTCTTCTGTCCATTTTAGGTATGAATTCACGCTCCTGCTCCCATACCCCTTCTATATCACTTCTGCTACTCCACATCCCTACCTCTAAGCCTGCCAAAAACGCAGCCCCACGAGCTGTGGTTTCAGTAATTTCCGGTCTGATTACGGGCACACCTAAAATATCTGCCTGGAATTGCATAAGGAAATTATTAGACGAAGCACCACCGTCCACCCTTAGTTGGGGGATAGTAATACCGGAGTCTTTCTCCATTAATTCCAAAATATCCATTGACTGATAAGCTATTGATTCTAGCACAGCTCTTACTAAATGCTTTTTATTTGCTCCGCGAGTTAAGCCTAAAATAGCCCCTCTAGCATAGGGATCCCAGTAGGGGGCACCTAGCCCTACAAAGGCAGGAACCATATAGATCCCATTGGTGTCCTCTACGGACATGGCCAGGGTTTCTGTTTCATCCGCACTCTTGATTATCTGTAATTCATCCCGAAGCCATTGCACTGTAGCTCCCGTGGAGAACACACTTCCCTCGAGAGCGTATTCTACCTTGCCTCCCATACACCAAGCTATGGTGGTAAGAAGGTTATGGTTGGAAATCTTAGGTTCTTGACCTGTATTCATTAAAATAAAACATCCAGTACCATAGGTATTCTTAACCATTCCCTCTTCAAAACAAGCTTGACCAAATAGGGCAGAATGTTGATCACCAGCTACTCCTGTTATAGGAATCTCTTCTCCTAAGATGGCTTTATCAAGACTACCAAAATATCCGCTACTATCCTTGACCTCTGGCAGCATTCTAAAAGGAATTTCAAATATCTCCATTAGCTCCTCGTCCCAGCACAGTTCATTGATATTAAAAAGCATGGTTCTAGAAGCATTTGTGTAGTCAGTGGCATGGACTCTTCCGGCAGTAAAATTCCATATGAGCCAAGTGTCCATAGTGCCCGCTAGTAGATCTCCTTCTACTGCCATAGCTCTAGCCCCTGGTATCTGATTTAAAATCCAAAACAATTTGGTAGCTGAAAAATATGCATCCACCACAAGGCCGGTTTTTTGATGGATAAGATCATGGAGCCCTTTCTCTTTTAATTCATCACACACATTAGCAGTTCTTCTACACTGCCACACTATAGCGTTATATATTGGCTTTCCAGTATGTCGATTCCAAACTACCAGGGTTTCCCTCTGGTTGGTAATTCCTATAGAGGCAATTTGGCTAGGTTCGATATAATTATTTGTTAAAACATCCTTCAATGTGGATAGCTGACACTGCCATACCTCTTCGGCATTATGTTCCACCCATCCCGGCTTTGGGTATATCTGAGCAAACTCCCTGGACTCTTGCCCTATGACCCTACCAAACTTGTCAAAAATAATAGTCCTACAGCTGGTAGTTCCCTGATCAAGTGCAACTACATACTTATCCCCCATATACCTCGCCCTCTCCTTTAATTTGTAGAATTATTATATTAGTCTAAACTCCATAGCTCTCGTTTGCTTGTAGAAACAGCAATAGCACCTGCTTTTAAGGCCTGTATTACATCACTTTTCTGTGTTATCATACCACCTGCTATTATAGGTGGTGCGATTTTCTCCTTGAGTTCAGATATGGCTCTTGGTATTATTCCTGGCATAACCTCAACAAAATCAGGTTTATAGTTGTCTACCATCTTTATGCCACTCTCAAAGGATAAAGAATCAATCATAAAGATTCGTTGAACGGTTAAGAGTCCAATCTCCTTCCCATAGCGTACCAAATGGCTTCGGGTAGATAAAATGCCGTCAGGCTTTATGTGTTTTTGTATATAATCAATGGCGGTTGCATCCTTAGCCAACCCATCGATCAAATCGGCATGTACAAATACTTTTTTCCCTATGTCTTTTAATAAAGCAACCCTATTTTGTATTTCCATTATGTTGCCCGACAATAAAAAGAACACCTCTATCTTTTCTTGTTCTTCAGGATCTGGCAGTACCATATGGGGTAAGGCTCCAATAATAGGGTTAGACTCCAATGAATCATTTATACTATTCATGGACTTCCTCCTATAAGGTTCCGATCTAAAATAAGAATAATTACATTATATATATTATATCATAGAAAAGACTGTTTTTTTAGGCAGTTTCTATATTTGCAATATCCTCTAAACCCAGCTCCTCTATTGCCATATCCCTTAGTCTATATTTTTGAATTTTCCCACTCGCTGTCATAGGATAGGCATCTAAAAATCTAACATATCTAGGTGCTTTGAATCTGGAGAGCCCCTTCTTGACAAATTGGATAATATCTTCTTCACTTGGTATTTTATCTAGATTATTCTTTAATATTAAATATGCCATTACCTCTTCGCCGTATTTTTTGTCTGGTACCCCAATTACCTGTACATCCTTTACGGCTGGATGGGTATACAAAAACTCCTCTATCTCTCTAGGATAAATGTTCTCCCCACCCCGTATAATCATGTCCTTTAACCTTCCAGTTATTTTACAATATCCTTTTTCATCCATAGTAGCTAGATCACCGGTATGAAGCCACCCATTCTCATCGATTGCAGCCCTAGTAGCCTCCTCCATCTTGTAGTAACCTTTCATAATACCATATCCTCTTGTCACCAATTCCCCCTGAACCCCAAAGGGTACATCCTCACCAGTTTCAGGATCTACAATTCGGACCTCAACATTGGGAAGAGGACGACCCACCGTAGACACCCTAAACTCCAATGGATCATCGGTCCGGGTTTGGGTTATAACTGGAGATGATTCTGTTTGTCCATATGCAATAGTAATCTCCTGCATATTCATCTTATCAATAACCTCTTCCATTACCTTTACAGGACAAGGAGAACCAGCCATGATCCCAGTACGAAGACTGGAAAAATCATATTTTTCAAAATCAGGGTGTTCTAGTATGGCAATAAACATTGTAGGTACTCCATGCAATCCGGTACATCTTTCATTATGTACTGATTCCATGACCTTAATAGGATTAAAGGATTCTAAAAAAACCATTGCAGCCCCCTTACTGACACATGCCATAACCCCTAAAACACAGCCAAAACAGTGGAATAATGGAACAGGAATGCATAGACGATCTTCATGGGTTAGTTTCATGCAATCAGCAATACCTGCCCCGTTATTTGTTATATTATGGTGAGTCAACATTACACCCTTGGGAAAGCCAGTAGTACCAGATGTGTATTGCATATTGATTACTTGATGCGGATCTAAACGAGACTCCCTTTGTATCAACTCATCATCAGAAATATCTTTGCCCATTTCATATAGGTCTTCCCAGTTGTACATACCTGGATATTTTTCTTCACCAATAAAAATAATATTTTTTAAAAATGGAAGCCTAGGATTATTCAATTTGCCAGCTTGTGAACCCTTTAGAGTGGGACAAAGCTGGTTTATATGATCCACATAATCCGAGTCTTTGAAGCCTTTGCTCATGACTAAAGTGGTACTATCGGATTGTCTAAGTAGATATTCCAATTCAAACACCTTATAATTGGTATTAACAGTAACCATAACTGCCCCTATTCGAGCGGTAGCAAACTGGAACAGTATCCACTCAGGCACATTAGTAGCCCATATGGCTACATGATCCCCTTCTTGAATTCCCATTTTCAGCAGACCTTTGGCAGTTTTATTGACCCTATCCCGGAATTCAGAGTAGGTCCATCTTACTTTTTCAAAATAATACACCACAGCATCCCTATTGGGATACCTTTCAGCCTGTATATCCAATAATTGTCCTAGTGTAAGGTTAAACATAATTATTTACTCCTTCCTTATATATACTACAACAAAAATGCCTTTCATCTCTACAATTAGAGACGAAAGGCATAGTCTTCCGCGGTACCACTCTGTTTGATGATAGTATAGATACACCTATACCATCATCCTCTTTTAAGACACTTAATAATGTCCTATCCCTAAGATTACGGTGGGCATCCGTCCAAGCCTACTTTCAAATTGATTCAATTTGATTTCGGTTGGCAACTCCAGGGAGAGCTTCAATCCTCAGCTTTACTACCTTTCACCTAATGGTAGCTCTCTGAAAAAGCCTACAATCTACTGTTCCCCTTCATAGTTTGTTTTATATTAATTTTGAATAATTATACTATATACTGTGTAATTATGTCAATAGTGAAATCTAGAGAAGTCAAACATATGTGACACGACCTCTGAAACTCAGCAAAAATGGTTTAAATTCCCAACTTTGTTCCGTAAATAACCAATCTTAGTCTTCTATACACCCTTATGTATTATTTTCATTAAATAAAAAATTGAAGTTATGTAGAAACTATAAAAGCATTGCATCCTAAAGTAAATAATGGTTGGGAACAATTGGGATTTAATGCTTAGCTTTTTATACTAAGGGTTTTAAATTATATCTTGCATATATTAAAAGGAGGTAAAATGCATTGAGAAAACGAATATGGGTACTGCTGAGCCTTATTATAATAGGAGCCATTGCAGTAGGAGGCTGTACTACAGACAACAGGAGTCCAGACAATACCACGCCTGAGCAAACTAGGACAGTTCCAGGGCCAAATAGAGTGACACCGCCCAATACCCCAACGCCTGGTACTACTAGAACAACGCCGGATAATAATAGGGTAGTTCCCCGTACTACTATACCCGGACCAACTAATGATCCTGGGACCCCAACTCGACCCGACACTAAACAAGGGATGGATGATAAACGAACAAACCAAAACACCGCTAACACCGTTGCAAACAGAGCTGAGTCAATTGCAAATGCTGTTGCTAAAGAAAAGAATATAGAATCTGCCAGCTGTGTAATTACTGGGAATACTGCACTAGTTGGGCTACAATTTGATAAACAGTATAAGGGTGAGATAACAGACGCCATAAAGAATAGTGTTGAGAAACGTGTTAAGAAGGTAGATGATAGAATCAACGAAGTTGTAGTAACCGCCGACCCTGATCTTCTTAGCCGTATCAAGACCATGGCTTCTGATATAGAAAAAGGAAAGCCTCTTTCCGGCTTTACCAACGAAATCGAAGAGATTATTAGAAGAATAAACCCTTTTTAAAGCTAATAATATTTAGTACGATTAGAAGCTAAAAACTAAATATTTGCCTTATATGAGGAGTCATTGTTGCTTTTCAGTATATGGGCGATTGAAGAGAATAGATGTAAAGAAAGACAGCAAGCATTACTTATATGCTTGCTGTCTTATAAAAGTATTCAATATTACGGCTTGTTTAGAATAAACTTATCGAAACTTATTAAATACCAGTCCCGTTATAAGTTTAGGGTAGAAATAGGTTGACTTCTGAGGCATCTTCTCGTTAGCCAAGGAAACCTCTTGAATTTGCTTATTAGTAGTAGCAGACATGAAGAAGGTCATCTGCTGCTCACCCTTTTCTACACCTTCTACACCTTCCTTGATACTATGGGTATACTCTAGATTTTCTTGATTTGCTAGTTCTTTTTCTCCTATCCCAAGTAGATTGTCAAGAATAAGGCTATGTAGAATAGATACATCCAAATCTAAATAAGAACTATGACGGTCAGGATGTAAAGTCTTCATTATATCCATTGACTTTAAGGACAAACTATATATGCTTTCCATATTTTTTGCATACAGTACAAAGGAGTGTAATCCCTTCCTATCAAGGATTGTTTGAATAATCTCCCCTTTTTCCTCTGTAGCCTGACCTGCTATATTATGTTCCTCTATTTCAAAGTTCTCCCCTAGCTTATCCATCAAAGAATCCAAGCTAATATTCTCGATACCATTCACCATTCGGTGGGTGGGTAAAATTACAAGGCCTGGATCATCAACATCCACTAAGGTCATCATTACATAGTTATACAACTCATTACCTGTATGATTTGGATTCTGTTTTATTAACTCATTTCTATAATTCAGTGCAGTTTCGTAGCGGTGATGCCCATCAGCAATATACAGCTTTTTATCATCCAGTACCGCCTCAACTTTTTCAATAAAGTCAGAAGAATCTACTGCCCATAGTCTCTCTACACTTCCAACTGTATCCGTTTCCATAGCAATATCAGGCTTATACTTCGAACAATAATCTTTAATAATGTTTGGAATAATTTGTTCCATATCATCATAGAGGCCAAATACTTGACTAAAATTAGCATTACAAGCCCGCATCAGCTGCAGACGATCAGCTTTTGGTTTAGACAGGGTATTCTCATGGGGGAGTATAATTCCCTTATCAAACTCTTCCAGCTTCACCAAGCCAATTAGACCTGTCCTAATATAAGCCTTTTTATCCTCCAGCTGAAATTCCTGTTGATAGATATAAAAACAGTCTGTCTCTTCTCTAAGGAGTACTTCTTGATTTAACCAATCCTGAAGGGTTTCTCCTGCCCTAGTATACTTATTTTGCTGCTCATCATCCCCCGGCAACTCTCTAGGAAGTTCCAGGCGAATAGAATTATATGGACTAAGAGTGTAGAAATCCTCTTGCTCAGCTTTTGAAATAATATCATATGGAGGGGTTGTTACATTAGAAATATCTCCAACCTTATCAACATTATATCTTAGTCCTTTAAATGGTATGACTTTTGCCATTACATAAGACGCCCCTTTCTTCGTATATTGTATAGTACACCATTGTTTACACAATTCTATATGATTTATAGGAAATCGTCAATATTGCCAAGTAACCAATATCCCTAAACAATCTTTTTATTGTGTATCTTTTAGGTTATTCAAGTGATCAATTAAATCAGAAGCTTCTTGTTTAGTTAAAAGCCTACTATCCTCCTTTTCATATCTATCTTTGATTATATCTTTCATTTCCTCCTCGCTTAAGGATAAAGAGTTATAAATAGCATAAATTGCCCGGCGTTGAGCATCTGTAATAGAAGCGCCTAAATCAGCCGCTTTTTGGTCTTTTTGCCAGGATTTATTACTTATAGGACTATCTGCTATTCGATCTCCTTCTTCCAACTCAGGTGCAAATTGAGTTCCATAGCCCAAAGCAGCCAGGGCTCGGCCATAAGCTTTTGTATATGCTTTTTCGATATAATCACCAAAATCATCTCCCGTTTCAGAGCCTACTCCCAACTCTACATTGCCTTTGCTATCGGTTACCTGCAACTCAAAATAGGCAAACTGATTATGAGTATCGATAATCTTATCTAAAAGAATAGTTTTAGTATTTTCACTATTCTGCTGGCGAAACCAGACCATTCGCCACTTTACTTCTAAATAATCGGCATGTTGAGTTACCCATGTATTCGTCTTTGGGTTTTTCCTCCTCAGAGGTAGCTTAGTTAAATGCTCTTCAGGATTAAACTGTGCTGTACTCATTCTCCAAACCCCTTATTTTCATTTCAGCTTTTGCTGTATATTTATTATGTGTAGAAAATATTTAAAATCTCTTATAATAATTTTCCAAATCAAATCTATATTTAGCTAAGCCAAATAAGGGATATTAAATCATATATTTTAATATCTATATAAATGCAGCAAGGATATAAGCTTAATACTCACGTAAGTAACCCCCTTAGAGCAATGATATTGATTTTTGTTGTAAGTAAAATAGACAGAACTGCTCTGTACATTCTTACTAGTTTTAGGTAAAATGGGTATATGTAACTTCACGAGGTTGGTATAATCAAACTACTAACCTTTAAGATGTTACAAATAATTTTAGGAGATGATGGTAATGGAAGCAAGTGTTCAGATTTCTATTGCTATGACACTTTATATTGCTATGGTCATAGGCATCGGAATCTTTTATGCAAGGCGTGCCAGCGAGAGCAGCGACAATTTCTTAATAGGCGGTAGGTCACTGGGTCCATGGGTAACTGCCATGGCTGCGGAAGCTTCTGATATGAGCGGTTGGCTCTTAATGGGTTTACCAGGAGTTGCATACTGGTGTGGCTTAAGTGATGCAGTATGGACTGCAATAGGTTTGGCTATAGGTACATATCTAAATTGGTTTTTTGTTGCAAAGAGACTGCGAATTTACTCGCATGTTGCGGGGGATGCTATCACCATTCCTGACTTTCTTAGTAACAGATTCAAAGAAGACAAAAAAATCATTTTAACAATTTCAGCTGTTTTTATTCTCGTTTTCTTCACTGTTTATGCAGCAAGTTGTTTTGTGACAGTAGGAAAACTATTCAGTACACTATTTGAGGTAAAATATGTTTATATGATGATTGCCGGTGCTATATTTGTTGTCATTTACACCTTTATCGGCGGATTTTTAGCAGAAAGTGCCTCTGACTTTATGCAAGGTATTATCATGGTTTTTGCTCTAACAGCTGTGTTGTTATTTGGCATTTTCCAAGTCGGTGGAATAAAAGAGCTAATTGCAAATGCAAAAACAATTCCAGGATTTTTTGATTTTTTTGGTATAGCGCAGCCCCAGGTTGTTGATGGTGTTCAACAAGTAGGTGAAAATGGTCAGGCCCTGTTCGGCGAAGCCAGCAGTTATGGGCTTTTGACCATCATTTCTACTTTATCCTGGGGTCTGGGGTATTTTGGAATGCCCCACGTCTTGTTGAAATTCATGGCTATTAATAAACCTAGTGAAATAACCGTGTCTAGAAGGATAGCTGTAGTCTGGGTTATAATCTCTTTGACAGCTGCCGTTGGTATTGGCATAATAGGACGTATTCTTTTTCCCACTGAACTGCTTACTCAAAGCGATGCAGAAAGTATTTTTGTTATAATGTCAATGAACTTTTTTGTGCCCTTTATTGCCGGTATCATAATGGCAGGAATCCTTGCTGCAACTATCAGTTCTTCAGATTCCTATTTGCTGATAGCAGCTTCCGCTCTTTCAAAAAATATTTATCAGGGTATACTAAAAAAAGAAGCAACCGACAAGCAGGTTTTGATGGTTTCCAGATTAACACTTGTTATAGTTGCCCTTATAGCAGTAATTATCGCTTTGAATGAGAATAGCGTTATTTTCACTGTAGTTTCTTTTGCCTGGGCAGGATTTGGTGCCACCTTCGGGCCCGTAATGCTTTTCTCATTGTTCTGGAAAAGACTGACTAGAGAAGGTGCCATTGCCGGCATGATCACAGGGGGCTGTATGGTCTTTATCTGGAATTTACTCATTAGACCTTTGGGCGGTATATTTAACATTTATGAGCTACTACCAGCATTTGTGTTATCATGTATTGCCATAGTCGTTACATCCTATCTAACAACTGAAGAATCAAAAGAGGTTCAAGAAGATTTTGACCTTGTAGGAAAGATGGAAGTATCAGCTTAAGAAATTAAACTTTTTTATATCTCCTAGTCTATCTAAAATTCAATCTTTAACGATAGGCTACCATATGAAGATGATTATTTGTTTTATTAAGATGCTTATAGCTCGGATATGGTGGTAAAATCCATATCCGAGCTATATTTTTGGATATAATCGTTTAATTCTCGGAAAATACATATTCTAAAACTACTATCTTATTCACTAGAATGTTTCCTGTCTATATTACAGGAAACCGCTTCATGGTCTATATCTCTAGATATTATATCTGAATACAAGTCCTTATTTTTCTTCAGCCAAGCATTTGCATATGAACAGGTAGCCGTAGTTTTTAATGAATTTTTCCTTAAATATTCAGCCACTACTTCCATCATTTTCCCTGCTACACCTTGTCCTCTCAAAAGAGGATTTACGTAAGTATAGTCAATATTAACCTCAGCCTTTGATCTAAAAACATATGTCGTTTCCGCCATCAACTCATCCTTTTCGTCTACCCAATAAATACGACCATTTTCATATTTCCAATTCATGATACTTCTCCTATTCTAAATACTTAATAACAGGGGTTTGTGTTGTCTTGAGGATGTTGGGAAATCTTGTTATGGTACTTTTATTCTCTCCTAACCCATAAAGACTATGCACATTTAATCCCCTTGAAATAATCTTTGTATGTAAATATACCCCTAGATGCTCTATTGTAACAAAGAAATACATGTCACTACGCCCTAAAGATTATAATTAGCTGCTTTCTTTACAAAAACGGTTAACTATAAAAGGGTAAATGCCAATGAAAATTATCATTGCAATCTATATAGTATAATAAGGTGCTGGAGGACAAAAATGATATTGTTCTTACAAGGAGAGAAGCTCAGGAGCGCCTTAGTCATAGTAGCAGTCGAATGACTAAACAATATCAACACATTCTGCAAGAAATGGACCAAACAAGTGCTAACAAATTAAATGCTGTTATAACTTCAAATAAATAATTGAGCCAAAAGCAGAGCCAAACTAAATTTGTAATAAAAAAAGGGCTCAGCTTGATTGCTGTAACCCTTGGCACTGGTGCCGGAGACCGGAATCGAACCGGTACGATCGTTGTAGGATCGCAGGATTTTAAGTCAAAAACCCGACTCATTCACCAACAAATCCCTATATATCAACGTTTTCACTTAATTATTGGATTCCTACACATTAGGACTAGCCATATCTCTTGTTTATATTATACCCCATCACCATGCAAAAAAGCAAGTACTATTTTGATTCTACAATCCCACTATTCTTATTTCTTTTTCACCAAATATTGCCCCATCACTTACAAGTGTTGCAGTTAAAGTTACTCTACCCGTATCAAAATTACTATTAGCCCTGACAACGCATTGATTATTGCCTTGGCTTTCAATTTTGGCTAAACTTGTGTTTGATATTTCAAAGATAACTGGTTCATCAACTGCTACATCATTATTATAAACCGTTGCAGTATA
>JAAYTG010000119.1 GCA_012518075.1 Clostridiales bacterium | reverse complement strand
TAAAGAACATCTGTAATTTTTGTATCACAATGCCTATGGACAATTATAAGCTATATGATGTAGAATTTTATATAGTATGTTTTCGTAGCCTATAAGCAAAGGAATGATGAGATGAAGTATATAGTGATACTTGGTGACGGTATGGCCGATATCCCGGTACCAGAATTGGATAACAAAACCCCTCTTCAATATGCCAAGAAACCCAATATAGATCTTCTAGCCCAAAAAGGTGAACTGGGCTTGGTTAAAACCATCCCTACTGGCATGACTCCAGGCAGCGATGTAGCAAATCTCTCTACTATGGGCTTTGATCCACGCCTTTACTATACCGGCCGTTCCCCTCTGGAGGCTGTCAGTATGGGTATTAAGCTAAAGGATAGTGACGTAACACTGCGCTGTAATCTAGTAACCCTCTCTGAACACGAGGAATACCATAGCAAAAGTATGATAGATTATAGTGCCGGTGAAATCACCACAGAGGAAAGCAAGGAACTAATAGGTGCAATACAAGAAAGCTTAAGTGGACCAAATATCTCTTTCTACCCAGGGATTAGCTATCGCCATTGCATGGTATGGTCTAATGGCCTTTTAAATCTTGAGCTTACTCCCCCTCATGATATATTTGGCCAGATAATAGGAGATTTCTTGCCAAAGGGTGATAAGAACAGAATTATTTCGGAATTAATGGAAAAAAGCTACCATGTATTAAAAGATCATCCTATAAACCAAGCTAGAATAGCTAAGGGTCTGTCCCCTGCTAATTCTATTTGGCTTTGGGGAGAGGGGAAAAAACCTTCCCTGCCTAGTTTTGAGAAAAGCTACGGTAAAAAAGGTTCGGTAATATCAGCAGTTGACTTAATTAAGGGAATTGGAATATGCGCAGGATTAAATATTGTTGATGTAGAGGGTGCCACCGGCAATATTCATACCAACTTTGCCGGTAAGGCTGAGGCCGCTTTAAAAGAATTGAATGAAGGACAGGATTTTGTTTATATACATATAGAGGCCCCTGATGAATGTGGCCATAATCAAGAAATATTTAATAAAGTCAAGGCCATAGAACTAATAGATGAGTTGGTGCTGGGAACATTGCTCAAGGAACTAGATAAGCAGGAAAACTTTCGAATAATGGTCCTGCCAGATCATGCAACCCCCCTGGAGCTGAGGACCCATACCTCTGACCCTGTACCTTACCTAATCTATGACACGGCCAATGAAAATTCTCAGATTATAGAAGGACGAGCCATGGGATATGATGAGTTCCAAGCAGCAGAAACTGGCCTGTTTATAGACGAGGGATATGACCTTATGAAAAGATTTCTTTCCAAATAATTTGTAAAAAAATAAAAGGGAATATAATGCCGAAAATCTAGGCTTTCAAGGCATGCACTATATATTGTATCCTGATATACGTATTGCAACTACCAGTTGTATATGGTAAAATAAACTATGAAATGATAAAGTTCTCAAAGGGGGAATAGTTTTGATTACTAAAATCAAAAAGAGGGATGGCAGGGAAGTGCCATTTAACTTAGAGAAAATCACCAACGCCATATTTAAGGCTGCAATGGCTAGTGGAGGTAATGATTATGAAACAGCTACAGAACTAGCCTATCAGGTAGCCAATGTTCTTAATGAGACCATGAAGGATGAAATCCCTTCAGTCGAAGATATACAGGATACTGTAGAGAAGGTGTTAATTGAAAACGGTCATGCAAAAACTGCCAAAGCCTATATCCTCTATCGTGCTGAAAGAACTAGAATAAGAGAAATGAACACCCGCCTTATGAAGGTATTGGAAGAGCTGACTTTTAAAGAAGCAAAGGATAATGACCTAAAGCGTGAGAATGCCAATATCAACGGCGATACTGCTATGGGCACTATGCTCAAATACGGTTCCGAGAGTGCAAAGCAATTCTATGACATGTATGTTCTAAATCCGGACCATTCAGCCGCCCATAAAGCAGGAGACATACATATACATGATTTAGATTTTCTTACCCTAACTACCACATGCTGTCAGATCGACATAGAAAAGCTATTTAAAGGGGGCTTTAGCACAGGCCACGGATACCTCAGGGAACCCAATAGCATCCAAAGCTATTCTGCCCTTGCCTGCATAGCTATACAATCTAACCAGAATGATCAGCACGGCGGTCAGAGTATTCCTAATTTTGACTATGGAATGGCTCCTGGAGTAATTAAGTCATACAAACGACTATATATCCATAACCTTATGAAATCCTTAGAGCTTATACTAGATGAGGCTTATGATGAATCCAAGCTTTCCTCTGTCTTTGACTCTTTGGAAAAGGAGCATGGGTTAATACCCCGAATGGAATCTGATGATAAATACATGGAACTAGAGGCAGAGCTTCTAGATAGTGTATTGGGTAATAGGCCCTTAATCGAAAAAGCCCAGATGTTTGCAAAGTCCAAAGCCCTTAAGGAGATTGAGAGGGAAACCTATCAGGCTATGGAGGCTTTGGTACATAATTTAAATACCATGCATAGCCGGGCAGGGGCTCAGATACCCTTTAGCTCCATAAACTATGGAACGGATACCTCCCCTGAAGGACGGCTTGTTATCAAAAACCTATTGCTAGCCGCAGAAGCAGGCCTTGGTAATGGCGAAACTCCCATATTTCCTATTCATATCTTCAAAATTAAGGAAGGAGTCAACTATAATACCGAGGATCCTAACTACGATTTGTTTAAACTAGCCTGCAGGGTTAGTGCCAAAAGGCTGTTCCCCAATTTCTCCTTTTTGGATGCCCCCTATAACCTACGATACTACAAACCAGGACATCCAGAAACGGAAATTGCATATATGGGATGCAGGACCAGGGTTGTAGGAAACGTACATGACCCCTCCCAGGAAATCATAAATGGTAGAGGGAACTTAAGCTTCACCACCATCAATCTACCCAGATTAGGCTTAGAACATAAAGGTGACTTGGACGGCTTCTTTGAGGCTTTGGATGAGAAGATAGCTCTAGTCGTAGAACAGCTCTTAGAGCGATTTGAAATCCAAGCCAAGAAAAAAGTTAAAAACTTCCCCTTCCTTATGGGGCAGCATATATGGCTGGATTCCGACAAGTTAGACTTTGATGATGAAATCCGGGAGGTCATTAAGCACGGTACTATGTCAATGGGCTTTATTGGTTTGGCCGAATGCCTAAAGGCTCTTATTGGCCAGCATCACGGAGAGTCGGAGCAGGCACAAGAGCTAGGTTTGAGAATCGTTAGCCATATGCGAAAGCGAATGGACGATGTTAGCCAATCACTAAAGCTTAATTTTACCCTATTGGCTACTCCTGCTGAGGGTACAGCTGGCAGATTTGTTGGAATGGATAGAGAACTCTTTGGTAGTATCCCAGGGGTTACAGATCGTGAGTACTATACTAATAGTTTCCATATACCTGTTTATTTCAATATTAATGCCATTGATAAGATTAAACTTGAAGCACCCTATCATGAATTGACTAACGCAGGCCATATCACCTACATTGAACTGGATGGGGATCCCCTTCAAAACCTCAGTGCCTACGAAAAAATCGTTAGGGCTATGAAAGAGGCTGGTGTAGGTTATGGCTCCATCAATCATCCTGTGGATAGGGACCCTGTATGTGGCTATACTGGCATAATCGGTGATACCTGTCCTTCTTGTGGAAGAGAAGAGGGGGATATAAAATTCGAAAGAATCCGCCGAATTACCGGTTACTTGGTAGGTACTGTCGAGCGATTTAACAATGCCAAAAGAGCTGAAGAGCATGATAGGGTAAAGCATTTTAGCATGAACTCTGGTATATAGCCGAGATATGGAGGACAATATTTTGAGTACTTCTATCAATATAGCTGGTATTATAAATGAATCCATTGTGGACGGTCCTGGAATCAGGTTGGTGGTCTTTGCTCAAGGTTGTCCCCACCGATGTGAAGGATGTCATAATCCCCAGACCCATCCTTTTGAAGGAGGAAAGCCTGTATCACAAGATGATATTATGGATATGGTAGCGAAAAATTCCCTTCTGGATGGTGTCACCTTTAGTGGAGGGGAACCCTTTTCCCAGGCTAAGGCTTTTGCCCTGCTGGGTCAGAGACTTAAGGATCTTGGCATGAATATTATGACCTATACAGGATACACCTACGAAGAGCTATTAGAAGGAAGTAATGAAACTAATGGTTGGCAATCCTTATTAGATGTTACCGACATCCTGGTTGACGGCAAGTTTGATATTAAGAGCAAAAATCTCTTGTTAGCCTTTCGAGGCTCTGAAAACCAGCGTATAATAGACATGAATAAAACTAGAGAGCAGCATAAAATTGTATTGCTGCCTCTCTAGTTTTTCTTTATTTATGGACTCTATATTTTGCAATTCAATAAGACCCTACCATGCTCCTACCTATATTTGTTAATATAATCCATTGCATACTCATCCAAATCAGCCATAACCCTATAGGAATCTATAGTTTCCATCATACTCTTATCAAAAGGATCCAAAATAGCTGCGTCTAGCCCTCTAGACAAGGCCATAGCCAAAAAAGCACGGTTGAGTAGACTGCGCTTTGGCAAGCCGAAGGAAACATTGCTAATTCCCAGTATAGTTTTGACCTTAAGCTCAGTTTTGATGAGTTCCAAGGCCTTCAAGGTTTCCATTGTCATATCTTGGCTGGCAGAGGCTGCCAAGACAAGAGTATCAATCAAAAGGTTCTCTTTAGGGATTCCATATTTCAAGGCTGTCTCCACTATACGTCTTGCTATCTCCAATCTCCCCTGGGCTGTTTCTGGAATACCTGTTTCATCTATGGTTAAGCCAATTACACATGCCCCATATTTCTTTGCTATGGGAAAGATAGCCTTCATGGACTCTTCCTCCCCTGTCACCGAGTTTATAATAGGCTTTCCATTGTATATTCGCACCGCCGCTTCTATAACTTCAGGAACCGTGCTATCTATCTGTAAGGGTGTATTAACCATACCTTGTATCTCACTAACCAATTTGGTCATTATATCTTTTTGGTCTATGTCTGGTAAGCCTACATTTATATCCAATATATGAGCTCCCGCCATCTTTTGCTCTATAGCTTCAGATATAATCCCATCGAAATCCTCTTCTTTTAATGCTCTTTCCATAGATTCCTTGCCACTGGGATTTATCCGCTCCCCTACTAGCCTTATATCCTCTCCTATTATGATAGTATTTGATGCTGAGGATACGGCAGTAAGTCGCCTATCATTGCTCAGCTGAGGATTATATACTAGATCCTCAATCTCTTCCCTTAACTTTTCTATAAACTCCGGCCTTGTACCGCAGCAACCACCTATTATTCTAACACCCTTATCTACCATTTTCCTTCCATAGCTGGCAAATTCCTCGGGACTTACATCAAATACCGTTACTCCATCTTCAAGCCTTGGCAGTCCCGCATTTGGCTGGACTATGACAGGTATATGAGCATATTTTAGAATCTCATCCACAATGGGTAATAGTTCCTTAGGCCCTAGGGAACAGTTAGCGCCTATAGCATCTACTCCCAATCCCTCAAGTACATTAACTGCTGTCAATGGATCGGTACCCATCATAGTTCTTCCACTCTGGTCATATGTTAAGGTACAAAATACTGGTAGAGAGGAATTCTCTTTTACCGCCAATACTGCCGCCTTCATCTCATAGAGGTCAGATATGGTCTCAATTATGACCAAATCAGCTCCAGCCTTGACACCTGCCTTAACCTGCCTAGCAACGGCCTCATAGACATCATCAAAGGATAGGCTTCCATTGGGCTCCATAAGCTGTCCAATGGGCCCAATATCCAGCGCCACCCACCTATCACCTGCTGCCTGGCGGGCCAATGCTACTGCTTGACCTATAATCTCCTCTACCCTATATCCGGTTCCCTCCAGCTTATACTTATTTGCACCTAGGGTATTGGTAGTAATGATATCGGCCCCTGCCTCTATATATGCCTTGTGGATGGATGTAATAATCTCAGGATGAATCATATTGTAGATCTCGGGCTGCTGGCCTCCTTCTAAGCCGGCCTGCTGCACCATGGTGCCCATAGCGCCATCAAAAAATAGTACTCTGTCTTCCATTGCTTTCCTTATGTCCATATTACCCTACCTTCTCTCGTTCCTTTATTCCTATAAGTTATCTAATCATAATCTTCCAAAGCTTCCTATATTAATATAATATTGGAAGGTTATTGAATAGTCACTATATGGATATAATTATACCATAATTAGCTAGAGTTTGAGGTATTGTCTGTATATTTATACCTTAATTATTACGAAATGATAAATTTTTACTAAGATGGATTTTAGATTCATTGATAAATGGCTACAAAAATAGTATAATGGACGAGTGTTATAGATTGTGAGGTGAGAATATATGACACAAATAGAGATCAAAAATATCAAAAATGGAAGAGTTCATTTTATAGGTATCGGTGGAATCAGCATGAGTGGTTTAGCTGAATTCCTCCTTAATAAAGGATATACCGTTACCGGTTCCGATCTTATGGATTCTTATATTATAAAAGATCTGAAGAGTAAAGGAATCGAAATAGAAATTGGACACAAAGCATCTAATGTAATAGGTGCAGACTTAGTTGTATATACATCTGCCATTATAACCAGTGGTGAAAATCCAGAAATTTCCGAAGCTAAAAAAAGAAATATTCCCCTCATGAATCGTGCCGTCTTGATGGGTCAGATTATGAAGGGATTCCCTAATGCTATAGCAATTGCAGGTACTCATGGTAAGACTACTGCTACTTCCATGCTGTCCCTTATAATGACCCAAGCTAAACTGGATCCTACCATCTTTGTTGGTGGAAAACTGGATGAGATTGGCGGTAATGTAAGAATTGGTAAAAGCCCATATTTTCTTGTGGAAGCCTGTGAATTTTCGGGAAGCTTCCTTGAGATGAATCCCTATATAGGGGTTATTCTTAATATTGATAATGACCATCTTGATTATTTTAAAGATATGGATGAAATATATGATACCTTCCTCTCCTTTGCAAAATTAGTGCCCAATCGGGGCTATATAATTGGATGTGTTGATGATCCCCAAGTAAAGAAACTCTTAGATGAAGTAGACAGACGAACCGTTAGCTTTAGCGTTGAAGGAGAAGGGGATTGGGTGGCCTATGATATAAGTTACGACTCCATGGGGTGTCCCTCCTTTAGAGCAACCTACAAGGGCCAGGACATGGGACGATTTACCCTAAATGTACCTGGTAAGCATAATATATACAATGCAATGGCTGCAATTGCAGCGGCTTGGGCCTCGGGGGTTTCTCAAAGAACCATTAGACATGGAATTGCTTCCTATCAGGGAACCCAGCGAAGATTTGAAATGAAAGGTGTGGTAGAAGGGATTACGGTTATAGACGATTATGGTCACCATCCGACTGAGATAAAAGCTACCTTGGGGGCGGCCAAAAACTATCCGCATAAAAAGTTATGGTGTGTATTTCAACCCTATACCTTTTCCCGTACCAAGCTGCTCTTCCACGATTTTGTGAATTCCTTTGATGATGCCCATGAAATTATAATCACGGATATCATGGGTGGCAGGGAGCAAGATCCCGGTGATATTCATGCCTTAGATTTGGTAGAAGCTATAAAGACAAAAGGGAAATCTTGCACTTATCTTCCTACCTTTGATGATGTTGTTGATTATTTATCGGTCAAGGCTCAAAGGGATGATCTTATTATAACTACTGGATGTGGGAATGTTTATCTAGCAGCTGAAATGCTGGTACAAAGAATGGAAGAAATGCTGGTAGCAGCCAGTCATGAGAAAGTATAAATAAAATCTCGTAAGGTTATCTATTTAACTTTGCGAGATTTTTCACATATTCGAGAATAATTCTTGATTTTCCCACTGGATTTGATAGAATGAGTTTAAAAGGTAATCCTATACATAATAATAATTTGAGGAGTGATCGCATATGCCATTGGTAACAACCACAGAAATGTTCAAAAAAGCCTATGAAGGCGGATATGCCATTGGTGCCTTTAACGTAAATAATATGGAAATCGTTCAAGGTATTACGGAGGCCGCTAAAGAAGAAAAAGCGCCATTGATCCTTCAGGTTTCTGCAGGAGCTAGGAAATATGCTAACCATACCTACCTAATGAAACTTGTAGAGGCAGCTATAGAGGAAACTAATCTACCCATAGCCTTACATCTAGACCACGGCGATAGCTTTGAGCTTTGTAAGTCCTGTATTGATGGTGGATTTACCTCCGTTATGATTGATGGTTCCCATCTTCCCTTTGAAGAGAATATCAAACTTACCAAACAGGTAGTTGATTATGCTCATGATCATGGAGTAGTAGTTGAAGGAGAGCTGGGAAGACTTGCAGGTATCGAGGATGATGTAAATGTATCAGCAGAAGATGCAACCTACACCGATCCTGATGAAGTAGAGGAATTTGTTCAAAGAACAGGGGTAGACTCTCTAGCTATCGCTATCGGAACCAGCCACGGTGCTTTCAAATTCAAAGGTGAAGCAAAGCTTCGCTTTGATATCTTAGAGGAAATAGGAAAGAGACTTCCTGAATTCCCAATTGTTTTACATGGTGCATCTTCAGTTCCACAAGAATATGTAGAAATGATTAATAAATATGGTGGCCAAATGCCTGGAGCCAAAGGCGTTCCCGAAGATATGCTTCGAAAAGCCGCTTCCATGGCAGTATGTAAAATTAACATCGACTCTGACTTGAGATTGGCCATGACCTCTTCAGTGAGGAAGTTTATAGCCGAAAATCCTGAAGCTTTTGATCCAAGGCAATATCTTGGCCCAGCAAGGGAAGCTATAAAGGAAATCGTTCGCCATAAAATCGTTAATGTACTAGGTTGCAACAATACCATATAAATTTATCAGACCAATAAATATTAATAAAGCTGCTGGATTACCAGCAGCTTTATTCAATATTTGTAAGGTAGTATTTTTATTAAGTAACATTAAAGTTAGATTATAGGGAATAGGGAAATATAGGAATCTTATTTAATAGTTAGCCAAAGACCAGGTCAAATATCCTCCGCTTAAGTTTCGAACCTTATCAAAACCATTCTGCAGGAGTATTCTAGTGGCAATGTAGCTTCTCTGACCGGATCTACAGTATATTACTATATCCTTATCTTTATAAGGTATAAGTTCATTTAAGCTTTGCCTAAGCTGGTCCACTGGAATATTTATAGAGCCTGGTATTGCACCCATCTCGTACTCTTTCCTTGTTCTGGTATCTAGTAGCAAGGTCTTATCTTTGTCTAGTCCTCCTAGCTGGTCCCATTGAATAACGGGATGGTGCCCCATGAGAATATTGGAGGCTACATAGCCAACCATATTTACCGGATCTTTGGCTGAGGAATAGGGCGGGGCATAGGCCAGCTCCAACTCCTGAAGATCATATACCGTCATTTTAGCCCTTATAGCTGTGGCCAAAACATCAATCCGTTTGTCCACTCCTTCATAGCCTACAATCTGCGCTCCCAGTAGTTGGCCTCTTTCTGGACTAAACAATAGTTTAATTGCCATTTCCCTAGCTCCCGGATAATATGTGGCATGGGAAGGGGAATGTATGTGGCAGGTCAGATATGGAATATTAAATTTCCTTAGGGTTTTCTCATTGTTTCCAGTAACAGCTGCTGTAAGCACAAATAGCTTTACTATTGAGGTCCCCTGGGTTGCTTTATAGGTATCCTCAATACCACATATATGATTAGCTGCTATCCTACCCTGTTTGTTTGCAGGGCCAGCCAGGGGTATCATGGCTGGGTTTCCGTTTATAAGATCAACTATCTCAACGGCATCCCCAACAGCGTATATATCCGGATGAGATGTTTGAAGGTGCTTGTTGACCTTTATTCCACCTGTATCTCCAATTTCTAGCCCTGCCATTTGGGCTAATCCAGTCTCAGGCCTAACTCCTATAGATAGTATTACTAGGTCAGTTTTTAGCCTTGTCCCGCTTCCTAATTCTACCACCACATCATCTGCTTCCTGAGAAAAAGTCTTAACCCCATCCTTGAGCAAAAGTTCAATACCCTTGCTCTTAAGTTCCTTATGTATAATATTGGCCATTTCGTAGTCTAGAGGGGCCATTACCTGATCCGCCATCTCCACTAAGGTAACTTTTAATCCTAGAAGATGTAGATTTTCGGCCATCTCCAAGCCAATAAAACCGCCACCTACTACTATGGCCTCCCTGCAATCATTTTCATCTATAAAGTCCTTTATTCTGAAGGTATCCCTCACATTGCGTATGGAAAAGATTTTATCACTATCTATTCCAGATATAGGGGGTCTTAAAGGCTCAGCCCCTGGTGAGAGAATAAGCTTGTCAAAGGATTCAGAATATCTTTGGCCCGTAAGCCTATCCTCAATCTCTACCTGTTTTTTGTCAAGGTCTATTTCCAACACTTGGTTATTTGTCCTGACATCAATATTAAACCGCTCTTCCATGTCTTCCGGGGTCTGGACCAATAAATCCTCTTTATCCTCAATAATTCCACCAATATAATAGGGAAGCCCACAATTGGCATAGGATATATGCTCTCCCCGTTCAAAAAGGATTATCTCCATGTTTTCATCCAACCTTCGCAGGCGGGCAGCGGCGCTGGCACCTCCTGCCACTCCTCCCACTACAACTACTTTTTTTGCTTCCACTCTAATACCCTCCTCCTTAGATAGAACTAACCATATAATCCTTCTATTTATTTCTATTTATTTCTATTTATTGAACCCTTATGCCCTTCTAATAGTCTTTGTATAGGATAACTCTAATCTACTAGAACTTCATATCAGTCCTTTATCCTTGGGTAGGACAGCTGGCAAAGCCTTTACAAAGTCATAAAAGTCTTGGTAGTTGCCTTGATAAGTAGTCTCAATCTTTTGATTGTTTCGATTAATTATATAGTCGGTGATTAAGTAGGTCTCTATGCCCAACTCCCCAGCCACTAAATCCTCCTGTACATCATTGCCTACCATGTAACATTCCTGAGGTTCTTTTTTAATAGCATCTAGAACCTCTTGGTAGAATTGGATCCGGGGTTTACAATAAGAGTTTTTTTGGTAACAGGATATATAAGAAAAATCCTCAACATCCAGCCCTGCCCATTCTATACGTTTGTATATAGCTTTTATAGGAAATATAGGATTTGTAGCAACTACCAGCTTATATCCTTTATCCTTTAATATCTCTATGCTATCCTCAATAATGGGTATTCTCTCTACACATTCCTTTACCAAATCAAACCTCTCATCGTAGAATAAGTCAAACTTCTGCTTATATTCCCTTAAATCCTCAACTTCTACTAGTTTTGCGAAATGCTCCATGAATTTTTCCTCATTCGGCCGTGGTTCCAAGTTATTTACCATAGCTTCAGTGGACTCTAGAATATATTTAGCTAGCAGCTTGCCATCTATCATGCCATGAAAATGCTTAGCCATTTCACCAAAATATAGTTTCATAAACTCATCTATATCAAAGGGAAGCAAAGTACCATCTAAATCAAATAAAAATGTATCTCGCATCATTACACCCCCATTAGCCCTGTATTCGTTCTTCAACGGCCTCAATCAATTCCTCCATTTTATGGCCTGACTCCTCTGTATTTTGCCCAACAGTGGAAAAATAAAGTTTTATCTTGGGTTCTGTTCCCGAAGGCCGAATGGCAAACCATGATTCATCCACTAGAGTATAACGCAAAACATCGGAAACTGGCAGTTCTATGGGGGACATGGTCCCTTTCATAAGATTATAGCTTTTGCTTGCCTTATAATCATCAATTATAGCTACTTGCTTGCCAGCAAGCTCCTTGGGAGGATCATTGCGCAGTTCTTCGATGATCTGGAAAATCCGCTCTTTCCCCTCTATTCCTTCTACTTCAAGGTTCTTTAGCTCTTCATGAAAATAACCATGTCTGTCCCAAAGCTTAACTAACCCATCATAGAGGCTCATACCCTGTGACTTGTAATAGGCTGCCATCTCGCAAATTAGCATGGAGGATGATACCCCATCCTTGTCTCTTACAAAATCCCCAGCTAAATAGCCATAACTTTCTTCGTATCCAAAGAGGTATGTGTGGCTCTTGCTTTTCTCAAATTGCCTCATCTTCTCGCCTATAAACTTAAATCCCGTCAGGGTGTCTATAACCCCAACGCCATAGGATTTGGCTATTTCCTCTCCCATTTTGCTGGTAACAATGGTTTTTATAATGGTTCCATTTTGAGGAAGCTTATTGTTTCTCTTTAAAGAGCCCAATATGTAATCTGTCAACAATGCTCCCACTTGATTGCCAGTTAGGACTATGTATTCTCCCGCAGCATTTTTCACCACCACACCTACCCTGTCGCAGTCTGGGTCTGTTCCAATGATTATGTCTGCCTTGTTCCCGCTTTCCTTGGCCATTTCTAATGCTAACTCAAAAACCCTACGCTCTTCTGGATTAGGATATCCTACAGTGGTGAAATCAGGATCAGGAAGCTCCTGTTCTGCTACTACCCGCACGTTTTTAAAGCCTACCCTGTCTAGCACCCTGCGGACCAGTTTGTTACCTGAACCATGGAGTGGCGTATATATAATATTTATCTTATCCCCCATTTGTTTTACTAGGTCAGGATTTTGCACTAATCCAACTACCCTGTCCATATATTTTCTCAGAACTTCCTCGCCAATAATCTCTAGCAGGCCTTTTTCCATGGCTTCATTACGAGATATAGTCTTTATCCCTTCAAAATCCTGCAGACTATTTATCTCATCTATTATCTCATTGGCTCTGTCTAGGTCAACCTGGGCCCCATCCTCCCAATAGACCTTATAGCCATTGTACTCGGGTGGATTATGGCTGGCAGTGATAACCACTCCTGCAATTGTCCTCAATTCCCTTACGGAAAAGGATAAGACAGGGACGGGCTGGAGTTCCCTATACAAAAAGGACCTTATACCGTTACCATTTAGGATCAGCGCCACTCTCTCAGCGAATTCTGCAGACATCCTTCTGGAATCATAGGCAATAGCCACACCTCTTTCCATGGCTTCTTCACCCTGTTTGATAATATAATTGGCAAGTCCCTGGGTGGTTTTACCTACAGTGTAAATATTCATACGGTTGCTTCCTGCACCTATTATGCCTCTGAGTCCGCCTGTACCAAATTCTAGGTCCTTATAGAACCTATCCTCAATTTCTTTTTCATCCCCAGCAATTAACTTCAATTCTTCTTTTGTGTCCTTGTCAATAATTGGGCTGTTTAGCCATCGATGATACTTTTTCCTATATTCCATACTACTCCCTCTCACCAGTATAGTTCTTCTTTATTTCTCTCCTATTCTAAATAGGTCACTATCTACTAAGCTTTCTATATACTCCTTGAATTCCTCTCTCAATTCATGATTGCGCAGCGCAAACTCCATAGTTGCTTCTAGATAGCCTAGCTTATTGCCTACATCATACCTTTTACCTTCAAAGCTAAAAGCATACATAGCCTCTTCCATTGCCAAAACCTTTAAGGCATCGGTCAGCTGAATCTCCCCTCCTGCACCTGGTCTAGTGTTTTCTAATATTTCAAATACCCTAGGATTTATTATATATCTACCTAGGATAGCCAGGTTGGAAGGTGCTTCTTCTACCTTTGGCTTTTCCACCAAATCCTTTACCTTATAAATATCATTCTCCATTAGCTTTCCATCCACTATGCCATATTTATTCACTTGACTTTGATCAACATATTGACATCCTAGTAGGGTGGTCTGATACTCTTCATATACATTAATAAGCTGTTTTAGACAGGGAACCCTGGAATGGACTATGTCGTCACCTAGCAACACTGCAAAGGGCTCGTTACCGATAAAAGAACGCGCGCAGTAGATAGCATGGCCTAAACCCCTGGGTTCTTTTTGTCTAATATAATGAATGTCTACCATGTTGGATATGTCTTCCACCAGCTTCAGTAAATCCTCATTATTACTCTTTTTAAGGGCATACTCCAGCTCTAAAGATCTATCAAAATGATCCTCGATGGATCTTTTATTTCGCCCTGTTACTATAATAATACTCTCAATACCCGAATCTATAGCCTCTTCTATTATGTATTGAATGGTAGGCTTATCTACAATAGGTAGCATTTCCTTTGGCTGGGCTTTGGTAGCCGGTAAAAAACGAGTTCCTAAACCAGCAGCAGGAATTATAGCTTTGCGTACTTTCAATATGAACACCTCAGTCTTAAATATTCTAGATATTTGTATACAATTATATCATAAAATTCCTTTCAATAAGCGAAAAAAGGTGATAAAATAATTAAAATGGAAAATATATCAAAGGAGTAATGCAATGATAGACATCAAAAATCTTTCAAAGAGTTACAACAAAGGGCAAACTAAGGCCGTTGATGATTTGACTCTCCATGTAAAAGCCGGAGAAATCTTTGGATTTTTAGGGCCTAACGGAGCAGGTAAAACCACCACTATAAAGTCAATGGTAGGTCTTTTAACTCCTGATAGTGGATCTATTAGCCTTGCAGGGATAGATGCTTCAAAAAACCCGGTTGAGGCCAAAGAAAATATAGGATATGTACCTGATAATCCAGATGTGTATGATCGCTTAACCGGCATAGAGTATTTAAACTTTATGGCCGATGTATACAAGGTCTCCATAGATGACAGAAAAGAACGGATGGACTATCTATTGGATATGTTTAATTTAGCCGATGCAGTTGGGGATCTAATCAAAAGTTATTCCCATGGCATGAAGCAAAAAATAGTACTAACTGGTGCTCTCCTTCATAATCCTGCCATATGGATACTGGATGAACCTATGGTAGGCTTGGATCCAAAATCATCTCATCTTTTGAAAGAGTTTATGAGAAAGCATTGCGACCAGGGCAATACAGTATTCTTTTCCACCCATGTTCTGGAGGTGGCCGAAAGACTGTGTGACCGAATTGGTATTATAAATAATGGCAAACTCATAGCTATGGGTACCATGGATGAGCTTAGACATGGGGATCAAGCTGATTCATTAGAGAATATTTTCTTGGAGTTGACTGAAATATGAAATCTTTTATGTCTCTACTTAAAACCAATCTCAATGTCCACTTTGGGATTTCAGCCCTTAAATATCGATATTTCAAAGAAAAAAAACGGCTATGGGAGCCTGTTCTTATTGCATTTGCTGTTATTGTCGGTGGGGGTAGCCTTGTTCTCCTATACAGTCTTTTACTACTAGGGGTCTTTATGGGAGGCCAAGTCTTAGGCCAGCCTGAAATAGTGCTTACTTTTGCCTTTATGGCAACACAATTGCTTATACTAGTCTTTGGTATATTTTATATCATGTCCGCCTTCTATTTTTCTAATGACATGACTATACTAATCCCCTTGCCTCTAAAACCCTCTGAGGTGCTGGGAGTAAAATTTATGACCATACTCATTAGCGAATATCTTATAGCTCTACCCGCCCTCCTTCCCGCCTTTATAATATACGGGACAGGTACGGGGGCAAATATATTCTATTGGATAAAGGGGCTTATACTGGTGCTAACATCCCCTATCCTCCCCTTAGTCATAGCTGCTATTTTCGTTATTTTACTTATGCGCTTTGTGAATATTCGAAAGAGTAAAGATGTGATGGTGGTGATAGGTAGTCTCCTAGGACTCTTTTTGGGGCTAGGAGTAAACTTCTTAGCACAGAAGATGCCTGAGGGAAATGAAGAAGAGTTTATTAAAAACCTGATCGAGAGCAATACAGGACTTATAGAATCCATTGGTAATAAGTTCCCACCTAGCATCTGGGCCACCTTAGGTCTATCAAGCCCCGGCTGGCAAGGATTTGCCTACTTTCTCCTATTTATTGGCCTCTCCCTAGTGCTCTTTGCTGCCCTTCTATGGCTGGGCAACCGCTTCTTCTACCAGGGATACATATCCGGTCAAGATGTTCAACGAAAGGGTAAGTCCCTATCAAGAAAGGCTCTAAGAAATGCTAACAAGGTATCTGGACCTGTTCAAGCTCTATTTCGAAGAGAATGGAAACTATTTTTTCGCACTCCTATCTATGTCATGAATGGTTTAGCTGGCATGATTATGGTTCCCTTTTTTATGGTCATGCCCTTAGTTACTCAATCGGAAGAGCTGACAGAAGTATTAAATTATGCTAGGGATCCCGAATACGCTATGATAACAACCCTTATCTGCCTTGGGATAATGACCTTTGCAACCAGTATAAATACTATTGCCTCTACTTCTTTATCCCGAGAAGGGCAGACATTTTGGATTTCTAAAATGATACCTGTATCCCCTAGAAATCAAGTTTTAGCAAAGTTGCTGCACTGCAACTCTTTATCACTAGTAGGACTTATAATCATCGCTATACCCCTATATTTTCTATTAGACCTATCTTTATATAGATTGCTTATTATGGTAATAATAGGCCTTTTAGCAAATATTCTTGTAAATAACCTGGGGCTAATGATAGATGTATTTCGACCCAAATTGGAATGGAATGACCCTCAAGAAGCTATTAAGCAGAACTTTAATGCTTTTCTAGCAATTGTTTTAGCTATGCTGGCCATGTTTGCATTGGGTATAGTCACCTTTATCCTAGCTATGCTTGACTTGCCTGAATTGTTAATATATGGTGTTTTGACTCTGATAATCATCCTATTATCAGTTCTCAGCCTATGGGGATTGGTAGCTGTGGCAGATAGAAAGTACAGAGAACTGGAGATTTAGACCGGCCTTGAAGTCTAACTGGATCCAAATATATCCTCAAGGATTTTGTCCAGGGTCTTCTCTTTTAATACAGATCTTTCCTCTTTATTGCATACACTGCAATTCCCACAATTTTTGAATGTAGTTTTTTCGTTAAAGTATTCTAATATGTAGCGTCTTAGACACTTTCCACCGGCACAATACTCTTTTATTCTTTCCAGCCTTTCTAGCTCTACTTCCTTGTGCCGATCAATTTCCTTCTGGGTCAGTTCAAAATCCCTGTCATAATTGGAGTAGACTATGCCGTCCTCTACCTTGATATAGTCATACTCATAGAGCTTTCTGATAGCACTTTGGAGAACATGTCTATCAACTGTCCTGCTCTTTAATAAAATCTGTTGGGAAATGCCTGTTATACCCCTATCCTTTATTCTATTGTATATCCTTTTCACTAGTTTTATAGGTGGATAGTTTCCGTTGATCATAAAGCGGTTGAGCTTATAGTCCCCTTGGGAGTGCAAAAGAATACAGATGGAACTTTTGCCATCCCGGCCGGCACGCCCGGCTTCCTGGTAATAGTTTTCCAGGCTTTTTGGCATATTCCAATGGATTATGTACCTAACATCCCTCTTGTTTATGCCCATCCCAAAGGCGTTAGTAGCTACCATAACCTTTATTTTATCCTCTAGAAAGGCATCTTGTGTAGTATGACGAGTGATGCTGTCCAGACCCCCATGATACATACCCGCTTTTATGCCCCTATTTTTCAACATATAACATATCTGCTCTACATTAGACCGGGTTGCAGCATATACAATACCTGACTGGCCCCTATTCTTTTGAATATATTTTAAGGTAAAGGTGGTCTTATCGTCACCATCTGTCACTGCGAACTCCAGGTTAGGCCTATCAAAGCTTTCTACGAAAATATTACAATTTCCTCGAATTCCTAACAGTCTCTCTATATCCTGCCGGACCCTTTTAGTGGCTGTTGCTGTAAAGGCTGCTAGTATTGGACTACCCATATAGCCTAAGAGTTCCCTTATTTTTAGGTATGCAGGCCGAAAGTTGTGACCCCATTGAGATATGCAATGAGCTTCATCTACAGCTACAAAAGGTACATGAACCTCCTCTATAGCTTCCAAGAAATCCTGGGAATAAAATCTTTCCGGAGCAATATATACAATCTTATATTTTCCAGCCTTCATGTTTCTTAAAGTGTCAGCTACCTTATGGTCTGATAGAACACTGCTAATATATGCAGCTGATATACTTTGCTCAGCCAGTTCGTCCACTTGATCTTTCATCAGAGAAATCAAGGGAGATATTACTATAGAGGTTCCAGGAAAAATAATGGCCGGAAGTTGATAGCAGATGGACTTGCCACTACCTGTTGGAAAGATAGCTATAGTATTGTTGCCTTGCAAAATGCTCTGGATAACCTCCCTTTGAGATAGTAAAAAATTATCGTATCCAAAGTACTTTTTTAGATATGCGTCTATGTTCATCGAATATTCCATAAAATTCCCTCTCTCATCCTATCTCTAGTCTATCTATATTTGCTTTGAAAATCAAGAGAATTCTATACTATCGACTGCCATAAGGATAGCAAAAAAATCCCACAAAATTTCTTTTCATGTTTCATTTTGAGGCAAGTTGGGTATATAATGTAGTAAGGTTGTTTCCTTGTGTTAGTTGACGCTATACAGATAATAACGGATATTAAGTACTTTGTGAAACTAGCACTAGGCATTACTATTACTATGTATGGAGGAAGATTGAAATGAAGAGTTTAAAAGGTACAAAAACCGCTGAAAATCTAATGAAAGCTTTTGCAGGAGAATCTCAGGCCAGAAACAGGTATTTCCTGTATGCCAGCGTTGCTGGGAAAGAAGGCTATAAGCAAATTGAAGACATTTTCTTAGAGACTGCTGATAATGAAAGAATTCATGCTAACAGATTCTTCAAACTTTTGGTAGAAGGTTTTGATGGAGAGCTGCCTACATCTATAGACATAAAAGCTGACTATCCAGTAGCCCTAGGCAACACTTTTGAAAATCTCAAAGCAGCTGCAGCCGGAGAGCATGAAGAGTGGTCAGATCTTTACCCGGCTTTTGCAGAGATAGCTAAGGAAGAGGGATTCCCAGAGGTTGCTAGTGCATTTACTATGATCGCTAAAGCTGAGGTTAACCATGAGGTAAGATTTAACAAACTAGCTGAGAATGTTAAGAGCCAAAAGGTCTTCCAAAAAGATGATCAAACCGAATGGATCTGCAGAAAGTGTGGTTATATACATAAGGGAACCACTGCTCCTGAAGTTTGTCCCACCTGTCTTCATAAACAGCCCCACTTCCAATTATTTAAAGAGACATATTAAAACCAACTTAAAAAAAGTCCTTCCCAGCTATGGAGGACTTTTTTATTTGCTTACTATTCTTCTATATCCCTTGAATAAGGCCACAGGCCAAGCGTTTGCCAGCATTCCCAGCTGGCTGGGTTCTATAGTCATCGGGATTTTGATGAATTATTACCGATTTTCCTATAACATCCCTAGGTCTAAATTTATTGGTATAAAAACACATATGGGCATATCCGCTGTTGGAGAACAAGACTGGTAAATCCCCAGCATGATTTCCATGGGGCTGATTGCTAGGATTCCAATGCCCACCAGCATTTTGAAATGGATCTTGTGGGTTTCCTACCTGACAGTTACCATATTCATGAATATGAAAACCAAAAGGACCTATAGGGTCCTTACCATCCATAGCAGGCCTATAGGCTGGAAGACCCCTTACTTCTACGCAAACCTGGCTTCCCCAGCCGTAAACATCCTCAAACCATACTGTCCCCTTAATAGTAGGGGCCAGGGGACCTCCCTCTATATAGGCTATGGCTCTAATGCATGAAATAGGCTGGTGTCTAGGATCTATCATAGTATTTCCCCCTTTTTAAGAATGCACTTTTATACCATCTTATTCCAAGGAATATAAAACTGTTCATATCTTGGACTATTTCTTTCGAGATATCCTCATAACCTTAACTCCTTCTATGGTGTTCTTTGTACTAGAAAATAATCCGGATGCCGCTAAGCCTAAAGATAGTCCTGTAATAAAGCCTTTGCCTTTATCATTGGGATATAGAATAAAAAGGCCTACTAGTATACCCAGCAAAGCCGCCACCAGAGCTGAAAGTTTCTTTGGCAAACCTAGGCTTTTTAGTAGCTCTACCACACCTACAATAAGAGGAATAATTGGAACCTGATATACTTCCATATCTACCCACCCCACTAGTCTTGGAATTTGGCCTACTCAATATAGCTGCTAATAACTATATGACTGTTTGGCTCTGAACATTACCAGAACTTAAAAATGAAAGTCATAATCCTTATATCATAATTCATAAAAAAAGAGTGGTTCATAGCTTCTTGATTAGCCTTGAACCACTCTTAGAATCTTTGCAAAGTCCTACTATTATCTTATGATATACTTTTCATTTTTCTTGGGCCTTGAATCCAGCTCTGCCTTCTTATCTTCATAGCCTGGCCGCCCCAGTAATGCATAGGTGGCATTTTTGCCTTCTTCTACCCCCGGCTGGTCAAAGGCATTGATATTTAATAGTTCTCCGGCAAAAGCAGTCTCTACCTCCATAAAGTAAAGGAGCTGGCCTACAGTAAAGGCATTAACTTGAGGTAGGGTGATGGTTCTGCTAAGTCGATTGGCCTTGAGCAGGGCATACTCCGTAGCCACCTGCTCAGCATGGATAAGCTCATTTAAGCAGTGACCGCTTAAAAAGGCAACAGCAGGTATATCCTCATATCCTTTTGGAATAGCCACCTTACCCCTATATTCCCCTACTCCTAAAAAGGTGACTACCTTATCAAAGGGCCCTTCGGTATAGAGCTGTACTTGAGAGTGCTGATCAGTAACCCCTAAAGCCTTAACAGGGGTTTGTCCTACAAAGACCTCATTGCCCTGAAGATCATATCGCTTGCCCAGACTCTCTGCCCATAGCTGTGCATACCAATCAGCCATATATTTCAAAGAATCAGCGTAGGGCATCATAACAGAGATATTCTTTCCAGCTTTCATAGCCAGAAATTGTAGAGTTGCCGCCATATATGCAGGGTTCTTATATGGATTGGATTGACTAACTTTCTTATCCATATAGGCAGCACCTGTCAGCATTTCTTCTATATCTATACCACATACTGCTGCAGACAATAGCCCTACTGGGCTTAGCTCAGAAAATCTTCCGCCTACTCCGTCCGGAATATAATAGGTCTTAAATCCTTCCTCCTTAGCAATCTTTATTAGGTTGCCCTTCTGCCTATCGGTGGTAGCAATGATGTGATCACTAAATTTATCCCCTAGCTTGGATTTTAATAAATCTACCACTATGAGCAATTGGGACATGGTCTCTGAAGTGCTACCAGATTTTGTAATGACGTTGAAGAGGGTTTTTTCTAGATCAATAATATCAAATAGTCCCTCCATACGTTCCGGATCAATGTTGTCCACTACATAGAACCTAGGCCGGCCCCCCCTCTTTTCTTTTGGCAGTTCATTATAGAACATATGGTTTAGTGCCTGCTGGACTGCTATGGGACCTAAGGCTGAACCGCCAATTCCAAGGGCAACAAAATTGTCAAACTTGTCCTTGATCTGGTCAGCAGTTTCGATTATATCCTGAACTACCTGGGCCTGATTATAGGGCAGTTCCCGCCAAGCCATCTCCCCCGCCTTTCTCTTATCTACCATAGCCTGGCCTGCTCTTTTTAGGACAGGCTCTAAGGACTCTATCTCCTCCCACTTAAAACCTTCTTGTCCAACAAAGTCTGCCATCATATTATTAAAGTCAAAGCTTATTGCCATCCTATCTTGCCAGCTACTATCCTCATATCTTTTCATCCTTTAGCTCCTTTCTAAGTATGCATTAGTCTAGAATTCATCTTATCATAGCAATTTATTCTTTGCCATGACGACTAGCTAAGTTTAATCCTTTATTATAGTATTTATATGCCATTTCCCCCCCTTATAAACACAAGTAATGGCCCCATTTTTGTCATTTCTATATACACTGGTATCCCGCTCCAATAATCGGTCTATTACCTGGGGATCAGGATGCCCAAAGCTATTCTTGCCCGATTGAATTATTGCAATCCTAGGCTTTAACAGATCTAGCCATTTATCTGTTGATGAAGTTTTGCTTCCATGGTGCGCTACTTTTAGAACTGAAATGTTTTGGCCCCAGATCTTAGATAAATGGGATTCAACCTGTTTTTCTATATCACCGGTTAACATAATACTAGCATCCTGGTAGCGTATGGCCATCACCAGGGATAAATTGTTCTCGTTTTCACCATATAGACTATCCAAAAGACTGCTATCTAAAGTAGGATAGATAATGTCTATAAATACTTCTTTCCCTACCCTATAACTTTCTCCACCTATGGCTTGGATATTTTCGATATCCTTCCTAGATATTAGCTCTTTTAAAGTTCCATATTTCTCTGTAGGATCTCTGGGTGGAAATTCCATAAAAGTATTGACCTTTAAATCCTCTACTACCGGTATCAATCCACCTATGTGATCATCATGGCAGTGGGACATAACCACAAGATCCAGCTCATTTATTCCATTCTTCAGCAAAAAGGGTAGGACTATTTCAGTCCCAACATCAAAATCTCCCCATCCTTCAGGTCTACCCCCTCCATCCACTAGTATGTGTTTTCGGTCCGGAGTTCTGATATATATACAATCCCCTTGCCCCACATCTAGAAAAACAATTTTAAAGTCTCTTTCAAAAGCTGGCTTTATACCTGTCGATAATAATATTATAAGAATCACAATGGCACTTAGCCGCCAGGGCCTTTTAATCCAAAGAGGACGCTCATAGGATAATATTAAAAGAATAAAATAATAGGCTATCATAAATACTATTCCCGGAGATACTACTCGTAGACTTGCCCATGGCAGGTATGATACCCACTCATTCCCATTTATAAGCAGACTGCATAATAACCATAGCCACCAACCTAGGATCTTAGCCACAATGGGGATAAATCCTCCAATCATGATCAGCAACAAGCCCAATATAACAATCACTCCTGCTATAGGCACAAAAATAAGATTTGCTATAAAGCTTATAGGAGAAAAAGTATTAAAATGATATGCAAGCAATGCCCATGTCCCTAACTGGGCCGACAAAATAACAGCAATAGAAGAGGCTATGGCTTCAGGTATCCTCACCAGTTTAGACTCAATCTTCTCATTGTATAGAGCTATGCCAGCCACAGCTCCAAAGGAGAGTTGAAAACCTACTTCCAATAAATCCAGAGGTCTTAATAGGAGAATAAGGAAAGCTGCTATAGATAGACTATTTATAGGATCGGCCTTCCTTCCTGCCACCCTGCCTCCCAGAACTATTATGGCCATAGTAGTTGCCCTTATCACCGAAGGGTTACCCCCAACTAGCAAACAATAGAAAGCCAGAACCGTACACTGAATAAAGAATTTAGCCTTAGGTGAAAGGGTCAATAGATTAGTAAACCATGATAAGAGTAAAACTACAAAACCTACATGAAGGCCGGATATAGCTAGGATATGGGCAATACCCGTATTGATGAACTGCTCTTTGACATCAGATGGCAAGGACCATTTCTGCCCTATAATCATGGCTTTTAAAAGTCTTGAGCCAGAGCCACCTACATATCTTTCAAGAATCTGCTCCATGTAACCTCTTGCAGACATTAACCAGGATTTGGGCCAAGAAAAGCTACCCGGATTAATGGACAGGATGTTTCTATTTGCTACTCCCATAGTATAATGAATTCCACGGCGAGCTAAGTAAGCCCTGTAGTCAAATCCCTTAGGATTTCTAAGTCCTTGGGGCCTTTCCAGTTTGCCCTTTAGCTCCACCCAGTCACCTATATTTACTGGCATTTCCCTATCCTTTTCAGGGTCAAGATAGAAGCTTGTTCTAATTTTGCTCTTACCTTCATATTCTATACCAGCATGCTTTACCCTACGGGCTTCTAGAATAATAGTTGTTTTAGAGTCGGTCTGCTGGGCTAGGTCCCATACCTGGCCATATATGGTCACGGTCTTGTCAAGAAAACTGTCAAGATCTGTATCTGGCCTAGTTTGGATATAGGTATTGGTAGCACCTATTAGTATAAACAAGAGCAGGGTCAATAATAAATATACGCCCTTCCCTTTGAGCCTTGTGGCTAAACCAACCAAAGCTAGTAATACTAGGGCTATAATTAAGTAGTTTGATTTCCACTTCATATATACTGCTATTAGAATCCCAATTATATAAGCTAAAGTTATCCAAATAGCCGGTCGCTTTATCTTAAGTTCCATATCCTCCTCCACTATATGAATAGGCCACAAAATGCATCTTTATATAAAATATTACCATATTCCGATGAAAAATGACAGCCAACTAATAATTCACCCCAGCTCCTTACCGTCAGATATTGAAAGTTTTATTTTACATAAATATCTAATGACAAATGGCAGGACGTTAAATGGTAAAAATATTGTGAATAATTATTAAATGGTATATAATGATTGTAGAGAGCAAAATGTTCTATTGTTAGGGGAAGTGATTACCATTATCAATGCCTTATTCCGTAACTCTATATACAAAGATTTGACCTTAGATCAGGTTTATGAAATTCTTTTAAATTTTATGGGTAAAGATCCACATAATGAGTATAAGCTATCAATTGGAACGGATTCACAGGCGAGCACTAGTAAAACAGTATTTGTCACAGCCATTCACCTACACAAGATAGGCAGGGGCGCTACTGGTTTTTTTACCACGCAGATCTTCCCCAGACCCATCTACAGTCTTAGGGAAAAAATCTATCATGAGACTAGCAAAACCTTAGAGATAGCCTCTTGGTTTACCGGCGAGAAAATGGATCTCATGGTAGAATGCATACTAACTTCCATGGATCGACCAGGGGATATTCACTTTGAATTTCATTTGGATGTAGGTACCTCGGGCCCTACTCGGGAACTAATCAATGAGATGGTAGCAATTGCTAATAGTACCGGCTTTGAACCAAAAATTAAGCCTGAAAGCTATGCAGCCAGTTGCTATGCTAATAGATATACTAAAATACCAAATTAAATACTCGGTCCTTTTCACGCAAATAAAAAGAACCAGATGAATTATCTTCCTAATCTTCCCCTGCCTATTAAATTACCTTTGTTTATAGGCTGTCCATTAATCATCTTTAGTTCAGAAATCAAAGATCCTATCATAAATACTCCCATCATCTACTGTACTCGCTTACCTTAGAGTGCCCTCATATCTACCAATCCAGATATTTGATTATATTGCTACTAAAATAAATATAAAAATTTCCTAGTTAAACTATGGGCTCAAAATTTTTTATACAATAATTAAAATCCCCCTTGACAAATACTCCCCGTCTGTGTATATTGTGTATGTACAGTATGAACGGTATGGAGGGTTAAATGAGAATTATTATTTCCAATTCATCAAATGAACCTATTTATCAGCAAATTGTTTCCCAGTTTGAGAAGATGATACTAAAAGGTCAACTTTCAGCAGGAAGTCCTCTACCTTCAATACGAGGCCTAGCTAAAGAACTTCAGATTAGCGTTATTACAACTAAAAGAGCATATGAAGAACTTGAAAAAGAAGGACTTATAGAAACAGTAGCTGGGAAAGGTTCCTTTGTTGCGGCCCATAAGAGGGAAATGTTAAAAGAAAAAAGCTTATCCATTGTAGAAGAAGAGCTGACAGGGGCAGTTTTAACTGCCAAATCACTAGGCCTTTCCTGGGGGGAACTGGTAAACCTACTGCAGCAATTGTATAAGGAGGTATAATTATGGAGAACATTCTAGAAATAAAAAATTTACGAAAGAATTTTAACAACTTTGCTTTAAAGGATATAAGCTTCACCCTTCCCAAGGGCTATATTATGGGGTTTATTGGCCCTAATGGTTCTGGCAAAAGCACTACCATTAAGCTTATCATGAACTTGCTTAAAAAAGATGGAGGCCAAATCAATGTCTTTGGTAAAGATCACCTTAAATATGAGAAGGAGATAAAAAACCATATCGGCTTCGTATATGACGAAAATCATTTCTACGAAGAGCTTACCCTTGGTGAAATGAAAAGTGTCATAGCAGCTTTTTATGGATCCTGGGAGGACAAAACCTTTGAAAAGTATATAAAACTCTTCCAACTCCCTATTAACAAAAAAATAAAAGAATTATCTAAGGGAATGAAAATGAAGTTTTCTCTGGCTATAGCACTATCCCATAATGCAAAACTTCTTATTATGGATGAGCCAACCTCTGGATTGGACCCCATCATCCGAAGTGAGTTGTTGGATATATTATATGAAGTGATACAAGACGAGGATAAAAGTGTATTTTTCTCCACCCACATAACTTCAGATCTAGACAAAGTGGCTGATTATATTACCTTTATCCATGATGGTGAAATAATTTTATCATCTGCCAAAGATGATATCTTAGACAATTATTGCATAGTTAAAGGTGGTACAGAGCTACTAAACACCCATACCCAAAAAGCATTCATAGGTATGCGTAAAAATAATTTTGGGTTTGAGGGCCTGGCCAGGGATAGGGAAAAGGTGCAAACTTTATTCAAAGGCCATGTTATAATAGAAAAACCCAGCCTTGAAGATATCATGTTATTTACAGTGAGGGGGAATCAATATGCTTAATCTTATTCTGAAAGATCTGTTAGTACAGAAAAAATCCTTGCTCTTTGCCTTAGGTTACTGTTTTTTTCTAGTCTTCGCCTTTCAATCTTTACAAGGAGCAGCTCCTATTGCTGCTACTGTTGCTGTAGTCTATCTCTTGACTCAATACTCCTTCACTTACGAAGATAAGAATAAATCTGAAACTATGCTGAACAGTTTACCTATATCAAGAAGAGATATTGTACTTGCTAAATATTTATCCATATTTATATACATAGGTCTGGCTATGGTAGCCTACATGTTTGCCACCTTGGTTGTAATGGCAGTGAAGATCCCTGTAAAGGTCCAATTCATTAGTCTCCAAGGTATTACCATAACCCTCTTTCTAGTATCTCTAATGGCTTCTATGTATCTTCCTATAATCTTTAAGTTTGGCTACCTTAAAGCTAAAATGTTTAACATGGTTATGTTTTTATTGTTCTTTTTTATACCCATGGGTGTGGTCAGCTTATATCAAAGACCTGAATTTACTCCATCCATTGATAAGATACTAACTAGTATGGTGACCTGGTCTGATTGGCAAATTGCTTCACTGCTGATAGGTATAGCATTACTAATGCTAT
>JAAYTG010000118.1 GCA_012518075.1 Clostridiales bacterium | reverse complement strand
GGTTCTAAAGCAACAAAATCTCCTCTTATCATAAAAAAGAGATAGGCTAGCATCCAGCCCGATATAGTAGTATAGAACATCATGAGAAGATAATTTCCAGCCATACCAAACCATTTAAATATATGCCATTTACTCCCTTTAGGTTCCAACACATTAAAGGATGTAGCAACACTCCTCTGACTGGCACGGCCTACGGAGAATTCCATAGTCATAACCGGCAAACCTAAGATTAGGAGAAATATTATGTATATAAGTACAAAAAGTCCTCCTCCATAAAGACCCGCAATATATGGAAAACGCCAAACATTACCAAGGCCAATACTACAACCGGCAGAAACCAGTATAAAACCCAGCCTAGATGAGAATTTCTCCCTATTTTGTTCCATAAAAAAACTCCTCCTAAGGAAAGTTATTAATATCTATTATAAGGTGTTTCCTTGAATTTGGAAATGAAAACTTTATATCTAATATATAGATTCACCTATTAATTGCTTATTATGCCCATTAATGAAGCTATTGAACTAACCTGATAGCTTATGTTATTATATGTGTAAAACTATATTAGGGGGACAATAGTTTGAAAATAGTCATAATAGATGGTCAGGGCGGCAAGATGGGTAAAATGATAGTTGAGCAGCTTAAGGAAATACTGCCGGAATGTGAACTAACAGCCATAGGTACCAATAGTATAGCAACTTCTGCCATGCTTAGGGCTGGAGCAGATTTTGGAGCAACGGGTGAGAATCCCATACTCTACAATTGTGCTGATGCCGACATTATAATCGGACCTTTGGGCATTGTAGTTGCCAATTCCCTTTTGGGAGAGGTAACCCCCTCTATGGCTCTTGCTGTTGGCCAAAGTAGGGCACAAAAAATACTAATCCCTATCAATAAGTGTAATAATACTGTAGTAGGAGTCCGAGATTGCTCCTATGCAGAATTCATTAATTTAGCAGTTGAACAAGCAATAGAATTGACTAACAAATAGGCCATTTATATAGGGCATTGCAAAACTCATCTTATTGCAATGCCCCTTTTGGACTAGGGCTAGGCTTGGAGATTAGAGAATAGAACCAGCCTAGCTAATTATTTTATACTGGAAAAACCAAATGACTCTTGCTCCTAATATCCATTGCTTCAAAGTACTTATCTTCCATGGGGATCCATTCATTTATAAATCTTTTGTGCATTACTTGTCCGTTTCGCTCAAGAATCCTACGACTTTGCTCCTCTGGATTGATCCCTAGGAAAACCCTCAGATGGTAGTTTTGGATTAGAGTAGGATGCATGCTATAAACCCCTTCTATTATGTTAAGCTTTTTGGGTTGAACATTTATAGGGGCCTCCAAAGACATAGTCTGACAATTGTAGGGTTGGTATTTAAACTCCTTACCACCTTGCAGCCCTTTAATAACCTGGTCATAAAACCTAATGTAGTCAACATTGCCTCCCACTTCTCTCAGACGCTTTTCCGTTCTCAGCTCAGGCCTTAGGAAAAAATCATCCATATGAAATATATTGCAGTCGTATACCTGACCTAGGATATTGGCCAGAGTACTCTTCCCCGCCCCGCTATTTCCATCTATGGCTACGAGGACCGGTGATTCCTCCTTCATTAGGGAATCTATTGCATCAAACAGATCAAAAAAACGGTAATATTCTTCCTTTATAATCCTATACGCCGGCCTATATAAATCCCTATATACCTGACTATGACTAACCGGCTGATACCCCTCTTCCCTATACTTCAGTATATATGATTTCAATTCCACTAGAGGATAAGGTAAATGCCTATCCCTGCAAAGGGCTTTTAAAAGATTTAACTTCTCCTCAAAACCTTCCCTTGTGCCTACAACTGAATTAGCGGCATTTACAAAGAACTTATTGATAGTTCTAAGTTCAATAGCTTTATCCTTTAATCCTACTAGATGAAGCCTATAAAGGCCGTTGCCTATGCTTTCAAAAGGCTGTGAAACACTTTTGCCTTCATCTTGACCCCTTAAAATTTTCAGTTCATCCTTGAGTAGCTTTAGGCTATCTTCCTCACTGTCAATCATATGCCCACCAGCAAATTCATTTTGATATATGAATTTAACCATATCTTGAAGCTGCATCTTCGGATACAGCTTATACTGCTTCAACAGTAATTTTTTAAGACTATTATTATCTTTCATTCTCTATAAAACCTGCCCTCTTCAAAGCAATTATAATAATGGGTATAATTATTATTTGAATGATTATTCCTGGAATTGCATTTAAAAAGGCACCACCTATAAAAGCCTGCCATGTAAAAGCATTGCCTTGTAATCCAAGGAAGAACAAGCTTGCTATACCCCACACGATTCTACCAACTATCATGGATAGTAGTAAAGCAGGATATACGAAAAGATCTTTCTTAGGAAGCAGTTTATACAAAAGTCCTGTCATTAAACCATAGGCAGCCAGTTCAAAACTCATAACTACTGCATAAGGAAACATAGGTGGCATACCTGATATAACACTATTAAGTATAGGGGTAACAAAACCTACGACCAAACCATAGGGCCCACCACATACAAATCCAGCTATCAATACCGGAATATGCATGGGCAGCAAGGCTCGCCCAAGTTCTCCAATTCTTCCTGTAAAGTAAGGTAAAATAACACCTAAGGCAATAAATAGGCCAGAGAGCACCAATTTTCTAGTGGATCTTTTGTTCATATTATCCCTCCAAAATTATCCTAAAAATAAAGAAACCATTAAGATAAAGCCTTCTACAGAAAGCAAATACCTTCATGGTATACATTACTATTAAACACATATCCTTATTATATTAGCATAGGCGCCGACTTCTGCCGACCGTTACCCTAATTTTATCATAAAGCCCGAAAAAGTCAATTTTGTTTGTTTCCTAATATCTCCAATCTTTCAAGTGTGAAATTCTTTTTTTTGATATTATATACTGGGTATACAGAGGCTATAGTAAAAGAATAAAGAACCATATAGATACGCCTATGATATAAAACATATCTAAGTAGTACAATTATGCTAAGTAAAATCCAAAATCAGAACTGACTGCTCAAAATATATTTGCTCTAGATAAGGATGAAAAAGAGGTGAATAAAAGCTAATGTTTGTACAATGCTTGTACGGCGATAATAAGCATAATTTCTCGGGCATAACAAAAAGCCCTGAAACATTCATTTCAAGGCTTTTTGTATGGAGCTGGCAAGAGGACTTGAACCCCCAACCTGCTGATTACAAGTCAGCTGCTCTACCAATTGAGCTATGCCAGCATATCTTTCCAATTGGCGACCCGGAAGGGACTCGAACCCTCGACCTCCAGCGTGACAGGCTGGCATTCTAACCAACTGAACTACCGGGCCTCTTTAAAGATAATGGTGACCCCTAGGGGACTCGAACCCCTGATACCGCCGTGAAAGGGCGGTGTCTTAACCGCTTGACCAAGGGGCCACGTTGGTGACCCATCGGCGATTCGAACGCCGGACTCCTTGATTAAAAGTCAAGTGCTCTACCGGCTGAGCTAATGGGTCATGCGTCCAGCGACATGTAATATAATACAATATAATATACCCTTATGTCAACAGGGAAATTCGTCTTTTTATAAAATTATCTTGCAAAAGGGCCTATTTGCTAAAGAAATTGACGAATAAGCATATTAAAAGCCTCTCCCTTTAGTGTCGGGAAAGGCTTAATAATGTTTCCCCTATTCTTTGCTTGCCAAAAATTCGTTTAATGCATCCATTAGTTTATCAGCATCAATGCCATGTACCATAGCAGCCTGCTCAATGCTTTCTCCACTGGAAGCTGGGCAACCTAGACAATGCATCCCGAATCGCATAAAAATAGCGGCTGTTTCTCGATCTATTTGTAGCACTTCAGCAATAGTCATGCTTTTGCTAATACTTGCCATATCATTACCTCCCACTAAATTTGAATTCACTATATATAATATACCTTTTTAGTCAAGTATTCAATGTTTTATTTTGGTTTATTAATAGAAGATCTAAGCGTATTGCATTTCTCTCTTTTTATGATATGATTATAAATGCAAATACTATTGAGGATGATATATATGGCGCTATGCTCTTTTTCGGAAACTTATCATATGTTTGATGTAACCCCGGTGGAAAACTTGTTTATTCAAGAGTTTATGTTAAAAGCACCGGGGGATTTTATCAAGGTGTATTTATATGGACTTAAGCAGTGCTACCATTCTAGCCAGTCAGAAAATTCTGTAGAAAGCTTTTCCAGAGCTCTCTGCCTAGAGCAAAAGGTAGTGGAGAATGCCTTTTTATACTGGGAGCGACAGGGAATAATACGGGTTCATAAGGATGAAAATCAGCGCTTGTCCATAGAGTACCTAAATATAAAGGACATGCTGTACAATAATAACCACAACACCGACAAGGCCTTTTATCACTACAAGGACTTCAACCAAAATCTTCAAGCCATTTTCGGCAAGAGATTGCTTACACCCCAGGAATATCTTAGGGTTTACGATTGGATAGAGATCCTTCTCCTCCCTGCAGAGGTTGTTCTGATGATGGTCCAATTCTACATAAGTAAAAAAAGCAATAGAGTAAGTATAAATTATCTTGACAGAGTAGCCGAGAGCTGGGCCAAAGATGGTATTAATACCTTGCAGAAGGCAGAAGAATACATAGGAAAGTATGAATCCTGCTACCAGGAGACCATCGCCGTACTAAAATACCTAGGTATCCATCGTTC
>JAAYTG010000117.1 GCA_012518075.1 Clostridiales bacterium | reverse complement strand
TCAGGCTCAGGCTTTACCTCCCCCTCCCAGTCCGCTTCAAAGGGTTCAGTACAGTCACACCACCAAGCGTCAATACCTTTTGAAAATAAGCCTTTATTTGCATGCTCCCAGTAGAGGGCCCTGGCATTTTCGTCAAAAGCATTATATGTAGCTTGATTTGCCAATAGATATCCTTTTTCATTCATTTCCTTATGGTTATCTCCACCAGGATTCATAATAGGCCATATAGATATCATCAAATGCGCATTCATATCATGGATCTCATCCATCATAGCTTTAGGATCGGGGAAGCGCTCTTTATCGAAGGTCTTTTGACCCCAGAGGTTTCCGGGCCATGACATCCAGTCCAGCACTATAACATCTAGGGGTATCTTCCGCTCCCTATACTCCTTCACTATACTTAAAAGTTCTTCTTGGGTCTTATATCTCTCCTTGGATTGCACATAACCAAAAGACCATTTAGGTAGCATGGGTGTCTTGCCTGTAAGGTGCCTATAGTTTTTGATTATGTTATCGAATTCCGGCCCGTATATAAAGTAGTAATCCATTTCATCATCTACATCAGTCCATATATATGAGCCATATATGTCATCATGAAATTTCATAAGAGAATAACTATCCATCAATAATCCATAGCCTTTGGTAGAGACCAGCACGGGAACAACAGCCTTCATGTTCTGCTGGTAAAGATGTCGATGATGACCCCTTAAATTCATAAGCCCCTCTTCATGAGAACCTAGACCATATAAGGCCTCGTCTTCATCCCATACAAAGGATAGCTTAGTACGATATGCCTGGCGATCAATTGCTTTTTTGTAATTTTCAGTTTTGGCCCTCATGCCGTCTGCACTCTGGCCAGTTTTTATCTCAGCATCTTCATCAAATACAGCCTTAACTACATCGGTGGGCGTCAGTATTTTCCCTCCCTCTGCCGGCTCTTTTACCAATACCTGCCCCTTGCCATCCATGTAGATAAATGCCCCTGTTTCTTTATTGATGGCAATTTGTAGATTGGCAGTAGATAATTTAATCTCTTCCTCTGCCTCAATTACATCGAAAGCCACCTTTTCTTTGGCATCTTCACGGACTATTAAACTATCCTTATCAGAAAAGCTGTCTTCCAAGGTGTATACTATCCTTACCACGCTGTCTGTAAAGGGCTCAAGCTTCACTTTCCCCTTTGATGTCATTAGCAATAAGTGGTCATTATTGACTTCATATTTACATACTCTCATTATTTAGCCTCCTAAAATCTAACTATTGTTTAGTTCATGGGATTAAGGTCTCTATCCAAAACAAGCTTGGTTCCAGCTTTTATATCAACATTAGTAGTCTTATCCCCATATCTAATGGTATAGGTGTCTGAAAGCTCAGCTTTTAAGACTACTCTATAGAGCTTTCCATCTTTCCATTCTATATCTACTTCTATACCGCCTCTTGCCCTGACTCCCTTTACACTACCCTTAGACCATACTTTAGGTAAAGCTGGTAACAAGCTAATCTCTCCTGCATGGCTATGCAGCAACATCTCAACAATTCCTGCAGTCCCACCAAAGTTTCCATCAATCTGGAAAGGAGGATGATTGTCGAATAGGTTTGGCAAGGTTGATTTCGCTAGTAGTTCAATTACATTTTCATAGGCTTTTTCTCCATCTTCCAGCCTTGCCCACATGTTTATTATCCAAGCTCTACTCCAACCTGTATGACCTCCCCCATATGCTAATCTTCTTTCCAAGGTTCTTCTAGCCCCTTGTGCCAGTTCTGGGGTATTGCGAACAGAAATCTGATTGCCGGGATACAGTGCAAAAAGATGAGATATATGTCTATGACCGGGCTCTACCTCCTCATAGTCCTCTGCCCATTCCTGGATTTGTCCATATTTTCCGATTTCAGGCTTGGGTAGTTTATCTAGCACTTCTTGAAACTTCTCAACATAGTCCTCATCTATTCCTAGGATTCTAGCTGCCTCAATGCATCTGGTATAGAGGGCATAGATGATCTGGCTATCCATGGAAGGACCTATGCACAGGGCCCCTTCTTCCCCATTTTCTAGTCTATAGGTGTTCTCTGGGGATACTGATGGACAGGTTACCAAACGTCCTTTGGAGTCTTCAATCAAAAAGTCCAAGAAGAATTCTGCTGCTTCTCTCATGGTAGGATATTTTTCTCTCAAAAACTCTTGGTCCTGAGTGAATTCATAATGATCCCATAAGTGTAAACATAGCCAGGCAGCTCCCATAGGCCAATAGGTAGCTGGAATATAGATATCCTGGGGTGCTGTATCTCCATAGATATCCGTATTATGATGGGCTGTAAAGCCTCTACATCCATACATGACCCTTGCAGTATGACGGCCTGGCTCTCTCATCCTTTCAATCAAATCAAACAAAGGCTCGTGGCATTCCGATAGATTGCACAGCTCGGCAGGCCAATAGTTCATCTGGGCATTAATATTTATAGTATATTTGCTATCCCAAGGTGGTGTCATATGCATATTCCATATCCCTTGCAAATTAGCTGGCAGGGTACCCGGTCGGCTGCTGGAAATCATAAGATAACGTCCAAATTGGAAGTATAAGCAAACAAGGCCTTGATCCTCTTTTCCTCCCTGGAGCCTTTTCAGTCTCTCATCTGTGGGAAGTAATTCTAAACCATCCTCACTACTTGAATTTTCAAGGTCCAACTCCGTGCGGTAAAAGAGCTCCTGGTAATCCTTAACATGATTTTCAAAAAGATCTTCATACTCTTTTTCTATAGCCTTATCAATGTACTCCTTACATACATCTAAATAATTTTTATGCCTAAATGTAGTCGCAGCCGACACAAATAGAATAACTTGATCTGCTTTTTCTACTAGAAGATTTTCACCTATAGTAGATACAGATCCTCCTTGGGCTACTGCACGAACTATAGTGCTAAAGCTAATGCCTTCCTGACCACCGGAGTTTCCCGTAAGCATAATTGCATCTTGAGATATTTTTTCAATCATCTCTAGATTTTTCCCTCTTCTAAGATGTGCATTAAAGGATATCTTGCCGGGTTTATCTGCTGTAAGTCTAATGACAATTACTTGGTCCACTGCACTTGCGAAATACTCTCTAGTATAGGTCACTCTATCATGTGAATATGACACCCTGGCTATACTACTGTCTATATCCAATTCACGGCAGTAGTCCTCTGCTTTTCCTTCATCATGATAAAAGTTTAGAAACAAGTCCCCCAGAGGCTGGTAGTGTCTCTGGCCTTCTGGTGTCCCAGATAAGGCCAAGGCTGCCAGTCTCTCAGCCTGATTTATTTTTCCTTCAAAGAGCAAGGCACGAATCTTGGGCAAATTCTCTAAAGCATCAGGATTATTTCTATCAACCGGTCCCCCATACCATACACTGTCCTCATTTAACTGAACATGTTCTCTTCCTATGGTACCAAAGATCATTCCGCCTAGTCTTCCATTACCAATTGGCAGGGCCTCATTCCACTCTGCTGCTGGTTCTTTATACCATAATCTAGTGTTCTTCATTGTCCTATCTTTCATAACTCTACTCTCCCTTCTTCCTCAATTGTCATGGTCTGCAATATAGGATTTAATTAGCTAATACTACTATTATCCTCAAGTATTTCTTCAACAGGATAAACTTAATCTTGAGTGTTCTATGTCTATAATGATTATAGGATTAACTAGCACAGCCAGTTAATATATATTCCTCTTATATCTTTTGCCTACAAGCCTAGTGCTTACTCTAAGTCTATGGCAATACAGTTTGTATAAGGAGTAGGAAGCTCTTGGGGAAGCTTGACTGTAAGGGCACCAAAGCTTTGGTTAAAGGGTAGCTTTTCTCCCCCTAGCAATCTAACAGCCGCAACCTTTTCCTTTTCAGAAAGACTCTTTATTACAGCTACCCTGTTTTCTGGGACCTTCATCATAAATGCATACAAGGTTTTGCCCTTTATTGTAAAGCGGAAATCTGAGCTATTCCATTCCATCTTTTCTTCTGTAAAACCCTTAATTAGTACACTTGATTCACCTTCTCTAAAATTACGCCATGGACGTGTACCATAAACACCTTCATCACATACCTTAAACCAAGAAGCCAATTCTTCCAGTATGTAGACAGTTTCATCATCTATACTACCGTCAGGCCTCTGAAGGATATTAAGGAGCATTGTCCCGTTTTTAGAGATAATATCTACTAGCATTTCAATTATATGAGCTGGTTTTTTAAATTCCTGCCTAGCATCATAGAACCAATTTCCTATGCAGGTATCTGTCTGCCAGGGTTCAGGATTTATCCCGGGTAACTGGCTCTTTTCTATATCTAGCACACCTACCCGGTAAATCTCAGGCCGTCTATCCTTCTGATTGTATACAGCCCGGTTTTCACCATACATTTCAATAGAAGTATTATATAAGTAGGCCACCGCTTTCAGACCATTGATAAAACTCTTATCCTTTGCATCACTCTCATGAATAGTTCCAAAAGGAAGAGCACCGTCGGAGTAAAGCAGGTCAGGCTTATAAAGATCTATTACTTCCTTCATAACCTCCAGCCAATAATCGCGGAATTTCTTGTTAGTCGTATACCATGGCCTTGGCTCGGGATCCCTTTCTACCTTGTCCACATGCTCATAATTGTCAAAGTAAAAATCCCTGTAGTCAGGATCATTGCCATCGTAGGGTACACCGGCATAGGGGCCATATGTATCGGACCATTTGTTCACCTTCCACCATGAAAAGGTTGCACCTAGATGCTCAGTTAGGCCAAAAGGTAAACCTTCCTTATCAGCTGCTGCCTTCCATAGCCCACAAATATCCTTTTTGGGTCCTATATTCATGGAATTGAACCTATTTAGTTTTGATGGATAGTTGAAAAAGTGGTCATGATGCATGGCTTGAGCAACAAAATACCTGGCACCGGCTTTTTTATATAAGCTCATCAAGTCTTCAGGGTTGAATTTCTCTGCTTTCCATAGGGCACAGATATCCTTGTATCCAAACTTAGATGGATGTCCATAGTGTCTTACATGATAGTTGTACTGAGGACTTCCTTGAATATACATCTGCCTAGCATACCAATCCCCTGCCATGGGTACACTTTGAGGCCCCCAATGGCTCCATATCCCAAATTTCGCATCCCTAAACCAATCCGGACACTGATATTCTCTTAATGACTCAAAACTAGCTTCAAACTTTTTCCTTGTTGCCATGTCATTACTGCCTCCTTGTTTTCTATTTAATATGCTCCTATTGTCACCCTTATATGGCTATTGGCTATGGTATAATCTATATACTTACTTAGCCACAAGCAAAATCTATCATAGCGCTTACAGTTAAATATCGATAAGGAAAGGGCTTTAAGCGGCCCTTCCCTATTGATTTTTATACCTACAAGTATTATAGACTAAGCATTTTCAAAAGCTATCTCAATCTGAACCTCTTCCCCAGCATTGAAGCTATATTGTATATGATCTCCATTAACCTTTATTGGAGTGCCGTTAACCAGGAGGCTTTTCATATTCCTACGGCAACGAAGAGTTATTGTCTGATCTATATTGGACACCAGTGTGCACTTGAGCATTTCTTCACTCCACTCCATGCGCTCCAACTTTGCCCATGTATAGAGCCATACACCCTCTATAGAACCTTTCCCTAAAGATTCTGGAATGGCAGGCAAGAACTCAACGGTTCCAGGTTCAGAGAATACACACATCTCTAATAGTATTGCCGGCATTGCACCTTGAAGATCAGGGAACTGCCCACGGTAGGGGAAGTGTCTAGTCTGCAGTGTGCTGGTTATAAAGCCGTGATTAATCAGCTGGGATAGATTCTGCACGGTTTCTTCAACATCCTTAAGACGGATTGCTGTTAAACAGCGGTGGAGTATACCGTGTGCTGAGTCATCCTGCTGTCCCCGCATCCGGTTGGAAATCATAATGGCCTTGGCAAGCTCTGGCTGCCTTTCCGGAGTTACAGCCCGACCTGGCCATATATCATAATGATGGGAAACATGACGATGATTGTAATTTTCTTCTATAGTCGGCCATGACCACTCCTTTAGGCCTCCACTCTCATCCAGTAAATAGGTTGGCAAAGATTCACGTTGGGCTTCCCAATGAGGGATATTCTCAGTCTCAATTCCAAGAATCTGACAGGCAGTGATTAGGTTGTCAAGTACCTCACGACAAATTGCTATGTCCATAACGGAGTTGATCCGGGTAGGGCTCTTATCCTTACAGGTAACTGTCATATAATCCGGATTTGGTGTTGGATTCTCTGGCGAGAAGGATGGATAGAAGATTACCCGTCCATCAGGTCCTCGGTCGCAAGCATAGTCTTCGAAGAATAGGGCAATTTCTTTAAGTGCCGGCACTACCCGATCCCTCAAGAACTCCTTATCGCCGGTTACTAACCAGTAGCCCCAAAACTCGTTATATACCCAACCGAGGCAGCCTGTCCAACAATAATGAGGGTAGGTTTTGGAAAAATGATAGAAAAGTCCTGAGTCATAGTCACAATGAACACTAGCCAGCAAGCCCCTAGCACCAAAAAGCTTTCGGGCATTAATACGGAAATCATCAAACTTGGTCTCATAGTATTTGAAGTATACATCCATCTCATCAAACAAGCCAGTGTTATTGCCGGCACAAACCTGAACGTTTGTATTAATATTGTGTTGACCCCACATAGGTGGAATCTCACCTGTATCCATGATTTGGTAGAACCTTCCCATGTCATAAAGCTTGTCCATTAGCATAGGATCTATCTGATCATCAGTGCAGGAACGGATAAGTAACTCTTCAGCTGAGAGAGCAAAGTCCTCCTTACTACCAGTGGAAAGACGGGACCTCTCCATGCGGGATCCCATATATTCACGGTTATAGCTTAGCAGTCCATTAAAGTCAGGCTCCACATCAAGGAGTTCTTCCACTACAGACTTTGCACATTCAAATGTGAAGTCTTCCTCGAACTTGACAGTCTTAGAAACTATCATAAGGCTATCAGCCCCTGATATGCTAATGCCCTTATCCCCAGTTTGGACCTTCCCGCCCTTTCTTATAAAGCGCAAGGCGGAAACATATCCCTTTTGTCCGTAATCAGGATTATATGCCCATTTAAGGGTAATAAGCTCATCGGTTACTTCAAATTCATAGGTACATTCCTCACTATTTACCAAATTTCCATATCCATATATTTCTGTACTCTTTTCATCGGGTAAGATTAAAGAAATATCCACATTCAGATGACCCTCTGGTGCTGTAAATCTCTGTACAACTATATCTCCCTTATATGCTACAAAGAGTTCACGAGCAAATGACCCTTCTTCGTTTTCCCACTGAACAGTAACTTTACCGGTCAACATATCTAGCCAACGCAAGTAGTTTTCCGTTTTAGAAGATTCTGGCTGCTTAATGGCCAGCCAAAAAGCCCTATGTAACCGCAGGCTGCTCGGTGGAATAATATTGTCGTTCCATTTGTTCATAAGTGGACCAAACCCAGCATCCATCTGTGCCTGGTGGATTATATCTCCTGCCTCTTCAAGCTTCCCTTCAAGCAAAAGTCTGCGCACCTCTGGCATAACTCCAGTCAAATCCGGTGGTTCCGGTGTCTCGCCCCATCTGGGCTCATAGAGTCTTTCATGCCAGAAAGCTAGCTCATCATTGTAAGGATCTCCCAATATGTCAATTCGTTGGTATCCATTGCCAGTACTGATAGAGTCGGCATACTCCTGGGATGGGGCCAGGCTGCACACATTTCGCTCAGACAAAATAGCCTTGCGTTTTTCAAGAGGCATTGCTTCATATTTAGGTTTATACGGAACTAACTCTACATTATAATTATTCATAATAACTCCCTCACTTTTTATATTTTTTAGCTAGTAATAACAACAATACAGTAGCTATACATATAGGGTAGACTAAAGCTCCATCATGGGTATATAAAGCCAGTAAAGATTACAAATATCAATGTGCAAGTAAGTCATCTGTGGGATAAAGCATAGAGCTAATCGTTTCGCTTTGTGGCAAAAATATGCTATTTCTTTTGCCATGAGTATTTCAGAATTCTAAGTATGAACAAGGTAGCAGTATCTACGGGGTATATAGAACCCCATAGATAAAGCCTATTAATAGTTTGTATAAGTTTCTTGGTTGTCCTATTTATCTATGATGTTAGATTCTCCTAAGGTCTGATTAACTAAGTGTAAAGGATTTTAATGCCGCACTGCCATCACCCTTATAGGTGAAATAAAGGGCCTGAACCCCATCGGGAATAGCAATATCCGCCGTATATTCTTTCCATTGATTGGAAAACCTTACAGGGATACTACCCAAGGCCTCGCCATCCC
>JAAYTG010000116.1 GCA_012518075.1 Clostridiales bacterium | reverse complement strand
CAAGTACTGATAGTGTAAATTGATCTGTGCTTTTAGGAAATAAAATGCTCTTTTCTGGCAAAAGTCAAAATGAGATTTAAGCTAGAAAGGAGCGTTCTTATGTCAACATTATCAAAAGAAACAAAAGGAATTGAATTATCTGCAGAAACGGTAAGGAAGATAACTGATAGCTTATTACCAGGAATTAATAAATGGCGAAAAACACCTTTAGATAAATATATCCATTTGTTTTCATGGACGCAATTCATTACAAGGTAAGAGATGATGGCCAGATTAAGCGCAAAGCTGCCTCTTTAGCTCTTTTTGTATGGTTTCTTTAATTCCCATTCTTCCTCCTTCTTTCCCCATCACTGCACCTATAATCCTAAAATTCCATTAAGGGTATTGATTACTCGCTCCTCCTTGAATGGTTTCACAATGAATCCCTTAGCACCACTTTCTATAGCTTCAGTGACCAATGGTTTCTGCCCCATGGCCGATACCATGACCACCTTTGCCCCCGGATCCATTTCCATTATGGCCCTCAAAGCCTCAATACCTGAAATTTCTGGCATTGTAATATCCATAGTTACAATATCAGGCTTAAGCTCCTTATATTTTACAATTCCGGTAGCTCCATCTTCCCCTTCACCCACAACCTCAAAACCATGCTTTTCAAGCATTGTCTTAAGCGTTAGTCGCATAAAAGCTGCATCATCAACTATTAATACTCTTTTCATTAGTTCCATCTCCTCCCTTGCTTTTATCACAAAAAAACATCAGACAATATAACTGCCCGCCATGAGTAAAAAATCATTAGTATTTTTCTTGCAACTTGACTATCATGAAATCACTCCTACTTTAGACTCATGGCTTTGTGCACCCACTTTTCAATAGGTTTACCCTTTTAAATTCTTATTAATCTTTTTAACCCCTTGATTGACTAGTCAATCGGGTACAGCTAATAAATATCACTTTTTAATGTTTTCAACATGGAGGAGATTAGTTCCTCTTTTTTCGCTTCATAGTTACTCGTGTCTTTACCAGAATTTATTACCTATTGTCCTTTCTTCTGCGGTAAATGCACACTATTAACCATTGAAAAGAATTGACACATTAGGAAAAGCTAGTATATAGTATGGATGATTATGCTCAGATATAATAGATTGCAAGTAAAATGCTTTTAATCCCAGAAATATTGTTGACATCCACTAAATTCCACACAAAACTAATAGGTAATGAAACTGAATCTTCCAATGAGAACTAATAATTTGATTTTTATACATATATCTAATATAAAACGAATATATCCATAAAAATCCTGTCTATATAAATGAAGGCCTCTATCCTATAGTGAAAGGAGGATAAGTATGGATGACTTGCAAATTATAGAGCTCTACAATGCCCGTACTGAAACTGCTATCGAAAAAACCAGTATTAAATACGGTCCAATGCTCCATGGGATTGCCTTTAATATCTTGTCAAACCATTGGGATAGTGAAGAAATCGTTAATGATACTTATAGTAAGGCATGGAATACCATTCCGCCAAAACAGCCCGAATTTCTGGGAGCATACCTTGGGCGTATCACTCGAAACCTTTCTATTAATCGCTGGCATAAACAAAGGGCTCAGAAACGCTACAAGGGCGCGGATTTGTTGCTGTCGGAGCTTCAAGACTGTATCCCCCATTCTGACACTATAGAAACTGAGATGCAGACAAAGGAATTAGTTGAGGTAATTAACTCTTGGCTGAAAAAGCTGTCTCAAGACGATCGGATACTTTTCTTACGCCGTTATTGGTTTGGAGATACAGTCAAGCAACTTGCTAAAAAAGCTACAACATCACCCAACAAAATGGCTGGACGTTTGTATCGTTTACGGCAAAGTCTAAAGAAGGCTCTAGAAATGGAGGGGATTTCACTATGAAAGAGAAAAAAATATTCAATGCTATTACTGATGTTCGTGATGAATATATAGAAGAAGCAAGAACAACAAGGCTTCAAAGACAGGCTGCTACTTGGAAGAAATGGACAGCTATTGTGGCTTACCTGGCCATGGTTATAGGCATTGGAGGGACATTGCTACTAAAAAACGCTATTCCTTTTGGTGGAAATACAGGAACCGGCGGTGCGGGGCATGATGAAGGTAATGTATTCATGTCTTATGCAGGCCCGATCTTCCCTCTCACCTTAGATGAAAAAGACCACAGCATGAGTGCCACCCGTGATATCAGCTATGATTTTTCCCTGCCTAATGAGGATAGCCTCCGGACTTGGGGTGCTAATGTGAAAGATAATTATACCCTTTATAACCATTCTTCAGAAGAAAAAACTATTAAAGCTATCTATCCATTTACCGGAAGCTTTGATAAACTAAAGAAGTTGACTCCTATAATTACTGCAAATGGCCAGGAATTGTCACCTAAACTATACGCAGGCGGCTATTCCGGTAAATCTACTGATGTCCATGACCTAGACCATCCAGATGGAAGCAGCAGCACTGTCCGACTAGATAGTTGGGAGGGTTACAAGACTCTTCTAGAGGACGGCACTTATCAAAGCCGGGCCTTTGCTCCATATCCTCTTCTATCACAGCAGGTAACAGTATATACCTTTACCGATTTTGAGGCCCCTGCCGAATACCACGCCGCAACCCAGGCCATATCCTTTACCATTGACCCGGATAAAACCACCATTTTGCCTTACGGCTTTGAGGGCGGGGAGTTTGGCGATGACGGTTTTAGAAGATATAGCTATTTTGTACCCAATGAGAACAGCAACCGAAATCAATTAAAGCTATTGCTTGTAATTGGTGATGATATAGTAGATTATGCCTTGCAGGGATATAAAAATGGTGCCTGCGAAAAGGGCAATGAGCTTGACGGTGTTTCAACAACCGTTATACGAAAAGAGGAGATTCTATCTCAGGTAATGATGGAGATCATTGATAATTTCTTTGAGCAATCTGGAGATGGGGACTCTATTGCCGTGTCAAAGGAGATGTTTTTAGGAGCTGTAGCAGAGTTTATCTATGAATACGGTTTGCTTTCCGAGTCAGTTAAAGATCGCTACCAATATAGTATCTTGGAGGATATTCTCTTAGAAACTAAAAGTCTACAGCGAGTATTCTACCTAGAATTGGAGATGACAGTTCCTCCCCATGAAAATCTTCTTATCTCAGCCCATATGCATAAAGAACCAAGCTTTGACTTTGCTTGCTCCGGCTCTGATAAAGTAGGCATACAGGGTTATGATATGGTAACCCGATTGGGAAGTACTCTCCAGTTTGATGGACTGACGGCTGAATTAACCTCTACCGATAATATCGAAATTCTTGACCAAAATTATGGTTTTGATTTATCTCAAGGCATTACCAAGGTAGAGCTTGATCCTATGGTAGAGCATTACTATTTAGAAATAAGATCTATAGAAGAATAGAATTAGATTTATCCAATGGAATTGTGTTTGGAGGAAATTAAGAGAGAAAAATTAAACTCTAAAAGTATAGTGAATCTATACTATCATTCCCCATATGATTATTGCACTATTTTCCCATGCTTGTTATACTATAACTAACCTAATTTGGGTTTTTAAGGTAGATATACCTATACTACCTTATTGCCTTTTTGTCCAATATCTGGTGTTCGCCTAAATGTGGGATTACCCTTACAAAACCATTGAATATTGCCGATACTTTTCCCGCCAAAAATGGTCTAGGGCAAGAAAGCTAAGAGATATGAGTTTTAATGTAGCTGAAAGAGTATTGACTGCAGTTAGTATAGCTATGCTAGCCCTATCGGCATATATAGAAGCTATATTGGTTACTAATTTCTAGAAGCATATTAGGTCTGCTAATTCTACATAGACAAAGTATATCCTCTTTGTCTATGTAGCTTTTAAGGATAGGAAAAGTCTCAAACTTGGAAAGATTAAAACTCCAAATCAATTTCCAGCATTATTGGTGTATGGTCTTGTCTTGGTCCTGAATCAATCATTTCAGATTTAAGAACCCTATCTGCAATCCTATGGCTGACCAACCAATAATCAATTCTCCATCCAGAATTATTAATTTTACTTGTTCTAGCCCGCTGAGCCCACCAGGAATAAACACCTGTTACATCTCCATGTATATAACGAAATGTATCTGTAAAGCCTCTTTCTAGAAGATTTGTGAAACCTTGACGCTCCTCATCAGTAAAGCCAGCTGAATTACGATTGTTATCGGGATGGGCCAGATCAATCTCTTTATGGGCTACGTTAAAATCACCTGCCGCAATAACATGTTTTTCTTTATCCAGTTTTTCTAGATAGTCGGCGTATTTTATATCCCAAATCTGACGATCCTCTAAGCGATTCAATCCATCCCCTGCATTGGGGGTATATACTTGTGTTAAGTAGAAGTCATCAAACTCTAGTGTTATAATTCTGCCTTCATAGTCCATAGTACCTGGTGCGCCAATTTTCGGAAAGTTCACACTTGGATTTAGATAATTCTTGTATAAAAACATGGTGCCTGAATAACCCTTACGGGCCGGCTCTACTGAACTATTCCATACAATTTCATAGTCTGGGAACCTATCCTTCAATATCTCTAAATGCTTTTTAGTAGGTCCACTGCTGGGTAGTTTTGTTTCCTGTAAGGCGATAATGTCTGGATTATGCTCTATAATGGTATCTATTACGTCACGGCTCAATGCGGCCCGGGCCGAAACACCTGTTAATGCTGCATTTAGTGAATCAATATTCCATGAAATAAGCTTCACCATTTTTCCCCCTTGTCTGTATAATTATATAATTATTAGTCTATTTTATTGTATACATTGTAAACTATTAGCTATAAATCTGCAAACACCAATTCAAGGATGATGCTATCTAAGAGGCTTAACATCAAAGTTCCCATTTTTGAAACACTTCACACAAGTCAACTATTAAATCATAAAATCAACATAACCAAAACCGGCCACTCTTAACAGATAACACAAAATATATGTCTTTTTTTGTCGCTTTTTATTGACTTTTTGTTTATATAAATCTATAGTTGTATTAAGTATAAATTGCCAACAGATAGTAAGAGAGGTGGAGTAGAAAAAAAGGGGGATATTATGAAAGCATTTAGGCTAAAGCCAAAGAAGCAAGAACAAAGCAACCCGCAAGCTGACACACCAATAAAGAAGATTACTATCGTTGTTATTTTTCTATTATTCCTTTTGCTACTGAATGGGCTTTTTCTATTGGTAACATGGAACCGTTATGTAAATATTGCCCCTGATGCAGCAATTCAACTAGCAGAATCTCAAGATATTAGTGACAACTATTTTACCTGGCTTTTCCCACTAATTCCAAAGATTATTATTGCTACCTACATCCTTATGTTTTGTTTGGGCTTCATTTGCATAAGAATGCAAAATTCTACCCTTAGAACCCTAGACAAAAAACTATCTCTTAATAAAACCCTATATCGCAAGATATTCTACCAGGCATCTATTGGAATTGCTATAATTAAACAAACATACTTTGTTCCCCAATCAGAACTTGGAGATACAAATATTAATCCTATGTTTAAAAAAATCCTTGGCCGAACAGGCCAAGATCTAGAGACCGTAAAATGGTCTGATATAAGTCATCCTGATGACTTAGATACAGATAATGAATATTTCGAGCAATTAAAAAAGGGCGAAATAGGCAGTTATTCCATGAAGAAGCGTTTTATCAGGCCAGATGGATCAAGTGTATGGACAAATATGAGGATTACTTCTCTTAAAGGTCTCCCCTATAAAGAGCCCATGTACCTATGTTTGATTGAGGATCTAACCTTACCTATGGCCACATCCGCCGCACTTAATGAAAGTGAACGCAGCAAATCAGTCTTTCTTTCACATCTTCCTGGATTGGCTTATAGATGCAATTATGATAGTGAGTGGACAATGCAATATGTATCCCCCGGCTGTTTTGAATTAACCGGCTATCCTGCGGAGAGTCTTTTGCATAATAGGGACCGATCCTTTAACAGTGTAATTGCACCCGAATATTGTGATATCTTAAGTAAGGAATGGGATAGAGTTGTTGAAAAACGATTGCCTTTTAAATTTGAATACGAGATTATTACCGCAACTAATGAGAGAAAATGGGTTCTTGAGATGGGACAAGCTCTATATGATCATAAGGGAAATGTCCAGGCCCTTGAAGGAATTATTCTTGATATCTCGGATCGCAAGAAAATTGAAGATGATTTAAGGTATATCAATGAACACGACTCCCTGACAGGTCTATATAACAGACGGGTTTTAGAAAGATTATTAATTGACCATAGAAAGCAACTTAGTAAAAGTAGAGAGGCTGTAATAAATATTAATCTAAGCACGGTTCAATCCATGACTAAGACTTATGGTTTTGCATATACACAGGAGCTCATAAAAGAAGCAGCGGATGTCCTAAGACAATTCTGCTCAGACCATCATTTATTGTTTATTACCTACTTGGATAATTTTGTTTTTTATATTACGGAATATGGGAATAGGGAAGAGTTGCTCCTATTTTGTGAAAGTATTTCCAATTCCTTAAGTCAACTCCTTAGAACAGAAAGAATCAGCGGCGGAATTGGAATTGTAGAAATTGATTCTCATAAGGACCTGGATATAGATGTGCTTTTGAAAAAGCTTCTAATTGCCTCAGAAAAATCAATGAATCATCCTGGTGAAGACTTTTTTCCTTATTTTTATGGTGCTGATATTGAAGCAGATATCCTACGTCAAGATGATATTAAAGCTGAGCTTAGGCATATAATTGATGATGATAATGATGGAGGGTTATTTTTACAATACCAACCCATCCTGGATCTTAAATCAAATAGAATTTGCGGCTTTGAGGCCTTAGCTAGATTAAACAGTAATAAACTGGGGTTGATTCCACCATTGGAATTCATTCCCCTGGCTGAAGAGACCAAGCTCATCATTCCCATTGGTCAGAAAATTATCCGGCAAGCATTAAGTTTTCTGAAGAAACTATCTTATAATGGGCATAAGTCTCTATGGGTTAGTATTAATGTCTCAGTAATTCAACTGCTGAGAAATAACTTTGTAGAAAACCTATTTGAAATCATTGATGAGATGGATGTAAATCCGGCAAATGTAGGGATAGAGCTTACAGAATCAATATTCTCCGATGAATATGAGGAGGTCAATCGTATTATAGACAAATTAAGAAATGCTGGTATCTTTATTGCAATCGATGATTTTGGAACAGGATATTCTTCCCTTGCCAGAGAGCGGGAGCTAAATGTTGATTGCCTAAAAATTGATAAGTTCTTTGTGGATAAACTGATTGAAATCCATCCCGACCAGGCTATTACAAGGGATATTATTTCAATGGCGCATAAGCTAGGCCACTTTGCAATTGCTGAAGGTGTAGAGGATGAGGAACAGCTCCAATCCTTAAAAAAATGGAATTGCGATAGAATACAAGGATACTTAATCAGTAAACCCCTTGATGAGGATAGAGCTATTGAGCTTCTTTCAAATGAATATAATATGGAATGGAAGTGAGAATGTGCTCAGTAGAAAAGGAATCTTATCCATCTTCATATTGCTAAGTCTTGCTTTGTTCTTATATCTATTGACTTCATCTATTGCACCCCATAATGGAAATGATGATGAAGAGACAGTTCTTTTCCTGGGCAATGAAAAAATTGCCCCTATTATTTATAAGGAAAATGGAGTGGCTAAAGGTCTGGTAGTTGATATCGCTAAAGGGTTAGGTGATAAAACGGGCTACAGAGTCGTGGTTAATGCCATTGATTGGAATGCAGCCCAAGAGATGGTCTTGTCAGAAGAAGCAGATGCCCTCTTGCAAATAAACCCTAGCCCGGAGCGGGAGAAGCTTTATGATTTCTCCGATGAGCTATTAGAATCACAGTTTGCTATTTTCGTAGAAAGTGGCAGCAATATTAAGAACCTTAATGATTTGAAGCATAAAGCTGTAGGTGTGGAGAAGAATGGATATCCATATTATATGCTGCAAGAATACGATGAGATAAATATTGTAACAATACCGGACTGGGAAACGGCTTTTAAAATGCTTCAATCGGATGCCTTAGATGCTCTTGTTGTAGATCGATGGATAGGAGAATATGAGTTAGCCCGAAGTAAAATCAAGGGAATCGTGATTGCAGATGAGCCTATAAGGACACTTTACTCGCGTATAGCCGTAAAAAAAGGTAATAACGAACTACTTGATTTAATTAATAAGGGACTGAAAGAGATGAACCAGGATGGCACCATGGCAAATATTATTAAGGCCTGGCATGGCCAAAGGGTTGTATACCTTACCCGAAGTAGTATTAGAAATATCAGTTTATATATAATCATCGGATTTCTACTCCTTATCTTGCTCATATCCCTATATTGGGTTAATAGATTTCGCAAATTAAGCAAGAAGCTTGAATTGGAGGCTGACGAAAAAACCGAAAAACTTTCTGAGACCAATGAATTACTCAGGCAAGCTAATGCTGAACTAGAGAAAATTTCCATGATAGATGGACTTACCAATATCTCAAATAGAAGATGTTTTGATATGTTTTTAGACAGAGCTTGGAAGATGAGTATGAGAGAAAAACTACCCTTGGCTCTAATAATGATAGATATTGATAGATTTAAACTTTATAACGACACTTATGGACATTTGGCTGGAGATGAATGCTTAAAAAGAGTAGCCCAGGTAGTAAAAAATACTGTAAAGAAATCTGGAGATTTTGTAGCACGTTTTGGTGGCGAGGAATTTGTAGTATTATTGCATAACACTAACGAAGAGGATGCAGCCATAGTGGCTGCGACAATACGATACAAAGTAGAGGAGTTGGATATTAGTCATGAGAGGCTAAACTCGGTTGTTACCGTTAGTTTGGGAGTGGCTGCAAGAATACCCAATAAGGATATGACTTTGGATAGCCTTATAAGTGCTGCTGATGGAGCACTGTATCACTCCAAACAAGGCGGGCGCAACAGGGTTACAAGGGCAAGCTCAATTGTTAGGATTCTTTGATTAACTACTTCACTATATTCCTTCCCGATTTTTTGGCTTGATACAACTGCTTGTCCACTAACTCAATAGCCTGATCAAAGTTCATATCATCTGTCTCACCACATATCATATGCACACCAAGGCTACAAGTTAAATGAATTTCTTTGCCATTTACAATCAATTCATTTTGCTCTATGTTGCTCCTTATCTTCTCTGCCATTTTCTTTGCAGCCTCAATGTCTGTGTTAGCAAGGCATATAAGAAATTCCTCGCCTCCATATCTGGCTACCCAATCTTTGCCCTCTCTAATATGTCCTTTTAGTTCCTTGGCAATTTCCTTTAAAACTTCATCCCCTGTTATATGACCATATGTGTCATTTATATCTTTAAAAAAATCTAGGTCTGCTAAAATAATGGACAATGGCTCTTTCTTTTCTGATGCATTTAGGATATCTACCGGCAGTCTTTCGTCTATATACCGTCGGTTATAAAGCTCAGTTAAATGATCCGTTACCGCAATCCGGTTCATATCTTCGATCATAGTAAAGATCTCTGCCCCTCGAACCCCCTCTCCAACACCCATTACTAAACTGTTAGTGGCCTCCTTAAGAATTTCTACCACCACCCTTTTTTGTTCTACTACTACAGGAATTGCAGTAAAAATATAAATACGATCATCTTTATAGTCCAGTCTATAAATAGTATCGTTCTCAATAAAAGCTCGTATGGAAATACAGTTTTCACACAACTGTCTCTCCTTCCAAAGTTTATAGCAAGGAATGTCTGCTTCAAATAATTGGTGTCCCTTTAGGTCAAGAACTTTTTTCCTAGCTGGATCTACTAGACGAATTACATCGTACATTTTTTCAAAGATCTCAAGCTTATCTAATATAAATTCAAATACTTGCATTTGGTTTTCCTCCAATTTCAGATACGAAAGTTCATAGTATTATACCATAAGAAACACAAATCTGTACTGTTTTTTCAAAGATAAAGGCCCCCCAAAACATTGGAAGGGCCTTGTTTTTAATTTTCTTTTGTTTTTAATTCTCTTGCTTAGGTATGGATATCATAACTACATCGTATTGCTTCAAAGTCATACTATCATCAAGCTCTTTACCGGACAATAGATCTTTTCTGCCTACAAAGAATTTGGGCAGCGGCTGCTCATCTTCAACAAAATTTATAATAAAATACATCTTTTCTGTATCTGATTCCCTATAGGTAATTTCCAATTTAGTCGATTCATCTATAACAGGAGATACATTAGCTTCGGCCGTTACTTGGTCTAGCACTTTATCCAGGGCTTTTTCCTCTAAGTTTGTACCTATATAGAATACCCTGCCCCTGCCATACTGGTTTCTGGTTATAGCTGGCATTCCTGCATAAAAATCGCTAGAGTATTCGGCTAGACTCTCAGCTCCTTCCAGATGCATCAAGTCACAAAGCATATGGCAAGTATACTCACTGCCGTCATCAAAGACTACTGTGTTATGCTGCTCTGGAGCCAGAGCGTCTATCTCTTCCACCCAAACCCCTGCCATACTGCGAAGGGGACCAGGATATCCTCCTAAATGAACATTGTCGGATTCATCAACAATACCACTCATAAAGCTAGTGACTAGGGTTCCACCATTCTTTACATAGTCTTCTAAGGCTTCTGCAACTCCTTCTTTTACCATATAGAGAACAGGTGCCATCACTAAGTCATATTTGCCAAAGTCTCCATCGGTAGGAATCATGTCCACTGGAATATTCTTGTGGTAGAAATAGCGGTAGCAATTATGGATCTGCTCTACATATGTTAGGTCTTTATGAGGTCCGCTTGTATACTCTAATGCCCAGTAGTTGTCCCAATCGAATATGATACCAACTTTTGATGGATTGTTAGAGCCCAGAATACGGTCTAGCTGCTCTAATTCCTTGCCTAGTTGGGCCACCTCTCGGAAAACCCTGGTGTTTTCATGTCCCACGTGGGCTATAACTGCACCATGGAATTTCTCACAAGCTCCGACTGTACGGCGCAATTGGAAAAACTGTATAGTATCCGATCCATGAGCTATTGTCTGGTAGCTCTGTGCCCGCATTTGTCCAGGTCTTTTTAGGGAGTTATAGGGTTGCCAGTTTTGTTGGCTTGGTGTCTGCTCCATTAGCATAAAGGGCTGTCCTTTTAGACCACGCATTAAATCATTGCACATTGCAGTCATACTCCACGGAGTATTATAGTAAGGATAATTATCCCAAGATACAATATCCATTTCCTTGGCCCATTTGAAATAGTCCAAGCCCTTGTATGTGCCCATAAGGTTATTAGTAATTAGGGTGTCGGGATCGTATTTACGAACAGCGTCTCGCTCCATTTTAAAGTTTTCCAACATACTGTCGGAATTAAAACGACGATAGTCAATGGATATCCCAGCAAAAGCCGTATTATTCTCCCCCATTCCTTCACCCAAGGCATTGGGCAAGACTATCTCATCCCAATCATAGACGGTATGTCCCCAAAATTCCAAGTTCCAGGCTTTATTTAGGGCTTCAAGGGTCTTATACTTTTTTCTTAGCCAAACACGAAATGCCTTCTCGCAGTTTTCACAATAGCATTCTCCACCGTATTCATTGTTTATGTGCCAGCAGGTGATATATTTGTTCCCTCCATAGCGCTTAGCAAGTTCTTCAGCCAAGGCCTTGGCATGTTTTTGATATACCAAGCTATTGGGACAGGCATTGTGACGTTTTCCAAATTTGTGCTTGCGCCCATAATAGTCAGTGCGGGTCACTTCTGGATAACGCTTTACCATCCAGGCAGGTAATGCCGCTGTTGAAGTAGCCATGACGATATCATACTTTTCCTTGCTCAGCATTTCGACTATTTCATCTAGCTCATCAAAATAATAGGTTTCTTCTGATGGTTGAATCTTTGCCCAGGAGAAAATATTGATGCTTGCACTGTTTATCCTTGCTTTCTTAAAGATACGCATGTCTTCATCCCAGATCTCTCTCGGCCATTGGTTGGGATTATAGTCGCCACCGTATAAAATCCTTGTAAACTTTCTTTTCATCTTTTTTTCCATAGTAAGCCTCCATTTGTAAATTTTTATCTATATATATTTTAATTTAGACGAGTTATTGTTACAAAGCTTAATTGCTATCTTATCTAGTTGAATTCACCATCATTATAGCATATATGCAGAAAAAAGAGATCGAAATTTGTTTATATTGTGTTGAAGAGTATTTTGTTAATGACCTTGCCCCTCTTAAAACCCAGATGTGTTTTATAGCCCGTATCCTAATTAAATTCATCAAATCCAACATCCAACACCTGGTACTTCTTCCAATCCACATCATCAAAATGCCACCACTCATTTGAGATGCCTTTAAAACCTACCTGTTCCATTACATTCCTAAGATATTTCATATTCTTCAATGCTATATTGGTATGCCCCGAATAGTTATAAGCTGCTTTTTCCGTGAAATTATCAAATTCAGTCCCCATTTCGATTTCATTACCACTTTCATCTATTAGAGTAATGTCAACAGCTGCACCCCTGTTATGCTTAGATCCTTTTTTAGGATTAGCAACAAAGCTTTTATCCGATGCATAGTCCCAGAGTATATATTGTGCGCTCTGTGGCCTATAGGCATCCCAAATTTTAATAGTATATCCATCCTTTTGGAATATTTCGTTTGCCTTCTTCAATTTCATAGCCACGTCTTTTCTAAGTATTGCCACAGCGCATTCCGGATAAATCTGTTTTTTAACAAAATTATTTTCAGTTGCATATCTTAAATCTTCAACAAACGTTGGATCTATATCTTTCAGTCTGACTAATCCGTATTTATTTTCTTTGTTTGGCCTCTCCTGCTTTCCTATAACATCCTTAATTTCTTGGATTTCCTTCGTTAAGTCCTCATTATTTAATAGCAGCTTGTCCCTCTCTTGAATGAGGCTATTTAATTCTCTTTCTAATCTATTGACCTTTTCATTCTCTAATCTATTTTTTTCTTCAAGCTGCTTAATCTTTGCATCTT
>JAAYTG010000115.1 GCA_012518075.1 Clostridiales bacterium | reverse complement strand
TGCTGAGGAGCCTTATATTACCTATGTAGATGATGATTTTGTTGAGGTAAAAGTAGACATTTTAGAAGACGACATCTTTGAAATGCCCATGGATATGGAAATGGTCTTGCATATGGCTACTTATAAGATGGAAGGCAGATATGGACATGGATATGAAGAAATTATAGAATATATCTGGACTAAATTCGTTAAATCCTTGTATCCTAACAATTTACCTAAAATCAAAAAACATGAGGCCTGGGCAGCAGCCTTAGAGTTATACTATTGTATAGATCAGGATATTTATATTAGGAAGAAGGATATAGCCGACTATTACGAGATCGCCTATTCTACTCTTTATAATAATCTTAATAGACTACAAAGAGTTTTGGATAAGAAGTAGCCTATCTACAATTGAGCATTGTGGCTTGTTATTTTATAGTGGCGTAATATATGTAACAAAGGAGGATTTGGGGTATGAAATGGAGTGCTGTATTAAAGGATCTTAGGGAAGATAGAGGAGTAATATGCCCTCAAGACAGTGGAGAAAATATAATTATACCCATTGAGTATTTACCGAAAGGATGTCGGGTGGGGGATGTTCTTCAGTTTAATGTTTCTTTTGATCCTTTTAGCACATTAATGTTGTTAAACAAATCCCAGCCTAAAGAGTCTTAGCGAGAATTCATTCATAATTCCTCTCCCAGCTAAATATATAGAAATTAGACTATATATAGGCTAGACAGTCAATCTAGAAGGGGAGTGGAAGTATGATGAATCAAAAGAAAAAGCTTGGTACGGCAAGCTGGATAGCTTTCACATATGTAGGAACAGTAGTGGGGGCAGGATTTGCCTCCGGCCAAGAAATAATGGCCTTTTTCACAATATATGGGATCAAGTCCTTCTGGGCTATCATGATTTCTTGTATCCTTTTTATATTAATCGGAATCAGAATACTCCTACTAGGTATGGAGCTAAGAGCTTCTTCCTTTAGAAAACTAATAGATACAATGTTTGGGTTCTTGTCTCCTTTTATTAGTATATATTTGTTATTCTCTATGATGATTATCAATGTTGCTATGCTTGCCGGGGCAGGAGCCATATTTCAGGAATTCGGCGAGACTTCCTACCTAATTGGCGTTGCCTCAACAGCATTTATAGCTATTATAGCCATAGGGTTTGGTATAAGGGGCATATTGTCGATCAACAAAATAGTAGTTCTTAGCGTGCTAGTACTTCTGATTTTTGCCCTATTAATCACATTATTTACTAACAGTCCTATTCAAAAACAAGCCCGTTTTGTAGAGATAAGCCCTATCCATTTAATAACACGAGGTATATCCTATGCATCCTATAATCTAATTCTTAGTATGGGAGTCTTAGCAAATTTGGGTTATGAATTTAAGGATAAAAAAGTTTTAAGACTAGGCGGGCTAATAGGAGGCAGTATTTTGGGAGCCATGTTATTGTCCATTCATTACTGCTTATTAGAACATATGCCGGATATTTTCGACTATGAAATTCCGATGTTTTATATTATCTCGAATGGGTCATGGTTCATTTCTGTAATATATGCTTTTGTAATCTGGGGCGCAATATTTACTACATTATTAGGCAATCTTTTCTCGGTTACTTCTTTTTTGTATGATAAATACAGAATCCATCATATGGTATCAGCTATTATAATAGTATGTTTAGGTTCTTTACTTGCCCCTTTAGGATTTTCGTCAATTATAAATACTCTTTACCCTATAATTGGATTAATAGGAGTAGCTTTTATAATAGCGATTCTTTACAATACCAAAAGTAGAAAATCTTAGCCCCTATCATTCTAACTAGTTAAATAGTAACAAAATAATAATCTTGTCTATTATGAAAGCCTAATAGTAAACTACATCGTCATTAGTAACTATAGATGAGTGATTCAATAAACTTTTAATAGACATAATTAATAATATAATCTAAAAAAGCAAACAGGTTAAAGATTAAGTCATGTAACCAAATTATTAGATTTTACTATATGAGATGGAGTATAACAATGAATACTTTAAATATTCACATTCCCAATAAAATCCTTTTTGTCCTAGATAGACTCAATGAGGCTGGCTATGAAGCCTTTATTGTGGGCGGCTGTGTTCGAGATTCCATATTAGGGAAAACGCCCCATGATTGGGACATTGCAACATCTGCTACTCCAGAGGAGATACAAGAAGTTTTTAGTGGATATCGGCAGACAGATGCTGGCCTAAAACATGGTACAGTGGGCATTGTTATTGACAAGGAACTAATTGAAATTACCACATATAGAATTGAAAGTAAATACTCTGATGGACGCAGACCGGATAAGGTACATTTCGCCTCTAATATTCTTGATGATTTAGCCCGCAGAGACTTTAGTGTCAATGCTTGCGCAATGACGAAAACTGAAATAATCGATCCCTTTGATGGGAGAAAGGATATAAAGAATCGTTTGATACGCTGTGTAGGCAACCCGATTGATCGCTTTACCGAAGATGCTCTTAGGATACTTAGAGGAATTCGATTCGCCTCTGTACTGGGCTTTAAGGTTGAACAAAAAACAAAACAGGGTATGTTTGCCTGTAAGCATTTACTAAAAAACATATCACAAGAGCGAATCACAGATGAGTTTTGTGGGACTTTGCTTGGAATGAAGGTATATGATACTCTTATGGAATTTAGAGATATAGCGATTTTTATAATTCCAGAATTAAAAGACATGATAGGCTTTGAGCAGCATAATAAGCATCATAAATACGATGTATATCAACATACTTTAAAATCTGTAGAGTTAATTGATAGTGATATCATATTAAGGGCAGCAATGTTCTTTCACGATATTGGAAAGCCTAAAACTTTCTCACTAGACATAAATAAAGTTGGTCATTTTTATGGCCATGCTCAATTATCTAGTCAGATCACTAGAAAGATCCTTAAAAGAATGAGGTTTTCTAATAAAGATATACATGATATTAGCCAGCTGATCAAGTATCATGATAGGAAAATTCTTTTAACATCAAAAAGCATTAAAAGACTACTTAACGACCTTGGAGAAATTCAATTTAGGAGACTAATAAAGGTTAAAAGAGCCGATGCAATGTCTAAGAGTCCATCATTCCTTAAAGATAAGCTTGATCATCTGGATGCTGTTGAGGAAATACTAGATCAGATTATTGCTAAGGGTGCATGTGTTAGCTTAGGTGATTTGGCCGTTAATGGGCACGACCTGATAGAACTCGGTATTCCCGAAGGAAAGAAAATTGGAACTGTACTTAACAGGCTTTTAGAATTAGTACTCAATGACGAGATTGAGAATAATAGAAAAGCACTGATAGAGAAGGCTGAGTCGTTCCTAGAATAGTTTTTCAAGATTAGTACCGGGATAAAAGTGTTCAATAATCTCTCTATAGGATTTACCTAATAAGGAGAGACCGTAGGCCCCATATTGACTCATACCTACACCGTGGCCATACCCACCTCCAGAAAAACTTACGTGGGAAATGATTCCATTATTGTCCCGTGCTATATCCATATAGAAGAAGGCGCTAGGTAATATAGAAAAATCCTTGATAATACTGCCATCATAGCGTTTTATCTCTATTGGATCTTCGTGAGGAAGCAGATTAACGGGTTTTAATAGTTGTCTTATGTTCAGTTCTTTTATGATTCTATAGATTCCACTGGTAGTAGTAATTTCTAATTCCATAATATTTCCTGCATGGCCGCGACTGATAGGAGTAATATTCTGTAACTGACCTAGTTCATCAGGGATAGGTTGTTGGGAAAATGAACCTTCATTATCTCTGGTTAGGACAAAAGAAGGTTGGTTTTTTTGTAGTATGGGAAGGTATCTCTGTATTATAGCCTCGATTTGCTCTCTTTTCATAGTCAATGACCAGCGAAAGAACGGGGAATAACGATCATAACCTTCCAAGTTTTTTTGCTTAATAAAAGATCTAAAATTTTCTTCATTATAAAGACTGGTTGCATCTCCAATAAATTGGGGTTTTGCTGCTAAGTAGGGAATCTCAGAACTGGGAAAAACATCCTTAACGCTCCACGTTTCATGAAAATTTGCAGAATAGCCGTAGGAAGTTGAGAAAAAACGAGCGTCTATAATCTGTCCATCAAAGACAGGTACTAGGCCTCGTGTTTCATCTACAGCTTGTATGGCGATGGGATATTCTTTGATATTGTTATACATCTGGCTGGAGGTACTATCGTCTACATGGGCACCGAAACTGGAGTATCCTGTTGAATCCAAAGACCTTGCAGCATAAGAACGCGAAGCAATAGCTTGAACTTTAAGACTTTCAAGTCCAAACTTTATAGGCATTTCACTAGGTACTACCGAATAAAGATATTCTTCTAAATTCACCTCATTAACCAAAATTAATCCATTAGCATAACTAGAGATCTCAAAACTACCCCTATATGGTGTACCAGACGAGCCTTCAACCTGAGCTCGCTTAATATTATTCACCACTACACTACCTCCGTCTTCAGGGGTAATATACCAGCGTTCAAAGGATGATCCTATTAGACTACTCTCATGATAAAATTGACAACCACTATTATCATTATATTTAAAAGTAATTTCATCCCCACATTATATAGTGTAATCAATATCATCTATCACATTTGTTATGGTAAGCACTTGGGTTGATGATAGTTTTATCTCTTGATGGATTAGGCTTTGAAATTGTGAATCGTTAATTGCCACACGGATTATATTCTTAGGTGTTTTAGATGGATCAACATATGCGATCAGGTTTTTGCTTTTAGGCCATGAAGAGTGATAGAGAGTTACATCTTGACTGCCTATAGGTAGAATACGATTTTCGTAATAAACAGGAGTATTATTCAAAAGCTTATATATTGCTATGGGGGACTCAAGGGATATATAGCCTAGTTCAAAATCCTCTATATGATGTTCAGATGATGACATTACTCTATGAAGAGATATAGGTGTCATGGGCTGATAGAGAACTATATAGTCTTCTACTATAATGAGGGAAACTGGGACACCAAGACTGATACTATTGATATGTGAAGGAGAAATACAATATAGATGAGTCCCATCTACATCCATTTTATATTCAACCCCTATACTATCCTTAGCTTCAGCGGATAAAGGGACGGCATTATCTATATAAGTAGTTTTAGGGAACTGAGTTATTAGCCATCTGTCAGATATTTTAGAAAGAGCAAACCATACATCTACAGAACCATGCTCTGTAGTAAGCGTTGTTTTTATTCTAGTACTATTATCACGTACTTTTTGTGACTTTAGGATCTTATGATTAATAATAATATTTCCATCCATGAAAACATCTATAAAGGGATCATCTTGAATTTCTGGAATAACATAGTCATCAATAAATATTTCAGATGAGTCATTTATGGAGTTCAGAAAAACATCAAGGCTCCTTGATACCGGGTTTTTTATAGTAAAAAGGAGTATAATAATACTTATCAAAATGATGGCTAATATATAGTAAATCTGTGGCTTTTTGAACCTTCCCATCTCATCACTCCCCATTTATGTTAAAATTCTGCTATTAACCTTATAATACCATATATTAATCAAATATGATAATATGATAGTTTTTTTATAAAAGTATAGAGATAGATAAGAATTCGTGGTAAAATACTTATGAAAAGGGGTGGGGAGATTTGAAAAAACTAATTATTTTGATGTTATCTTTAATTATATTGCTTTCGAATTTTGGTCTATCTGAGTGTGTAGCTGTAGAGGACATGCCCAATCATTGGATCATCGATTCTTACACAGCTATGGCTGATGTAAATCCGGATGGATCCGTGTCCGTAGAGGAGTACATTACATATGAGTTTACTAAGGATTTTTCTGGTGTTCTAAGAAGAAGGATAGATACTTTTACTGCATCATCAATAGATGGTATAAGCATATTAGAGGTTGTTGATATTGATGAAGAGGATATTGCAAAATCAAAGCTTAAACAGTTAGAGTCTGATTCCTATGAGATTATATTTGATGAAGAATATGATATGGTAAGTGGGATAGATATATCATTTGATCAAACTGATAAGAAAAGGACTTTGGTTTTTAGATATACACTTTATGATTTAATTAGTATATACAGCGATATGGCACTATTAGATTGGTCTTTTCTTGATAGAGGGAATAGTCCTTCTGTAAGGGATATCTCTGTAAATGTATGCATTCCCAAGAGCGAAGATATAGAATCAATGCAGTCTTTCCTACAAGGGCCTCTATATAGTCAAAAGCTTAATAAAGAAAAGGCCGTTGATTTTGAGGCTAGTTTATTGAATGGCGATGAAGACCTAAGACTGATATTGCTATTACCAACATCTATGGTCCCTGAAGGTCGTAAGAAGATCGATAATGAGATTGCCGAAAAAGTATTAGTGGAGATGCAAGAGTATGAAAGAGAGATAGAGCTGGTACGAAAGGAATATGAAAGACAACAACTTACTATTAAGTTACTGACATATATTTCAGGTGGACTCATTCTTGCAGCATTGGTATATTTATATATAAAATATGATAGGGATCCAAAAACAGGTATTAAAAAAACTTATATCAATGAACTTCCAGCAGATTATTATACTCCTGCTGAATTAGGCGTATTAATAAACAGAGGTAGGGTAAATGAAAGTTATATAATTGCCACTCTTATTGACTTGGTAAATAGAAATTATTTAAGTATTGAGTCGTCAGAAGATGATAATGGTTTTCTTCTTTCTAAAACTCCTAGTGCCCAAACAAGTCAATTAAAAGATCACGAAAAATACTTGCTGGTATGGATTTTTGATGACTTTGGTCAAGGCTCGACTAATGTATTTACCAAAGATTTCGGACAATGGATAAAAAACACACAAGACCAAAAAAGATATAAGCACAAATATAAAACCTGGGAAGATCTAGTTATAAAACAAGCTGGTAATTGGAGATTCTTTGATGATGTGAAACATGCAAAGGTATATGGGCTAATAGCAGGAATCGTCGCCCTTATCCCAGGTGCGGCTCTATATGTATTAGGAGAGAAATTTAGAGGGTTTGTAATCATAGGATTAGCCTTGCTGCTGGCAGTTTATTCTCAATTTATTGAGAAGAGGACAGAGTTTGGAGCTGCAAATAATGCTCAGTGGATTGGTTTTAAAAAATACCTTAGGAATGCGTCCCAATCTGAATTGCCTAAACCTGAGTTGAATGCATGGGATAGTTTTTTAGCATATGCTATTCCTATTGGAAGAGCTGGAGATGTTATGGAGCAGATTCCAGAGCTTTATGACCTTGATGAACTAAAGAAGAGTAATTTGTTTTTCCTTCACAAAGATAATTTAGATAAGACAGACTATTGGATTAACTCAATTAAAAAAGACAATAGGTTTTGGGTTAAGATCAGGGATGTTTTTAGTTTGATTCAATATAAAAATCCTAGGATAGATAAAATAGATAAAAAAGGATGAGGGCGATACAATCGCTCTCATCTTTTTCTAGACAGATATTAATATTGCCATCTTACGTATTTTTTCTCTAACCAAGCGACAAATTGGTACATAAGTGCTGCAGCAATGGAAAGTATAAATACACTTGTCATAACTAGATCTAGCTTAAACACCTGACCGCCGTATACTATTAAGTGTCCTAGACCAGCTTTAGAGACCAGAAACTCGCCCACTATTACCCCAACCCAAGACATACCTATATTGACCTTAACAGCAGATATTATGGTAGGAACGCTGGCAGGCAGAATGACCTTCATTAGGATCTGAATTTTACTAGCTCCAAAGGTCTGAAGTAGCTTAATTTTATCTGGACTGACTTCTAAAAAACCATTGAGCACTGTAATTATGGTGACGATTAGGGATACAAATAAGGCCATAGCTATAATAGCGAGAGGTCCAGCCCCTATCCATACGATTATTATGGGACCTAATGCTACTTTTGGCAAGCTACTTAACACCACCAAATAAGGATCGGCTACTTTAGCTACAAAGTCAGACCACCATAGAATTATAGCAATAGCGGTGCCAAGAACGGTACCCAGAACAAAACCTATTATGGTTTCAAAAATAGTTATGGAAATATGCATCCATAATGTACCTTCTCTATACAGGCTTTTTAAGGTGTTTACAATTCTGCTAGGTTGACTTGTAATGAAGGAGTCAATCATATTAAGCCTAGCCGTTAATTCCCACAGAGCAATAAAGGCAATAAGGATGCCTATCTGAGTTAAACGTATAAGCAACTTCTTTCTTTTTATTCTGGCAAGATATAAAGCATGCTCTTTGGAAATTGCATTATTAACCTTTCTATTATACATGAACATCCAACTCCTTCCATATGGCATTAAAATACTCTCGAAATTCAGGGGCTTGACGACGGCTTATAGGATTGCCTTTTTCAGTGGTTAGTTGGATATGATGGATAGTTTTTATTGTAGCGGGTCTCTTGCTCAAAACAATAACTCTATCAGACATACTTATAGCTTCAGATATATCATGAGTAACCAATAGTGCAGTTTTTCCCTCTTTACGGATGATTGTGCTAACCTCGTCTGACATTGCTAGTCTAGTCTGATAATCTAGTGCTGAGAAAGGTTCATCTAACAGGAGAATTTTGGGATCAATGGCTAGTGTGCGTATTAGGGCTACTCTTTGCCTCATCCCTCCTGAAAGTTGATTTGGATAATGATTCTTAAAATCCCCCAACCCATATATCTCCAAAAGCTTTTCCGCTTTAGCTTTAGTAAATTGGTTTACTTTATTATGAATTTCTAATCCTAGTAAAACATTTTGCATTATGGTACGCCATTCAAATAGATAATCTTGTTGTAGCATGTAACCGACATCAGTTGAAGTGCCTTCAACGCTTTTGTTATCCACTAATACTTGACCTTTTGTAGGCTTAATTAGTCCTGCGATCAATGACAGTATAGTAGTTTTACCACATCCGCTAGGACCCACAATACCAATGAACTCGCCTTGATTCACGGAGAAAGAGATATTATTTATAGCATGAGTTTCTCCCTCTAAACTATGGTATTTTAAGGAGACATTTTTTAGACTTACCATTTCATTTTTGCTCATACATTCAGTCCTCCCTATATACAGAAATATATTGAAGATTAGACAATGAGGTTTGAGTTTAAATCCATAGTTTATTATATTCTCGAGCATATAATTTGTTAAAACAAAAGCCCCATAGGGGCTAGATTGTCATATGCTATAATTGTAATTATTAGTTGCCGACTTTTTCTGCAAATTCATTGGTTACTAGCTCATCATAAGGAGCTCTCTTATCCAGTTCACCGGCTAACTCCATAATATCCTGTAGGTGATTAAAGTCTTTTTCCTTTAAAACAGGATTAGTAGGCCAAGAATCTTGTTCTTTGTATCGTTTTGCCACCTGGGTAAGAAGTTCCAAATCACTGTCTGGAAAGGCAGGTTGAATAGCTTTGGCTATTTCTTCAGGGGACTTATCTTTAACAAACTGTTGACCCTTGTATATGGCGTTGGTAAAGCGTTGGATTAGATCTTTATTTTCCTCAATGAAACTCATCTTTGCTGCATAGGCTGTAAAAGGAATATTTCCGCCGGCAACTCCAACAGAAGCAAGCACGTATCCCGAACCCTCATTTTCCAATGTTGAGGCTATGGGTTCAAAAAGGGTTACATAGTCTCCGGTACCACCGGTAAAAGCACCTGCCATTAATGCAAACTGTATATTAGTCAATACCTCTACATCTACTCCAGGGGTTAATCCATGCTTTTTAAGTACATATTCAAGGGTCATTAGGGGGACCCCGCCTTTACGGCCACCGATTATAGTCTTTCCTTTTAGATCTTCCCATTTAAAATCTGGTTCTTCTTCCCGGCCCATTAAGAATGAACCATCAGTTTGAGTCAATTGTGCGAAAATTTGTGCATGATCTTCTCTGCCTTCGTTGTGCACATAGATAGCAGCTTCAGGTCCCATAAAGCCAATGTCTGCTTGATCAGCTAGAACAGCAGTCATAACTTTGTCAGCTCCTTCGCCTGTAGACAATTCAATATCTATACCCTCTTCTTCGAAATACCCTTCATGTATGGCAACATATTGTGGAGCATAGAAAACAGAATGCGTGACCTCCATTAAGCGTACTTTTTGATTCATTTGCTGTTCGCAACCTGAGAGAAGAATGGAGACAGCAAGTATAAAAACCAGTATTATGATGATATATTTCACAATTCTCACCGAATAACACCTCCATGTGATTAATCATATATTTTCGGATACTTTATCATATTCATAGAATAAAAAAAGGTGAAAGGTAAGCTCCTATGTGACATCACCAAATTAAACAATTCATTTAATTAAATTTTTACTTAGTGTTCGATTATCATAAGAGAAGTATATTTAAGATTATGAGGCAAACAGCATGACAAGTTCAGATTCATATGGTATAATGTTTTATTGTATTGGACATAGTTACGCCAATATAGCTCAGCTGGTAGAGCAACGGTTTCGTAAACCGTAGGCCAGGGGTTCGAGTCCCCTTATTGGCTCCAAGTACTCCTACGGGGTGTGGCGCAGCTTGGTAGCGCGTCTCGTTCGGGACGAGAAGGGCGCAGGTTCAAATCCTGTCACCCCGACCAGAAAGAC
>JAAYTG010000114.1 GCA_012518075.1 Clostridiales bacterium | reverse complement strand
CCTTGTTGTTGGGCATCTGCTCCTGCCTGTTGGGCCTGCTGCTGATAGATCTTACCAAATACCTCTTGGGATACCTGGGCCAGCTTTTCAGATGCAGCTTTAATTTCATCTGTATTATTCCCCTCTAAAGCTTTTTTCACAGCATCTATCTCAGTTTGTAGGGTATCTTTATCAGATTGATCAATATTATCTTCCAGTTCCTTGATAGTCTTCTCAGTGGTATATACCAAAGAGTCAGCATTGTTTCGAATTTCTATTTCTTCTCTTCGCTTTTTATCTTCTTCAGAATATCTTTCAGCTTCCTTGACGGCCTGATCTATCTCATCATCAGAAAGGTTGGTTGAAGCTGTTATGGTTACTTTTTGCTCCTTGCCGGTACCCATATCCTTAGCTGATACATTTACAATACCATTGGCATCTATATCAAAAGTTACTTCAATTTGCGGCACACCTCTGGGTGCTGGAGGAATACCATCTAGCATAAACCGTCCTAGAGTTTTATTGCCGGCTGCCATTTCTCTCTCTCCTTGAAGAACATGTATATCTACACTGGTTTGCCCATCAGCAGCAGTAGAGAATATTTGACTCTTACGGGTTGGAATAGTAGTATTCCTCTCGATGAGTTTGGTAAATACTCCGCCTAGGGTTTCGATTCCCAAGGATAGTGGAGTAACATCCAATAATAGGACATCCTTTACCTCACCGCCTAAAACTCCTGCCTGAATAGCAGCACCAATAGCAACACATTCGTCAGGATTTATTCCCTTATGGGGCTCCTTGCCAGTAATCTTCTTGACAGCCTCCTGTACCGCTGGAATTCTCGTAGATCCTCCTACCAATATAACCTTATCTATTTCGCTAGAAGATAAGCCTGCATCTTTTAATGCATCTTTTAAGGGGATCAAGCTCTTCTCCACCAAATCAGCAGTCAGCTCTTCAAACTTAGCCCTGGTCAGGGTCACGTCAAGGTGTTTAGGACCAGAAGCATCTGCAGTTATAAAGGGTAGGTTTATATTAGTTGTAAGTACACTGGATAACTCTATCTTAGCTTTTTCGGATGCCTCCTTAAGGCGCTGCAGTGCCATCTTATCCATCCTAAGATCAATTCCATCAGACTTCTTAAATTCATCAGCCAGATAGTCTATAACCCTCTGATCAAAATCGTCTCCACCTAGACGATTATTGCCTCTTGTTGCCAATACCTCAAAAACCCCATCACCGATTTCCATGACGGATACGTCAAAAGTACCGCCGCCTAGGTCATAAACTACAATCTTTTGGTTATCCTCTTTATCAAGGCCATATGCTAAGGCTGCAGCAGTAGGCTCATTGATTATTCGAAGTACCTCTAGCCCAGCTATGACACCTGCATCCTTAGTAGCCTGACGTTGACTGTCACTAAAGTATGCAGGAACGGTAATAACAGCTTGGCTTACGGTTTCACCCAAATAAGCCTCTGCGTCCTGCTTCATTTTGGTCAGGACCATAGCTGATATCTCCTGAGGACTGTAGTTCTTATCTTCGATACTAACCTTTCTATCACTACCCATATCCCTTTTAATGGACATGATAGTATGATCCGGATTGGTAATAGCTTGACGCTTGGCAACCTGACCTATCAGTCTCTCCCCGGTTTTGGAGAAAGCAACTACTGATGGAGTAGTTCTGCCACCCTCTGCACTTGGGATTACTACCGATTCGCCTCCCTCCATAACTGCCACACAAGAATTAGTGGTCCCTAAATCAATTCCTATTATTTTTCCCATATCTATATTCCTCCTAACACTATTTAACACCAATATAATTTCAATAGATTTTAATAAGTTTAATTATATTTATTCTGCTATATAGCTAATTAGCTACCTTTACCATGCTGTATCTTATTACCTTGTCCTTAGCCTTATATCCTTTCAAAAGTACCTCTACCACTGTATTCTTCTCCTGATCTTCCCCTGCTTCTACTTGCATTACAGCATCGTGGTACGTAGGATCAAAGGGCTTACCCAGGGCTTCGATTTCCTCTATACCCATTTTGGCCATAATATCTAAAAATTGTTTTATAACCATCTCCACGCCCTTACATATGGCTTCAGCTTGAGAAGAGTCATTATCTTTAGAAGATTCCAAAGCCCTCTGCAAATTGTCAAGAACGGGCAAGAATTTTTCTACAGTCTCAAATGCAGCCTCCTCGTAAGCTTCGGAAACAGCAGCCCTATTTCGCTTTCTAAAATTATCAAATTCAGCTTGTAATCGCTGTGCCATGGAAAGATATTGATCCCGCTCTTCCTCTGCTTTGATAAGCTGATCCTTTAGCTGCGACTGCTTCTCATCAGTTAATGCCTCATCGGCAGGCTGATGATCACCAGCTTCAACATCATATACAACTTCCTCATGACAACAATCTTTCTCTAAACCATCATTCATTTAAACCCTCTCCATTTCTTTGCCTTCCTTCAGTACATCTATATAAGACTATTCTTTTGCAAATAGCCGTGTTAAATATTGACTAAGAGTCTCACCCATGAAGTCCATCACTGAAATTGCCTTAGAATACTCCATCCGAGTAGGACCGATAATTCCGAGAATTCCTAGAGGCTGGCTACCAGCGTTGTATGTTGCGGTTATTACACTATAATCTTGAAGCTCTTTGTATTCATTTTCCTGACCAATGGTTACTGATACGCCATTTCCACGGGAACCTATTAAGAGTCTATACAAGAGATCCTTTTGCTCCATAAGATCTAAGAATTCCTTGGCCTTTATAATGTCCTGATACTCAGGATAATTGAAAATATTGCTTGTACCACCTAGATATACTTCCCTAGCATCCTCTATATCTATACTGACAGTAAGGGCGTCTATAAGTGAGTTGAAGAACTCTCTATTCTTTGCCACATTTTTCTGCATATTTATTAAGGGTTCAAGGCTGATATCATCCAGGCTCTTATCCTTATATAGTTGATTTAGCATATTAGAGATTCTATATAGATAATCACTGTCAACTCCCTCGGATATTCTTATTATGGTATCCCTTGCTATTCCGGTATTTGTTACCACAACCAAAAGAGCACATCGTCTATCGATGGGCACTAATTGAATATGTTTAATCAAAACCTCATTAAGTTTGGGCTCTAGTACCACGGCAGTATAGTTGGTAATAGTCGACAAAATCCTAGAGGTTTGGAATATAATTTGCTCAATCTGGTTAGTGGACTTCTTATATAATTCTTTAATATAGTTGGCCTGGGGAAGACTAAGTACCCTTGTTGTCATCAAGCAATCCACATACAGTCTGTAACCCTTATCAGATGGAATACGTCCTGCCGAGGTATGGGGTTGCTCAAGATAGCCCATTTCCTCCAAATCAGCCATTTCATTCCTGATAGTGGCTGAGCTGATTCCCAGATTGTATTTTTTAGCAATTGTTCTTGATCCTACTGGTTCAGCAGATATAATATAGTCGTCAATAATAGCCTGTAATATATTAAGTTTTCTTTGGTCTAACTTCATGGATATCACCCCCACCTGTTAGCACTCTCCACTAGCGAGTGCTAAATCCTACTTTAAATTATCATCTTAGATGGCTTTTGTCAATAGTTTTTACCATTTTGTCATATAATTTTAATCCATAAAATAAAGTAGAACCTGATTCTGAAAATCCATCCCCTTAGGCGTTAAATATATACTGTTTTCATTCTCTTCTAGCATGGCTTTTTTCTT
>JAAYTG010000113.1 GCA_012518075.1 Clostridiales bacterium | reverse complement strand
CCTGCCATCCTTATACCGCTTTTTACAGCATCGGCAATGGTATCTAAGTGTATATGTCCTGGAACTATCTCATTTTGAGAGTTTACTACACCTATAAGGGGTAGTGCTAACTCTTGATCTGTATATCCCATGGCTTTGAATAGGGACCTGTGAGGTGCTTTTTCATAGCCTTTTTTTACTCTATCGCTTATCAATGGATTCATCCTTTCCAGAGGAACGCAATTCGTTCCAATGTGATATATCTTCTAATCTTCGCTTGGGCACATGAAGAATATTATCCTTATCTTTATAATACTTTATACTTCCCTTCTCCTCTTCCCAGACGGACTTTTCAGCCGGATATCCAAGGGCAATAACTGAATCAATCTTTACATTTTCAGGTATACTAAAGTCCTGGGCCAGTCTATCCCGCTTTACCGATCCGAACCAACAGCTGCCTATGCCATAGCCCCATGCACCCAAGAGGATATTTTGAACTGCTGCACCTATATCATGGTTTGTATAGGCTCCAGTCTGCCCGGTGACCAAAACTACAATATAGGCCACAGGCCTTTCTCCCTCTTTGGGATCTCCTTCCGGCCTAATATATCCTGCCCAGGAAAGGGTATTAAAAACCTTATCTAAGAGTGCTGGATCATCTACCACCAGATATTCTAGAGGCTGCAGATTTGCTGCTGAAGGCGCCAATCTTGCTCCATCTACCAAATCCCTCAGGATAGTAGCATCTATTCTGTCTTGCTTATACTTCCGAATGGTCCTTCTTCCCTTGACAATATTCATAAAATCCATGGAAATTACCTCCATCTTTTTGTTTTCTCATCAATTAGGACTTCGCTCCCAGGCATTTAAGAAAGGGTAAGGGTTTACAGCCTTTTCTTCTGAGCCGGTCCAGCTGTCCCTTTCATACATTCCAAAGTGAAGATGGGGCTCAAACTGACCGGTAGTTCCTTCCACTCCATAGCCTGTATCTCCAGCATAGCCTATAAGCTGGCCTTTCTTTACCTTATCCCCTTCCTCTAGACCTTCCTCATATCTGGAAAGATGGGCGTAATAGTAGTAGATCCCGTCATTTCCCCTTATGCCCAACCGCCAGCCACCTAGTTCCAGCCAGCCCTTCTTCTCTATCACCCCATCACAAACTGATAAGAGAGGGGTTTCCATATCGCACATAATATCTATGCCCTCATGGCTACGATCCCCGCCGTAGCTTCTGCCGTCGCCATAGCTATCCTTATAATCATAGTGATTCCCGGCTACAGGAAAAACCTTATCCTCATAGACTTCAATTATGTGTTGAAGGCATTTTATCTCGTATTTAATCTTTTTTATTAACTTAGGGTCATCCCTATAATCCTTAAGCTTTTGGTCAAGCTCCTGTGGGGAGGCAATCCCTCTTAAATGAAGGGCTATTTGTTCCGATCTCCTAGTCCCTATCTCCTCTTCGCTAATCCCTTCAGCCTTATCTATGGCTAATAAATAGTACCAGGGTACACCCTGGGCAGCCTCCACATCAAAGTAGATTTCCAGATGCTGGTCCTTAAAGTCTGAAATCTTATATTTAGCATAAAGACCTTGCTCTTGAATCCAATTTAGAACTAATAGAACTATGAATATGGTAACAAGGGCCAGGAAGGGATAAAACCTTTTTCCGTTAATTCTATATCTCCTTCTCCTGGAACCTACCCTGTACCTAACGGTTTGCATAACTATCACCTTTCTGATCTGGAAACTGGAAGCTAAAAAAGGATCTCTGTAAACGAGTGTCTAGGGATTAAAACCCTTTAAACCTTCTAACTTCTAGACTTTTGCCTATGGTAATAGTTTATTAGCTTTCGGATACTTTTACAATAGATTTTCTCATTTATCCTTTCTCATTTATCCTTTATTTTATTTCTCCAGCAATTAGGTCTCCCATTTTCTCGGTACCTACCTCTGTCATACCTGACTGCATGATATCTCCGGTCCTATAGCCCTTATCAAGTACCCTAGATACTGCGTTTTCTATATCTTGAGCAGCCTCTTCTAGATCGCCGCTATATCTTAGCATCATGGCCGTACTCATAATGGTTGCTATAGGGTTGGCCTTGTCTTGGCCGGCTATATCCGGTGCTGAACCATGTATAGCTTCATATAGGCCAGGGTTTTCAGTCCCCAGGCTGGCAGAAGGCAACATGCCCAGTGAGCCGGTCAGCATGGATGCCTCATCACTTAGAATATCACCAAACATATTCTCTGTAACTATTACATCAAATTGTCTTGGATTTCTTATTAGCTGCATAGCGGCATTATCTACATACATATGGCTTAAGGCGACTTCCGGATATTCTAAAGCCACTTTGGATATGACCTCTCGCCACAGCCTGGAGCTTTCCAGGACATTGGCCTTATCCACGGACATAAGCTTTCCCTGTCGATTTTTCGCTAGATCAAAGGCCACTCTGGCAATTCGTTCAATTTCCCAAAGGCTGTATTCCATGGTATCCCATGCTTTTAAGTCACTTCCTTGCCCCTGCCTCTTCTTCTCCCCAAAATACAGGCCTCCAGTTAGCTCCCGTACTACCATAATATTTAGACCATCCCCTAGTACCTCTTCTTTTAGGGTGGAGGCCTCCTTAAGCTGAGGAAATAGTATAGCAGGACGAAGGTTTGCAAATACCCCTAAAGCCTTTCTGATACCGAGAAGTCCTGCTTCCGGCCGAAGATGTCCGGGTAGACTATCCCATTTTTCTCCTCCCACGGCACCCAATAAAACAGCATCGCTCTCCTTACATGCCTTTACCGTCTCTTCTGGGAGGGGGACCCCAGTTTGGTCAATGGCCACGCCCCCCATTAAAAGCTCTGTAAAAGAAAAGTCTACATTATACTTATGAGAAACAGCCTCTAGCACCTTAAGGGCTTGTTTTATTATCTCCGGACCTATTCCATCTCCCGGAATAAGAGCTATCTTCATTGCTATTCCCCCTTTTCCCTTACATAGTTTATAAGACCCTCTGCCTTCATTATATCCTGCATAAAGCCAGGGAAGGGGGTGCCTTGGTAGGTTTTATTCTTTGTTATATTGGTTATAAGCCCACTATATACGTCCACGGACACCTGGTCTCCATCCTCAATATCTCTGGCCGCTTCGGGACTCTCCATAATGGGCAGCCCGATATTTATGGCATTTCTATAAAAGATCCTGGCAAAGGTCTCGGCAATAACACAGGATATACCTGAAGCTTTTATGACCGCAGGGGCATGCTCTCTGGAAGAGCCACTGCCAAAATTCTTGCCTGCCACCATAAGATCTCCGGGCTTAACCTTATTTACAAAGTCCTTATCCAAATCCTCCATACAATGCTTGGCCAGCTCCTGTATATCGCTGGTATTTAGGTATCTGGCAGGGATAATTACGTCCGTATCTACATTGTCTCCATATTTAATAATAGTTCCTTTCATCATTTCACAACCTCCTCAGGGGATGAAATTCTTCCACTTACGGCTGAAGCAGCTGCTACAGCAGGGCTGGCTAGATAGACTTCACTCTCTGGATGTCCCATCCTGCCTACAAAGTTTCTATTGGTAGTTGCCACTGCACGTTCCCCGGCAGCCAAAATTCCCATATGTCCTCCCAAGCATGGCCCACAGGTAGGGGTGCTCACTGCAGCACCGGCCTCAATAAAGATCTCTAGAAGCCCTTCCTTCATGGCCTGTAGATATATTTTCTGGGTAGCAGGGAAGATGATGGTTCTTATCCCTTTGTGGACTTTTCGTCCTTTTAGAATCTCTGCCGCTGCCCTTAAATCCTCTATCCTTCCATTGGTACAGGAACCTATAACTACTTGGTCGATAGGCACATCCCCTACCTCATCAATGGTTCGAGTATTATCTGGCAGATGGGGAAATGCCACCGTGGGCCTTAATGTAGATAGGTCTATCTCAATTACTCGACTATAGTCTGCATCCTCATCAGCCTTATAGATGGTATATTCTCTGGTGGAATGTTCCTTCATATAGGCTACGGTCTTATTATCTACCTCGAATATCCCGTTTTTGGCACCGGCTTCAATGGCCATATTGGCAATGGTAAATCTATCATCCATGGATAGGGAGGCCACGCCGGGACCGGTATATTCCATAGATTGGTATAGGGCTCCATCCACTCCTATCATACCAATAATATGAAGGATAACATCCTTACCGCTAACCCATTTAGGAAGGCTCCCGGTAAGGACAATCTTTATAGCCTCGGGCACCTTGAACCAGGCCTGACCGCTAGCCATGCCGGCAGCCATATCGGTGCTACCTACTCCTGTAGAAAAAGCTCCCAGGGCTCCGTAAGTACAGGTATGGGAATCCGCACCTATCACAACATCGCCGCTGACTACCAAGCCTTTCTCCGGTATAAGAGCATGCTCAATACCCATCTCTCCTATTTCAAAATAATTCTCTATCTCCCTATCTCTAGCAAATTCCCGGATAAATTTGCACTGCTCTGCTGACTTTATATCCTTGTTGGGAGTAAAGTGGTCAGGTACTATTGCAACCTTGCTTTTATCAAAGACTTCCTCGACCCCAATCTTTTCAAACTCCTTGATCGCTACTGGGCTTGTTATATCGTTACCTAATACCAGATCCAAATTAGCCATTATAAGCTGGCCGGCCTCTACCTTATCCAGACCTGCATGGGCGGCTAATATTTTTTGTGTCATGGTCATTCCCATAGTTCTCACTCCTTCGTATATATCAAAATTACTATTCAACCGTCTAACTATAATATTCTTTATAAAACTATTGAATCCTTCAGAAAAGTCTTTCCACAATAATCTTTCATAAATAAACTTGGATTCCTTAGCTTTGCCCTGATAAAACCAAGTGCAGGATCTTTCTGAAAGTCATTCTTTGGAATCCATCTTCCAGAGGTCGACCCTCTGTAAGACAAAGCTAAGAGCCTGATCAACCAAAAGGTAATGAAAAATCAGCCTTTGGTATAGCAGCTTTTAATAAGGTCCAAATCCTCTTTACAGGCTCTTTGCCTTGAAGTGCTAGATATCAGAACTAGATTCCTGCCTATGCCTTATTTCAACTAGTACAAAATCTCAGCTTACATTTTCTTTATCTTTGTCCAAGTCCTCACTGCTGGCATTGCCATTTAGATATAGGAAATATTCAATAGAATCAACTAGAGCATCCCAGCTGGCTTCTATAATATTGGTGGATAGTCCCACAGTCCCCCATATCCTCTCACCGTCGGTGGACTCTATGTGTACCCTTACCTTAGCAGCCGTAGCCTTGGAGGTATCCAAGACTCGGACCTTATAGTCTGTTAATCTCATCCTCTTTAGCTGAGGATAGAATATCTCTAAGGCCTTACGTAGGGCCTTGTCTAAGGCATTTACCGGGCCATCCCCTTCAGCGGCAATGATCTCTTCACCTTCTCCTACCCTTACCTTTACTATAGCCGAAGCACTATAATCATTTTGCCAGTGTTCCTCGCAAAGCACCCTAAAGTCCTTTACCTCAAAAAAAGTTTTCGCCCTATCCAAAGCCCGTCTTACCATCAGCTCAAAGGAACTTTCAGCCCCTTCGAACTGATAGCCTTCATGCTCCAATTGTTTTAGCCTATCCATAATGAGCTTTGTTTCCTCGGATTCCTTGTCAACCCAAGGAGCTACTTTCTGAATCTTCTTTAGTATGGTGCTTCTACCCGACACCTCGGACATGAGTATCCTGCGCTCATTGCCTATCAGTTCAGGGGCTATATGCTCGAAGGAAAGACAGTTTTTTTGCACCCCGTCTATGTGCATGCCTCCCTTGTGGGCAAAGGCACTATTGCCTACATAGGGCTGTCTTTCATTATGGGGAAGGTTCGCCAACTCACTGATATAACGACTAGCTGCACTTAGATCTTTTAATCCTTCCTCCTTTATGCAAGACTTGCCTCTTTTTAACTGGAGATTAGGTATAATTACCGATAGATTTGCATTACCGCAGCGCTCCCCAAATCCGTTAAAGGTTCCCTGGACCTGAACTGCTCCCTGCTCCACTGCCATGATTGAATTAGCCTCCGCCATTCCCCCATCATTGTGACAATGAATACCTACCGGAACTGTAGAGTTCTCCAATACATCCTTGGTTATCTCCGTTATTTCAAAGGGAAAACAACCACCGTTGGTATCACATAGTACCAGCCAGTCGGCTCCCGCATCTGAGGCCACCTTAAGAGATTTCATGGCATAGTCTCTGTTGGCTTTGTATCCATCGAAAAAATGCTCCGCATCAAAAATTACTTCCTTGCCTTGCCCCTTTAGAAAAGAAATGGTGTCATATATCATATTTAGATTTTCCTCTAACGATGTCCTAATAATATCTGTGACATGGAAATCCCAGCTCTTCCCGAAAATTGACACAGCTGGTGTTTCAGCCGTTAGAAGGGCTCTGACATTGGCATCTTCATTGGCTTTTATATTGGGCCTACGGGTACTGCCAAAGGCTACTAACTTTGCATGTTTTAGGGGCCTATTTTTTATTTTACTAAAAAACTCTAAATCCTTAGGGTTTGAGCCCGGATTTCCAGCCTCAATATAATCTACTCCCAAATCATCCAGCCTTCTGGCGATTCTAAGCTTATCATTGACGGTAAAAGATATTCCCTCTGCCTGGGCCCCATCCCTTAGAGTTGTATCAAATATAAATACCTTGTTTTTCTTATTTAAATTCCCAATTTTAGATCACTCCATTTCAGATTCATAAAGCATTTTATTTATAGCATTTACATAGGCCCTAGCACTAGCTTCAATAACATCAGTGCTAATCCCCCGTCCTACAAATACATCACCATTCCTACCAATCTTAACCGTTACTTCTCCCAAAGCATCCTTCCCGCTGGTAACTGCCCTTAGATAATAATCCTTTAACTCTACTTCTATGCCTGCTGCCCTATCAATAGCTTTAAAGGTAGCATCTATAGGTCCGTCACCGCAAGCTGCCTCCTGGATAATCTCATCCTCCGTCTTCATCTGTACAGTTGAAGTGGCTATGGTAGAGTTACCGCTGGATATGTGGAAATACTCCAGGTCATAGACAGCAGGGACCTGTATCACTTTCTCGTTGACCAGGGCTTCAATGTCGCTATCCATAATATGCTTCTTCTTATCGGCTAAATCCTTGAACTTCTCGAAAGCCTGATTGATCTTGTCAGCATCTAGGTGGATGTATCCCATCTCTTCCAATTTTTCCTCAAAGGCATGGCGCCCCGAATGCTTGCCTAGCACCATCTGGCTCTGCCTTAGGCCAACGGACTCGGGAGTCATAATCTCGTAGGTCTCCCTATTGCTTAGCATCCCGTGCTGATGAATCCCGGATTCATGAGCGAAAGCATTGGCACCAGTAATAGCCTTATTGGGTTGAATATGGATACCCGTTAAATGACTTACTAAACGGCTGGTCCTATAGATCTCCTCTGTAACAATCCCGGTTTCACAGCCGTAAAAGTCCTTTCGAGTCTTCAGGGCCATAACTATTTCCTCTAGGGCTGCATTGCCTGCCCTTTCCCCTAGTCCATTGATGGTACACTCGATTTGATTAGCACCATTTTGGATGGCAGATAAGGAGTTGGGCACTGCCATGCCCAAGTCATTATGACAGTGGACACTTAGGATAATATTATCTATACCCTCAACGTTTTCCCTAATGGATCTTATTAGGCCTCCAAACTCTTGAGGCGTCCCATAACCTACGGTGTCGGGTATATTTATAGCCGTAGCCCCTGCTTTTATGGCCGTTTTTATTACCTCAAACAAGAATTCCGGCCTAGTTCTTGAGCCATCCTCTGCAGAAAACTCCACATCTGGGCACAGGGATTTTGCAAAGGATACGGTCTCATGTACTCGCTTTAGTACCTGGTTAGGGGTCATCTTGAGCTTATATTCCATATGAATGTCCGATGTGGCAATAAAGGTATGGATACGGGGGCGGGCTGCGTACTTTAAAGCCTCCCAGGCCCTTTCTATATCCTTCTCTACTGCTCGGGCTAAGCCTACTATGATGGGCTTTCGAATATTTTGGGCTATCGCCTTTACCGCTTCAAAATCCCCTTTAGAAGCTACAGGAAAACCTGCTTCTATAGCATCTACTCCCAAGCGTTCCAACTGGGCAGCTATCTCCAATTTCTCCTGGACATTAAGATTAATACCCGGTGACTGCTCCCCGTCTCTTAATGTGGTATCGAATATATACACTCTCTCGTACATAACAACCTCCCATTGATATTTCTTTCACAATTTTCAAAATCTTTTGAAGTCACAAATTGCTGTGTCCATAGCTACTTTGTCATTTCCTTAAGAATTAAAAAGAAACCT
>JAAYTG010000112.1 GCA_012518075.1 Clostridiales bacterium | reverse complement strand
TTGACTTGTATCTTGGAGGAAAAATGAGAGGACTAAACATATTAATCCTTACTGATATTCATTATATGAGCAGGGCAAATCATCTTTGTCCCAAAGAAGAGAGAAAAACCCGCTTAGGACTAGAGCTCATTGAGAGAGTGTTAAATTCTGTAGATATAAGTGACATTGACCTTATTCTACTGCTGGGAGATCTTGTGGATAATGGCGATGCTCCAGGAGTCAAAGAAGATATCATGGATCTTTATTCAGTGCTAAAATCAACAGGGAAGCCTATTATAGTAACTCCCGGCAACCATGATCCAGATCCTCAGCTTGTACTGGATATTTTCAATGATTATGAGGGACTTCATGATATCAATGGGTATCAGATTGTTAGTTTTGTAGATGAATATAATGAGAAGGATGAAGCTAAAAGATGCATGGCCAAGATGGAAAGCGTATTTTCCCAAGTTGATGCAATAAGGCCTATTATTGCTCTACAGCATAATCCCATATATCCTCATATTGACAGGGTTTACCCCTATAACCTAAAAAATGCTGATGATATAACTAAATTCTATATGGAAAAGGAAGTACTCCTTTCCATAAGTGGTCATGCACATTGGGGTATTGCAACAACACTGAAAGATGATGTAGGTTACCTAACATGTCCTGCCCTCTGCGAGAGACCTTACAAATATACAGTACTGTCTTTGAAGGGCAAAGAGTATAATGCGATAGAATATAAACTAATCTTGGAGGGAAATGATGAGATCCGTAAATGAACCGCAGTGAATATGGTATCATGGTTCCAATAAAGTATTTGATATCCTTTAAAAAAAGCAATACAATGTGGAAAGTTTGAGAAATTATCAGGAGAAAAACTTGGAAAACTGCTACATAGCGAAGCAAAATAGTAGGTATGTTAGTCATTAAGATTTTCTAAATGCATAGCATCAGAAGAAAAATTTAAAAGAAGGATTGACTTAAACAAGTAATCAGGGGTAAATAAATATGTGGGTGCCCACTTTACAATGCTCCCACAAAATATCCATCACATCATTTTCTACTGCAACACATCCTGCTGTCCAGTCGTACTTAGCTCCCGATCCGTGGATCATTATCTGTCCGCCAAGAGGAGTATTCCAAGGCGGTATTCCGCCAGAATGTATGGCATTGACTATTCTATCATACTCACTTTGTGTAATAAGACCAGAGTCCAGACCCTTTTGAGCATCAGAAATCCCAGGATATGATACCCCGAGGGACAGATAGTATCTGCTGTTGGGATTCTTAACGCATACATAATATGCTCCTTCAGGCGTTTTGCCATCCCCTTCCTTTTCTTTATGTCCAATGGGATTAAACCCCAAGGCAACACTATATTCGCCAATCAGTTCATTGCCATTCCAAAGTTCAAGAGAGCGTTTCTCCTTATATACATATCATCAGGAGATAGATTGTCATGGGCTGGTAACAGCTGAGAGGGCTCTTTATCTACCAAATAGTTGATATTGACGTAACCAACATCCTGATTATACTCAATCCTTGCCCATCCATCCTGTATATTTAAAACTTTTACCATGTCCCCATGTTCCAGCCTATCTATAATATTGCCACTGATTGATGGGGTCTCCCGGATATTGAGCTTAGACCCATATTTATTAAGCTTAATATACATGGTTGTGGGTGTAGGGGACGGGGCTATAGATGGAGTTGGAGTTTTGGGTGGAGTTAAATCCGCAGGCGGATCCGACATCCTTTGGTTGTCCGAAAGCTCTGTTTCCTGTTCACTGTTTTGTGTCTTGGAATCCAATGTTCCGTCATTATTATGGCATCCACAAAACATTATTAGTATAATTGACAACAATATAAAATAGAGTATGGCTTTATTTAACTTCATAATACCCCTCGTTTCCTCGTTTTTTTAGGCCTATTCGCTCTTCCATAAACTATGGTCAGCATATTTCTTGACGTAATGCAGATTCTCCTGAGATTGTTAGCTACTTACACCTATATTTTAACCGGGTTATGGACTTTGGATCAATCTATTTCTTCTATCCCACAATACAATATAAAATAACTAGGTATTAATTGAATAATTCTTTGCTCATATAGAACATCCTTCCAAAGTTTCAGAAAATAGACTGGAGGAACAAGAGTATTTTCATTTTGGAAGGATGTTCATGACTGTTAAAAGCCTTACCCCTTAAACACTTAACTGTGTCCTGGCGTTCATATAAAATTCTTTCTCTACTATCTATCTAGAGATGCCTTATTATTACCAGACAGGCTACAATGGATTAAAATAAGGCAGGGGTTTACTTCATGTTTACAGGTTTAGACAAAGCTTTATTACTGGCCTTTAATTCTTTACAAAGATAGGCACGAATATATCCTCTATCTGTTGTGGTAGAGTCAATATAGTAGTCCATACCATAATAGAATCTAACTAGAGACGTCATTTTAGAGGCAGTATGAAGGGTAAGGAGAGAGACCCTTCGTTCTACTGCCTCTTTTTCAATGGCAGATAGTAGTGCCCTGCCAACACCCATACCTTGGGCTTGAGGCCTCACACTAAATCTGCTGATATAACCAACATTTCCAGGAGGGAGGATTTCGCAGCGGATGGTTCCCGCTGGCTCATCTTGTATCCAAGCGACTAATACTATTTTATTCTTCAAATCCTTTTCAATGGATTCATAGGTCTCTTTTAGGGCCTTAACCTGGTCAGGCAGGCCTAAATCTAGAGCATATTTTTGAAAGGCTTCTATGGTGATCTTATGGATAGATGGAATATCATCGATGGTGGCTTTTTTAATAATAACATTCATATCTATTCTCCTTATCCCATACTTTTTCAAAACTCAAGGGATTTATTATCTCCCATCAATAGGGTCATAATAGCTTTTTGCACATGGAGCCTATTTTCAGCTTCTTCAAATACCCAGGACTTAGAACCATCTATGATCTCCCGGGTTACTTCCTCGCCCCTGTGAGCAGGAAGACAGTGAAGAAAAATTGCATCGGGACTAGCCAAAAAGAATAATCTGGAATTGACCTGATAGGGTTCAAAAACCTTCTTGCGATCTTGAATTTCATCTTCCTGGCCCATGCTAGTCCATACATCGGTATAGATTACATCCGCTCCTGTAGCGGCTTTCTTAGGATCTTGCACAATAGATATTTGTGATCCGGAAGACAAACCATTGTCTTGGGCTTGTGAAACTATTTCCTCTTGCGGTTCATAGCCATTGGGACAGGCTATGGCCACATCCATGCCCACCTTGGAACATCCTATGAGAAGTGAGTGAGCTACATTATTCCCATCGCCTATATAGGCAAGCTTTAAACCTTTAAGCCTGGCCTTGGCTTCATAGATAGTCATCAGATCGGCTAGTATTTGGCAGGGATGGAATAGATCTGTTAACCCATTTATAACCGGTATAGAACCGTATTTGGCCAGAGCTTCAACGTCCTCTTGGTCAAAGGTTCGGATCATAATTCCATCAACATAGCGAGACAGGACTTTGGCAGTATCCTCTATGGTTTCTCCTCGTCCTAGCTGAATGTCGGCAGAGCTTAGAAAGAGACCGTAGCCGCCTAATTGATGGATTCCAACCTCAAAGGATACTCGAGTCCTGGTGGAGGATTTAGCGAAGATCATACCCAAAGTCTTGCCCTTAAGGATTGGATGGGGAATACCTTTTTTCTTCTTTTCTTTGAGTTTGAGGGCCAAACTTATAAGCTGGTAGATTTCATCGGCGGTATAATCCTCAAGAGACAAAAGGTGGTTCTTTATAAAAGGACTTTTTATATTATAATTGTATAAATCCATAATAATTCATTGCTCCTTTATCTGTACATAATTACTGGAATACTGGTCCAAAGGGAAAATGTTTACCGGACTATCATCATTTACTACTTTTAGCATAGCCTGGGCAGTGTCTAGGGAGGTTATACAGGGAATCTTGTATTCCATGGCCTTTCTCCTTAATAAAAAACCCAACCGTGTACTTACCTTGCCCAGAGTAGGGGTGTTTATGATTCCCTGGATTTGTTTTTCCTTAAGCAGTTTTAATGCATTAGCCTTCTCTATCCTTTGGACTGTTAGCCCTTGACTATCAAAATACTTCCAGGTATCATTTGTGGCCAATATCTGGTAGCCTCTTTCCTGAAGGCTTCGTGCTATAGGCAGAGCCCTTTCCTTATCCCGATGGGCTAGGGAGAATAATATCTTGCCCCTTTGGGGTAAAATCATCTCTGCGGCCATCATGGCCTTTTGCATGGCCTTGGTATAAGATATATCAGTGCCCATTACTTCTCCGGTAGACTTCATTTCAGGACCTAAGAAGGTGTCCACGGCAGTTAGCTTCGAGAAGGAGAAAACAGGTCCTTTGACGGTTACCAAGGATGATTCAGGAACAAGTCCCGTAGAAAAACCCATAGCCTTTAAGCTTTGACCCATCATAACCCTGGTGGCTAGGCCAACCATAGGTATGCCTGTTATCTTGCTAAGTATTGGGACAGTACGGCTGGCCCTAGGGTTGACCTCAAGTACATACAAATTGAAATTTTCATCTATAACAAATTGGATATTGAATAAACCCTTTATCTTCAGTTCTCGGGCTATCCTGATGGAATAATCCAAGACTTTATCCTTTATAGCCTTGCTAAGGCCTTGAGGCGGATAGACAGAGAAACTGTCTCCTGAATGAACGCCCGCTCTTTCTATATGCTCCATAATTCCTGCTACCACTACATCCTTGCCATCGCTTATTCCATCTACTTCTACTTCCTTGCCTAAGATATATTTATCTACTAGGACAGGATGTTGGCCAGAGGCTTGGATTGCCTTTTCCATATAGCTGGCTAGTTCCTCATTGCTATATATGATTTCCATAGCCCTTCCTCCTAAGACATAGGAGGGACGAACTAGTACTGGATATCCAATTTCCTCTGCAATCCTAGCGGCTTCTTCCAAAGAATAGGCAGTTTTTCCAGGAGGTAGAGGGATAGCTAACTGAGTCAAGGCCTGTAGAAACTTATCCCTATCTTCAGCCCGATCGAGATTCTCTACCGAAGTACCCAAAACATTTACTCCGGACTGAGATAAAGGGTAGGCTAAATTAATGGAAGTCTGACCACCAAACTGAACAATTACTCCAAGGGGTTTTTCCCTGCGCAGAACATCCATAACACATTCATAGGTCAGAGGTTCAAAATATAGGACATCAGCCGTATCAAAATCGGTACTTACAGTCTCAGGATTGCTATTGATTATTATGGCCTCAAAACCCATTTCACGAAGGGTCTTTACTGAGTGAACACTACAGTAATCGAACTCTATCCCTTGACCTATACGTATAGGTCCGGATCCAAGGACCACCACCTTGGGCTTAGAGGAAGGGGGGATAGCATCTTCCTTGTGATCGTAGCAGGAATAAAAATATGAGGCCGCTGACTGGGAGTTTTCAGTCCAAGCATTTATCACCTGGTAAGAAGGCTTTATCCCATATTTATTACAAAGTCCTTCAATAACCTTTTCTTCAGTATTCATCAGGTTAGCTATATAACTATTGCCAAAACCATATTGTTTACATTTTAGAAGAATCTCCTCGCTAAGATTCTTTGGGGGCAGGGATTCTAGCCTCTGGCTGAGATCCGTTATATTCTTTAGCTTACTGATAAAATACTTATCGATTTTTGTAATGTCATGGATTTGATCTATACTATATCCCCTTCTTAAGGCTTCAGATACTGCAAATATCCGTTCATCATCGGGATTCTTTAGGGATCTTTCAAGGGTAGAATCATCCCAGAGGCTAATCTTCTTCATGCCGATATGGTAGTTTAAGCCGATATCCAGGGAGTCAATGGCCTTTAGCAGGGATTCCTCCAGGTTGCTACCAATAGCCATAACTTCTCCTGTAGCCTTCATTTGTGTGTCCAGAGTACGATTAGCAGATGAAAACTTATCAAAGGGCCAGCGGGGAACCTTGGTAACTACATAATTCGACACTGGTCTATAACTGCTAAGTTCTTTTAAATTGAATCCTATGGCGATTTTGCTGGTTACCTTAGCAATGGGAAAGCCGGTAGCTTTTGAGGCTAGGGCACTGGAGCGGCTTACCCTAGGATTAACTTCGATTACTACATAATCATTCTCAGTTGGATGTAAGGCAAACTGAATATTGCAGCCACCTTTTATATCCAAGGCCCTGATGATTTTTATAGATGCCTGCTCTAACATTTGCTCTTGGTAGGGAGACAGGGTCTGGGTAGGAACTACAACTATGCTGTCCCCTGTATGGATACCTACAGGGTCTAGATTTTCCATATTGCAGATCACCATACAGTTGTCCTCATTATCCCTTATGACTTCGTATTCAATCTCCTTCCAACCTGCCACACTTTCTTCTAATAGCACCTGATGGATGATACTATTTATTAGGCCCCGGGACACAATATCCTTGAATTCATCCATGTTGTGGGCTATACCTCCACCAGTTCCACCCAAGGTGAAAGCAGGACGAATTATAATGGGAAAACCAATTTGGCTGGCAAACTCCATGGCCTCTTGGTAGCTACTTGCAATAGAGCTTTGGGCTACTTTTTCGCCTATATCTTCCATAACTTTTTTAAAGAGCTGCCTATCTTCTGCCATTTTAATGGAGGAGAGGCTGGTTCCAAGTAGCTTAATATTTAGTTTTTCCAATAGTCCAGTGTCTGCAAGCTGCATGGCTAGATTTAGTCCCGTTTGCCCTCCTAGGCTAGCCAGTATACCATCGGGTTTTTCCATATCAATAATCCTTGAAACTATATCAATGGTTAAGGGTTCTATATATATTTTGTCAGCTATATCCAAATCAGTCATTATGGTGGCTGGGTTACTGTTTATTAGGACTACTTCGATGCCTTCACCTCGCAAGGCCTTACAAGCCTGGGTTCCTGAATAATCAAACTCCGCTGCCTGACCAATAATAATGGGGCCTGAACCGATGACCAATACTTTCTTTATGTTTTTCAGCTTAGGCATTATGACTCTCCTTGGCCAGGCAGACTTCTAGGTTTTCCACGAGTTTGTCGATATCTTTCTTCTCTATGATGAGAGGGGGAACAAATCTTAAAGTGTTCTTCCCGGCACAATTAATAATAAATCCTTTATCTAGCATATCTAGGACTATATCCTTTCCTGGGATTCTATCCTCTAACTCCATGCCCAGCATAAGGCCCTTGCCCCTCACTTCTCTTACAAAGGGGAACTTTTCCTTGACTTCTATAAGTCTATCCTGGAAATAGTGGCCAAGGGTTTTGACATCTTCTAAAAAGTTTTTATCTAGAATAGTCGACAGGACTGTCAGAGCCGCTGTGCAGGCTAGGGGATTACCACCAAAGGTGGTCCCGTGATCTCCCGGCTCTATGGCTGAGGCAACAAAGTCTTTGGCGACAAAGGCACCAATAGGGATCCCTCCGCCCAATCCTTTAGCCAAGGTGAAGATATCCGGCTCTACACCGTAGTGCTCATATCCAAAGAGCTTGCCGGTCCTTCCTATACCCGTCTGGACCTCATCGAAGATTAATAAAAGTCCCTTGTCATCACAGAGTTTTCTCAGAGCCTGCATATACTGGGCCGTGGCAGGTATAATGCCACCTTCTCCTTGTATAGGCTCTATCATTATGGCGCAGGTCTTATAGGTAATTGCCTTTTCTATAGCTTCAATATCATTAAAGGGCACATGGATGAATCCTGTGGGCATAGGCTCAAAGGGCTTTTGGTATTTTTCTTGTCCCGTAGCCGCCAGGGTAGCCATGGTTCTGCCGTGGAAGGAGTTTAGGGTAGTTATAATCTCGTATCTGTAAAGGTGTTTGGAATAGAAGTATTTTCTGGCCAGCTTGATGGCTCCTTCATTGGCTTCTGCCCCGCTATTGCAAACAAAAATCCTGTCTCCACAGCTGTTCTCTACCAATAGCTTTGCTAGTTGGGCCTGGGATTCAATATAAAAGAGGTTGGAGCAGTGCAAGAGTTTTTCTACCTGTTCCACTATAGCTTTCCCTAGGGCAGGGTGGTTGTAGCCTAAGGTATTTACGGCAATACCCGCTACAAAATCTATATATTCTTTGCCCTGGGTATCATAGAGTGAGCAGCCCTCACCATATTCAAAGGATACAGGCAGTCTTGAGCCAAAGGTGCTTAAATAATATTTTTCATCCAGCTCTTTAATGTCATTATAATCCATTGTCATAACCTCCTTTGGTTACCATGGTTCCTATTCCCTTGTCGGTAAAGATCTCAAGCAGGATGGGATGAGGGATAGTGCCATTTAATATATGGGTTCGGTTCACCCCTTGTTGGATAGCTTTGATGCAGCCTAATGCCTTGGGTATCATTCCTCCAGATATAATGCCCTTGTCCATAAGCTCATAGATTTCTGGTATGGAAATAACTGAAAAAAGAGAGGATTCATCTTGGGGATCCAGGTAGATACCATCTATATCCGTAAGAAATATTAGCTTCTCGGCCTTCAAAGCTGCGGCTATCTCACCGGCTGCAGTGTCAGCATTGATATTATAGCTTTGGCCATTGGAATCAGTACCAATAGGGGCGATGACGGGGATATATTCATCCTGGGCTAAAAATTCAATTAGTTTGCTATCTATCCCTTTAATTTCTCCTACATAGCCAAGGTCCACATTATCCATGTTTACCTTTTTTTCTGCTTGTATTAGATTGCCGTCCTTGCCACATAGACCGATAGCTTTGCCACCTAGACAGTTAAGCTGGGCTACAATATCCTTGTTTATAGATCCAGCCAGCACCATCTGCACAACATCAATGGCATCTTTATTGGTAATCCGCAGACCATTGTGAAATTCAGATTCTATATTCATTATGTCAAGTGTTTCATTTATCTTTGGGCCACCACCATGGACCACCACAGGATTTACTCCTACATATTTTAGAAGGGTTATATCCTGCATAATTGTTTTTCTAATCTCTTCATCCACCATGGCATTGCCGCCATATTTTATTACTACGGTTTTCCCACTTAGCTTTTGTATATAGGGTAGAGCCTCAATTAAGATATTTGCTTTATAAATCAGGTTATTCATAGAAACCTCCAAACCTTTCCAAAGAATATGCTATAGATACCAACCAAGCTGGGGAAGTCCCATGGTTTCATCTAGACCAAACATTATATTCATGTTCTGTATAGCCTGACCTCCGGCGCCTTTTACCAGATTGTCGATGGCAGATACAAGGATAATCCTATTGGTCCGGCTGTCCAGAGCAAATCCGATATGACATTGGTTAGAGCCCCGTACATACTTGATTTCAGGCAGTTTTCCTTCCAGATATAAGGATACAAAGGGTGCATCTTTATAAAACTTGGTGTATAGAGTATAAATGTCATTAAAGGACAGAGACTTTAGCAAAGATGCATATATAGTGCTGAGTATACCCCGCTTAATAGGCAGAAGATGAGGGGTAAAGGATAACTTTATATCCCGTCCGGCCAGTAAACCCAGCTCCTGTTCGATTTCTGAAGTATGACGATGGGTAGAAACATTATAGGCTTTAATATTTCCATCAACTTCACAGAAATTAAGACCCACTGAAGTGGCCCGCCCTGCTCCCGTAGCTCCTGATTTAGCGTCGATTATTATGGAGGTAGGGTCAATGAGCTGATTGGCTATTAGGGGGGCTAGGGTTAGGATGGCAGATGTAGGATAACAGCCCGGATTTCCCACCAATTGGGCTTTTTTAATATCCTCTTTATGAAGCTCCGGCAGACCATAGGTGGATTCTTGTAAAAGCTCAGGACGAGGATGTTTGTATCCATACCACTTTTCAAAGATCTTAGCTGATATATAGCGGAAGTCTCCGCTAAGATCTACTATTCGAACGCCCTTTTCATACAAAAGGGGTATGATTTTAGAAGAGGCACCGTGGGGAAGACTGGTGAAGACCAGCTGGCTATTATCTGCTATATCATCAATATCCAACTCACTAAGACATATATCTTCATGGGCTATAAAGTTAGGATATACATCAGATAGACTCTTGCCTGCATAACTATGCGACATTAATTTGTATATCTTGACCTTTGGATGGGAGGTAAGGAGTCGAACTAGCTCTATTCCTCCATATCCGGTTGAGCCTAAAACACTTACTTGGATCATTGGCATAACTCACCTCACAAGTAACAAAGTTGCTACTAAATATAATTTTCATAATTATACAACTTAATGAATATAAATGCAAGACCAATTTATAAAATAGATGTAAATAATATTCTTAATAAAAATTAAGTACACCATATGAAATTTGATTATTTTTGTAAGGTCTATAATAAAACCATGCCTTTTATATATTCTATTGATTGTGGAAGACAAAATAGGTATTATAATGGAAAGTATGCGAGAGGCAGGGTGGGAAAGAGATGAAATTATTGGATAGGGATATTCTAGAGCTAAAGGAAGACCTTGTTGCCCATAGGAGATGGCTCCATAGCTGTCCTGAAATAGGCTTTGAGGTATATAGGACCAGGGATTATATCCTAAATGAGCTAGACAGGCTTGGGTTTTATGAGGTCAAGCTAATGGCAGGTACTGGAATAAAAGCGGTGATGAGGGGCAGGTTGGGAGAGAGAACCCTGGCCTTCAGAGCGGATATGGATGGCCTGGCCATAGAGGAAAAGACGGGACTGGAGTTTGCCTCCAAAGAGAAAGGTTTTATGCATGCCTGCGGGCATGATGGACATATGGCTATTCTATTAGGTCTGGCCCAGTGGTTATCTCAAAATAAGGACAAGATAGATGATAATATCGTTCTGATCTTTCAGCCTGATGAGGAGAGAGAAGGTGGCGCCCTGCCTATGATAGAAGAGGGACTGTTGGATGATCCAAAAGTGGATGCCATATTTGGGCTTCATATACTGCCTGATATACCCCAGGGCAAGGTAGGAATCAAAGCAGGTCCCCTAATGGCTCAAACCTGTGAGATTAATATAGAACTTATGGGAAAGAGTGCTCATGGTGCTATGCCCTACAAGGGAGTGGATACCATTGTAGCAGCAGCCCACTTTATAAACAGCCTGCAATCCATCATAACTCGGACAATAGACTCATCAGAGAACGTAGTGTTTTCTATTGGTAGAATATGTGGAGGGGATACTAGAAATATTCTTGCTGAAAGAGTAACCATGGAATGTACGGTGCGAACCTTCAAAGATGAGCTGTATCAAGATATCAAGGGTAGGGTTCTTGATTTATTGTCAGGTATGGAAAAATCCCATGGAATAAAGAGCAGCTACCATGAAGGGGTATACTATCCACCGGTTATAAACCATGAAGGGTGGACCAAGAAGATAATAGATATCCTGCCCAAAGAACAGTATATGGAGGCAAAACCTTTGATGATAGCTGAGGATTTTTCTAACTATCAAAAAATGGTGCCCGGGGTCTTCATGTTTTTAGGGTCAGGCAATGAAGCCAAGGGATATATTCATCCTCTACATAGCAATCTCTTTAACTTTGATGAAGAAATACTGATGCATGGGGTTCAGCTATTTAAAGACATTATAACCAAGGTATAAGAGCAAATATGGGATAAGGGATAGAAGGAAGTGTTCTTATTTATGGTTAACATTTGATCTTTCCAGTTCTAAAAGATAGGTCTTTATATCCAATCCTCCACCATAACCCACTAGAGCGCCATTAGCACCAATGACCCGGTGGCAGGGTATGATGATGGATATGGGATTTCTGTTATTTGCAAGACCTACAGCTCTGTATGCTCTATCCCTACCTATAGATATAGCAATATCCTTGTAGCTCCTCGTTTCTCCATAGGGAATATCTTGAAGGCTAGTCCAGACTCTTTTCATAAACTCGGTACCTGAAGGGTTAAGGGCTAGCTTAAACTCTTTCCGTTGACCTTTAAAGTATTCCTTAAGTTGTTTACTGGCTTCTATTAAGGTAGATGTCTCTTTTAGTACATATCCATCAGGGACAGAGTTCCCCTCAAATAGAATATGGGTTATCTTATTATCCTTTTCCCCAATTATAATCTGTCCTATCGGAGTTCTGTAATAAAATGCATAGCCCATATTCAATCCCTCATCTTTCCTCTTCTTTAATATGTATCAATCCTATCAGAGAATGTATCGTTGAACAATGGGGTTGATAGATAAACTCATAGTGGATAAAATTTATACCCTACTCTTTTGATTGTCTGGATGAGAGTAGGCTTCTTAGGATTTTGCTCTAATTTTTTCCTTATATTGCTGATGTGAACCATGACTGTCCTGTAGTCCCCATAGCTTTCCTGTCCCCAGATGGATTGGTACAATTGCTCGATACTAAATACCACATTGGGGTTTTGAGCCAATAGTATCAATAGTTGAAATTCCTTAGGGGATAAAATAACCTTCTGTCCTTTTACCGATACTGAATGACTATTTAAATCTATAATTAAGTCAGAAAAACAAATTAATTCACTTTGGATGTCCATATAATTTGGGCCATTCAACATGCGGTTTCTACGCAAATGGGCTTTGACCCTTGCTAGGAGTTCCATTGCATCGAAGGGCTTACTCATATAATCATCAAAATTCCCATTCGCCATCTAAAGTAATCACACCGTCTTGTGGCCAGTCCCAACCGGTTAAATCCAACATACCATTAACTGCTATTCTACCACAACTTCGCAAATTTTCATATATTTTGTTGAATGATATAAAATTCTAGGTACTAGAGAGGAGACTATAATAATGGTATATAATCAGAGTGCCCTGTGCTTTTATGACAACTCCGGGATTATTAAGAATGGGGCAAATAAAACGATAAATGAAGGATTTAAAGATTTGTCTCTCAATAGGTTTGTTTTAGACTCCCTTAATTCTT
>JAAYTG010000111.1 GCA_012518075.1 Clostridiales bacterium | reverse complement strand
GATTGGGAATACTATAAAGAGTAAAAATGCCATATCTGCTGTTTCAAATGTTGTATCCTTAGGAACATGTTTCATTAGCGGAGTGTTTGTGCCCCAGGAATTGCTAGGTGAAACTGTATTAAAGATCGCCAGCTTTACTCCAACATATTGGTATGTAAAATCTAACAATACTATAGCAAATATTCCTAATATGCAAATGATAAATACTTTACCTATATTTATAAATATCCTTATAATAATTGGATTTACTTTAACTTTCCTAGCAATTTCCCTTGTACTAGTAAAGCAAAAGCGTATTGGGCAGGTAAATGGCTCATGAATATTAGCAATCTCAGTACTGTATAAACCTTTGCCTTTAGGTATATCCCTAATCTTTAATGGATTAGGGATATTTTATAGTTATCTATAAAACAAAATTAAGATTGACAAGCTATAAAGAAATTGAATAGAATATAGGCGTATGGTTCTTTATATATCCTAAGCTCAACAGTTATTTTCATGGGCTAACCTTCCCTGGATTATGAGAGAAAGGGATCTTTAGTAAGTTTCTCCACATAGATAAAAAATAAGGTTATATGGATATTTCCCCAGATTTTTATAATACTAATTAATAAGGAGAGGAGAGTCTATTTGAATATACTCTTAAAACAACTAAAAGAAGTATCATTTTCTGTCTTACCAATAACTATTTTAGTTATTATTTTGAATTTCACAATAGTACCTATAGAAAGTGAAATGCTTATTAGGTTTATAATAGGTGCCATACTTGTGATTTTAGGGCTAGGGATATTCTTATTTGGTGCTCAGCTGGGAGTTGTACCTATTGGAAATCTAATGGGTGAAACCGCAGCTAGAACAAATAGATATTACTGGGTTGGTATTCTTGGTTTTATATTAGGTTTTTTAATTACCATCGCTGAGCCTGATTTGCAGATATTGGCTCGTCAAGTAAATTTGGCTTCCGGTGGGATAGTGTCTAGTTCATTAATTCTAATTGTCGTTTCAATCGGAGTGGGTATAATGGTTGGGGTGGGGCTATTAAGAATTATTTATGGCACTCCACTAAATAAAATATTTACAATCGTTTATGCTATTATATTCCTACTTGGCCTAAAAACATCGGAGGAGTTTTTAGCTATTTCGGTGGATGCTTCGGGGGCAACTACCGGTGCCATGACAACGCCTTTTATTTTGGCTTTAGGCTATGGCGTGGCTCAATTAAAGGGCGGAAAAACATCAGAAGAGGATAGTTTCGGAATGGTGGGACTGGCTTCTGCCGGCCCAATATTTGCTGTTATGATAATGAGCGTTGTGAGAGGACTTACAGATATTCAAGGTGAAGCGGAAGCATTTGTACCCAATGTAGGGATAATAAGCCCTTATTTGCACGAATTTCCTAAAATCATGAAAGAGTCTATTTTCACCTTAGCACCTCTACTTATTTTATTCCTGATTTTTAACAAACTAAGGTTTAACTTGAATAAAAAGAATAGAAATAACATTCTAAAGGGACTTTTATATACATATATTGGTCTTACATTATTCTTAGTCGGAGTAAACTCTGGATTTATGGAAGTTGGTAGGGTAATGGGGGAAGGGATAGCAAATTTTCATCCTGTGCTACTACCTATAATTGGATTCTTATTGGGGATGGTAGTTGTTCTGGCTGAGCCGGCAGTATATGTATTAACGGAACAGGTAGAAGACGTTACATCAGGCCATATAAAAAGGAAAGTCATTTTAATTGCATTATCTGCAGGTATAGCTCTTGCCGTTGCCATGTCCATGTTAAGAATTATGATACCAGCATTAAAGTTATGGCATTTTCTATTACCGGGATTTGCCTTAGCAGCTTTATTATCTTACAGAGTTCCACCTATTTTTGTTGGTATAGCCTATGATTCCGGTGGTGTTGCTTCCGGCCCCATGACTGCCACCTTTGTTTTAGCATTTGCGCAAGGAGCTGCAGCAACCATTCCAACAGCAAATGTTCTAATAGATGGATTTGGCGTTATTGCCATGGTAGCTATGACACCTTTAGTAGCCATTCAAGTACTTGGGTTAATTTTCAAAATTAAATCTATAAAGGAGAGTAATTAGATATGGACTCACTTAACAAGGGTCTTGTCCTATTTTGGTGTATAATGGATTTTGGAAAAGGAACTAAGCTGTTTAAACTGCACAAAGAGGCAGGAGGAGAGGGTGGTACCATATTTTTAGGCAGAGGCACGGTGAAGAATGAGCTGTTAAACATATTAGGAATTACCGAGATAAGAAAAGAAATCTTTTTTACCATTATTGGTCAAGAATCGGAAGATGCTTTTTATGAAAAAGTAATTAAGAGATTCAGTCTAGATAAACCTCATCACGGTATTGCCTTTTCTATGCCGGTAAAATACTCTTCGGCCATTAATCAAACAAAAAATATATCTAATCCTGAAGAGAAAGGTGTGAATAATTTGGATTATCAAGCTATATTTGTTATTGTAGATAAGGGCTCAATGGATGATGTTTTGGAAGCTGCGGAATCAGCTGGCTCTACCGGTGGAACCGTAATACATGGAAGAGGGTCCGGAACTAAGGAAAAGGAGACCTTATTCAATATTGAAATTGAGCCAGAAAAGGAGATTGTCCTTATTCTGTCAAAGGTAGATAAAACCCAGTCCATTGTAGATGCCATAAATGAAAGATTAAACCTTGAAAGACCAGGTGCAGGTATTATTTTTGTAATGGATGTAAGCAGAACGGTTGGATTATTTGAAGAGAATAAATGAAAATGAAAAGATCAAGACTGATAATAGAAGGAATACAAAATATGGAGTGATATAGGGTGAATGAAGTCTTAAAAGCTCTAAAGGGAAGAAGGAGCATTCGACAGTACAAAAAAGAGCAGATAAAGGATGAGCAGCTAAAGCAAATATTGGAAGCTGGTATGTATGCTCCTAGCGGTATGGGTGCTCAGCCTGCTATAATAGTTGTAGTACAGGATGAAAAATTGATCAAAAAGCTTTCCAAACTCAATGCAAAGTTTACTGGAAATCCTGATGATGATCCCTTCTATGGAGCGCCAACATTAGTTATTGTGTTGGCAGATAGTAGGAGGAATACATATATAGAAGATGGTAGCCTGGTAATGGGGAATCTAATGAATGCAGCCTTTTCTCTTGGTGTGGATTCATGCTGGATTCATAGAGCTAAGGAAATGTTTCAAGATGAAGAGGGACAAGCCCTCCTTAAAGAATGGGGTATTGATGATTACTATGTTGGTATAGGAAACTGTATTCTAGGCTACAGGGATTGTGAGCAGCCCGAACCCAAACCCAGAAAAGAAGGATATATTATACGGCTATAATAGATGTACAAAGAGTACCATATACAAAAAAGCCTGAAACCTTATAAAGGGATCCAGGCTTTTGAAATTTCACAAGAATTTATCTACCTTGCTATTAATTAGCCTCACTATTAAGAGGTCAAAACTTCATGGGCTTCTTTGAGCTTGTCAATAATGGATATATGTTGGGGACATTCGGGTTCACATTGCCCACATTCAACGCACTGAGAAGCATCCTTATTATCCTTAATAAAGTCCTGGTATTTATCCTTGAACTCTGAAAGACCTCCATAAATAGAATAGTTATTATAGAGACCGAAGACGCCAGGGATATCAACTCCTGAAGGACAGGGCATACAATAGTTACAGCTAGTACATCCCACTTTTATCTTACTCTCATAGAGCTCCTTAACCTTCTTTACCAGCTCCAATTCCTTGCAGTCCATAGAATTGGGTGCTGCTTTACTGAATATATCAATATTATCATTAAGCTGCTCCATAGTACTGACACCGCTTAAGATGACGGTGATTTCCGGGAAATTATAGAGCCATCGGAAAGCCCATTCTACCGGGGAACGCTTAACTTCAGATTGTGCCCATTGGTCCTTAACATCTTGTGGTATGCTATGAGCTAGCCTTCCACCCTTAAGGGGCTCCATAATAACTACTGGGATTCCTTTGGAAGCAGCATATCGCATACCTTCAACACCGGCCTGATAGTTTTCATCTAGGATATTCAGCTGAATCTGACACATTTTCCAATTATAAGAATCTATAATATCTTTAAAAACAGATAACTCATCATGGAATGAGAAGCCAGGGTATTTAATTTTGCCTGAAGCTACAGCCTTGTCTAAGAAGTCTAGTACACCTAACTGTTTTATCTCTTCCCACCGGTTTTTGGAAAGAGCGTGTAGTAGATAAAAATCAATATATTCCACTTCCAACTTAGCCAATTGTTCGTCCAATAACTTCTCAAAATCTTCATAGGTTTTTGCTAACCAAACAGGCAGCTTTGTTGCAATCTTCACTCGATCTCTATATCCGTCTTTTAGAGCTTTGGCTACTATCAGCTCACTATTTCCTTCGTGATAGAAGTAAGCAGTATCCAAATAATTAACCCCGTTATCAATAGCATGGCGAATCATTTTTATAGCTTCTTCTTCATCAATTTTGGAGGGATCTGTAGTCCCATCAGCTTGGACTTCTAAGGGCAAACGCATGCATCCAATTCCAAAGGTCGAGACTTCAAAACCAAGATTTCCAAATTTGCGAT
>JAAYTG010000110.1 GCA_012518075.1 Clostridiales bacterium | reverse complement strand
TATCGGCTATTCTAATGGGAGTACTGCCAAGTGTGGCCTTCGGTCCTGCATTTTTAACTGCAGTCTTGCCAGCTACCATCGGGAATACTATTCTGGTATCGGTACTGTTTGGAGCTTTAAAACAGACCGGAAGATTTATCATCAACAGAAAAGCTAAAGCATAAGAAGAAAACAAAATAGAGCTGCTTATAAGCCTGTGTTAATGCCCGAGGGATTTTCACAGGCTTTTATTTTTGTAGCAAAATTGATAGATATGGATTCACATCATTTAGTTTTCTTAGGTGATTGGGTACAATATCTATGTAATATTATTTACTAGCAAAAGAAGAGAGGACTGATACTATGAAAAGAGAAACTTTTGATGTTATGATCGAAATACCAAAGGGAAGTAGGAATAAATATGAGTATGATCCCTATAAAAAGGTAATTCGCTTTGACCGGATGCTATTTTCTCCGGTTCACTATCCGGCAGATTATGGATATATACCTGAAACCCTGGCCCGGGATGGGGATCCTTTAGATGCTTTGGTTCTGGTATGGGAATCTACTTTTCCTGGCTGTCTAATAGAAACCTTCCCTATAGGGCTATTTATGATGAGGGATGAAAAGGGAGATGACGAAAAAATTCTTTGTGTTCCCAAAAATGATCCTCTATGGAACCATATTGAGAGCCTAGAAGATGTCCCGCCCCACCTTTTAAAAGAAATCGAGCACTTTTTCGCCATCTATAAGGATCTAGAAGAAAAGGAAGTGGTAATCGAGGGCTGGAGGGACAAAGAAGCGGCCCTCCAGGTAATCCACAACACCCAAGAAAGATATAAAAGAAGCATCCAAGATACTAAGGACTAATATCAAAACTTATATCAAGGCTGGTGCCAAATAAGCTTGGGCAATGCTTATTGACTATTTTTAACCCGCTGCTGTGGACATAGATCTCCGTTCTCAAACCAATGGCAGTCGGGTTTGCATTCCAGGCAGGGAATAGCTTCAAGCTGATTCATTGCCTTTTTGGTCCAGAAAGGATCCACAAGATGACCCCGGCCTACAGAAACAAAGTCTGCAAGCCTATTGTCCATAATTAAGGAAGCCTGCTTGGCGGTACGTATTCCTTCTACCACTATTACAGGTATGCTTACATTCTTCTTTATCTCAGTTCCGCAGTAAACTATCCAATGAAAAGGAAAGGTCTGGGGAGGTTGGGGAAGCGCTATATCTGGGCTAGAGATTCCTCCAGAAACATGGAGAAGATCCACTTCGGCCTCTTCCAAGAGCTTTGCAATTTTAATCCCATCTTTTAGTGTAGGCTCATTACCGCCCATTCTATAACCGATAATAAAACGCTTGCCTTCCAGTTCTTTTTTTATATTATAGATGATGTCCAGGGATAATTTCATGCGCCCTTTCAAATCCCCTCCATACTCATCAGTCCGCTGGTTGGTGACTGGGGATACAAATTGATTAAGAAGTTGCCCGTGTGCACCATGAAGCTCAATACCGTCAAAGCCTGCCTCTTGAGCCCGAAGGGCTGCTTTAGTAAAATCCTCCTTGATAGCTTCTATTTCATCAATTGTCAATGCTCTTGATGGTTTCTGATTATTTTTGGATGGGCCAACTGGGATTTCCGTAACCGAGGAAGGGGTCCTAAGCCCTGAATGATGTAATTGCAGCATAACCACCGAACCATATTCATGGCAGGCTTGGACAATTCGGCTGAGACCGGAAATATGCTCATCTGACCAAATTCCTAGCTGACAATCCGATAGTCTGCCATTTTTCTCTATGCAGGTAGCCTCTACTATGATTAAGCCAGTTCCGCCCTTGGCTCTAGCACGGTAATGCTCTACATGCTCATCAGTAACAAACCCATCATCGCCAGCTCTTTCAAAGAAAACCATAGGGGGCATGACCGCCCTATTGCGAATGTTTTTGCCTTTTATGGTTATAGGTAAAAATAAACGATTTTTCAAAATATAACGCCTCCAAATATAGAATAAATTGATATATCTGAATACTTGTACAAGTTCTTAGAATTCATCAATATATATTCTATAATGGATAGGAGGATATAGCAATATTAAAAGACCACAATGTTTTTTTAGGGTGTAAGCTCTTGCCCTAGATTTGCTATCCACTGTCTTATTAGATTTCGGAAATTGGCGGGGAAAGTATTTTCCTTTATATTAGAAGCAGTGTATAGATCCTTTGAAATTATGAGCTCATCATCCAAGATAATCTCTATACTCCCCACCCTGCTACCTGCCCTAATAGGAGCTTCTAATATCTCTGGATGCTTTAGGACTATCCCTAGCCTATCTAGTTCTCCCTCGGCCAATGGGAGGGTGATATCATCCTTTAAAATTATATCCACCTTTTTGTCGAAGCCATTCTTTACGGGGATCTCCCCTAGGCTTTCATCCCTTGTAAATATTTTCTTCATCTCATAATGGGAAAAGCCATAGTTTAGGATTGTGGCACTGTCATCAAACCAAGGCTGACAATCCAAGACTACAGCCACCAACTCCATGTCATTTCGGACTGCAGCCGTCGCAAGGCATCTTCTGGCTGCTTTGGTGTACCCTGTCTTGATACCTTCTGCTCCCTCATAGTTCCAAAGCAGGGCATTTTTATTCATAAGCACCCTATCCCAAGGCTGCCCTTGCCAGGGAATTTTATAGTATTTGGTTGATACTATTTTACGGAAGGAAGAAGTCCCCATGGCATAGGTTGATAACAAAGCCAGGTCATAGGCTGTGGTATAATGATTCTCATGGTGAAGTCCATGAGGATTCATGAAATGGGTATTGATTGCCCCAATCTCCCGGGCCTTTTTATTCATCATATCTGCAAATCCTTCTTGGGATTTACCTACATGCTCTGCAATGGCGACAGCAGCATCATTTCCTGACCGGAGCATAAGACCGTATAATAGCTGCTCCATGGTTAACCTCTCCCCGACTGCCAGATAGAGAGAAGATCCTTCTACACCAGATGCATTTGAGGAGACGGTAACAATATCTGAAAGCTGGGAATTTTCTAAAGCCAAGATGGCAGTCATGATTTTTGTGGTGCTGGCCATAGGTAATTTTTCGTGAGGATTCTTTTCATAGAGCACTCTACCGGTTTCCACTTCCATTAGGACGGCTGCTCTGGCTGAATTTTCAGGAGGCTCAGCTAGGGATATGGTGGGTAAGCATGACATATTTAGGATTAGTAGTATTGCTATTACAGGGCTATATTTTTTCACAAGATTTCCTCCTATATGAAACCATATGATATATTTATTAATTTAACCTATTGTGCTAGTTCAATATTCTTGTGCTAGTCAATAGTCTAGTGGCAGTTCAAAAATTATAGTAAAGAATAATATTCCAATCTACTAATTCTTCAAGACAAAGAGCCTGTAAACTTGCTCCGGGGCCTTCTCAAAACTGCTAGGCTCAAACATTGATTCGGCCTATCCTGCGCTTGGTAAACAGGCTCTAAGCCTTTCTGCAATGTAGATTTCCATAATATTCTTCACCCTTGGTGCTGACACTCTATGCAAAATAAATAATGCGCTATTGATGGAATAAACGATCAATAGCCATTATTAATAGTATAGTGTCAACTAGCACACCCAATTAAATTAACATAAAACTATTATTTGTTTATAGGAGAAAATCATTCGCCTTTATACAATAAAATCATTTTAAAAAACAAAAAAGCCAGTCTTAATATCCTAGACTGGCTTGGTAAGTATTTTCTATCTTTCATTTAAAGGTACATAATTCTCATTTGGTAAAACACTCTTATAGGCAGGTCTAATTATCCGACCACCGCTTATCAATTCCTCAATCCTATGAGCAGCCCATCCCGGCATCCTAGCCATGGCGAAGATTGGGGTATAAAGATCCTCTGGGATGTTTAGCATTTTATACACCATGCCTGAATAAAAATCTACATTGGCCGATATAGTTTTAACATCTTTCTTTTCTTCATAGAATATCTCGGGAGAAAGTTTCTCGACTTTCTTGTATAACTCGAACTCTTTTTTCATGCCTGAAAACTGGGCTAGCTCGGTTGCCTTTTCTTTTAACAGGACAGCTCTAGGATCCGACAGGGTATATACTGCATGACCCATACCATATATAAGACCAGAACCGTCGAAGGCTTCTTTGCGTAGTATCTTTCGAAGGTAGCTAGCTATTTCCTTTTCGCTATCCCAGTTGTGGACATTAGCCTTTATATCCTCCATCATATCCATAACCTTGGCATTGGCGCCACCGTGCTTAGGCCCTTTTAATGAACCAATGGCTGCAGCAATAGCAGAATAGGTATCGGTGCCTGATGAGGTAACTACATGGGTGGTAAAGCTAGAGTTATTGCCGCCACCATGTTCTGCATGGAGAACCAAGGACAAATCCAGGATCTCTGCTTCCAACCTTGTAAACTTATTGTCAGGTCTAATCAAGTGGAGCATATTCTCTGCGGTGCTCATATCCTTTTGAGGATAATGGATGTGCAGACTTTCACCATTGTGATAATGGCATTTGGCCTGATAGGCACATGCAATCATGGCAGGAAATCTGGCTATGAGTTCAATGGACTGACGCAGGACATTCTCCACACTAATATTGTCCGGATCCTCATCATAGGAGTAGGAGGCAAGGACACTTCGGGCTAGTTTATTCATGATATCTATACTAGGGGCTTTGAATATCATGTCTTCGGCAAATCCATCGGGAAGATCTCGATGGGCACCCAGCAGATCTTGGAATTTATTGAGATTTTCGGTATCGGGCAGTTTTCCAAAGAGAAGCAAGTAGCTAGTCTCTTCGAAACCGAACCTATCATCGGCCTGAAATCCATTGACGATATCCTCAACATTTATTCCTCGATAGAAAAGGCGTCCTTCAATAGGTATTTTTTTATCACCATCGATAGTATAGCCTTGAACATCACCAATCCGAGTAAGACCTACCAGTACTCCGGTACCATCGCTGTTTCTAAGGCCCCTTTTAGTATTATATTCTTTATGTAACTCTATAGGTATAAAATTATTAGCCTCAGTCAATAATCGCAACTCTTTAAGAAAATCCTTCATTATTTCAAAATCCCCAATAAAAGACATATCAACAAAACATCCCTTCTAAACTTTGTGCATTAGCAATCTACATCGATATATGGTCTATAATATACCATAAAAACAATTGCAATACAATAACATTTTATGAATTCAAGTTGCAAATATCAGACAAATATCTCCTACTGCAGATTATTATATTGAGTGCAGTTTAAAGTCTGAAAGGGCAAGAAAGTATACCATATTATATGCTAAATTGTATAATAAAAAAAGGATTTAATAAATATGGCGAAATTCTTACTAAATGTTTGACTTTAGATTAAAAAGGTTATAAGTTTCAGAAAGAGAATCTTAAGCGATATGTAAGGCGATAGGAGAAATAATGAAATTACAATTCGTAGGATACTCCTGTTTTGATGAAGTAAATAGGATAATAGACGAACTTATGTCTAGCATACCCCAAGATATAAAAAGGAAGTATGAAGATGCTTTCTTTTGTATTGTAGTTGCCTTGCGGGAACTTTTAAACAATGCAGTAGAGCATGGCAATAAGATGGATGCTGAAAAGAAAATCATTTGTGAATTCAGCTTGGAAGGCAATATTTTATCTTTAGTTGTAATTGACCAAGGCCAAGGCTTTCATATTACAGAGGTTCTAGATAAAGTCGTTCAAACATGCCATGATCGGGAAAGATTCAGAGGAATTTCTATGGTAACAAGCCTTGGCTTTTTTATAGAGGTTGTAGGAAATCAAGTAATCGCTAAATTGGATATGACTAAATTATGAGAATGAGGAGGAAAACAATGATAGCGAATATTAAGGACAGCAAACTGGAGTTTAAATTGGTTCAGGATGTAACTGCATCTTGGGTTCAAGGTAAATTAGAGCAAATGCGAAGAATGATGAAAGAGGAAAAATCCTACCAAGAAGTAGTTATAGATATGGAAGAGGTGGAGGTTATTGACTCCATAGGAATCAGTTTGATTATTGGGCTTTATAAATCATCTTGTAAGCTAAGTAAGGACTTTAAGGTTGTAGGACTCAATGGAAGGATAAAAAGTTTATTCGAAATGATGCGATTGGATCAGGTGTTTTCTGTGGAGCGATAAGTGTAGTCAAATGAATGTAAGGGGGAATTGGGTTGCTGCAGAATGAGGAGTTTATCCAGGAATTTGTTGAAGAAGCCAGGCTGCATACAGGCCAAATTGAATCGGATCTTTTGGAGCTAGCCGGTAATGCAGGGGATATGGAGCTGATAAACAGACTCTTTAGAAGTGTACACAGTATAAAGGGAACTGCCGGTTTTTTTGGTCTAGACAATATTGTTAAATTATCTCATGCAATGGAAAACCTATTTGGAGCAGTTCGCAATCAAAAGATCCATCTAGAGGATTCCAGCATAGATACCTTGCTAGAGTCCAATGATTGTTTGAAGGAAATGGTTGAGGATGTAGGAAACAGTCACGAAGTGGATATATCTTCATTCATACAGAAGATATCTTCATTTTTACAAGAAGAGTCTACGCCAGATAAAGCTAAAAACACCCTAGGGCTTAGTCACACTAGGAATTCTGATTTGCGTCTCGATGAAAGTCAGCAGCAGCAGGTAGAGGAGGCTATAAAGCATGGCCATAAGCTATATAGGATTAGGCTAAACCTATACCAAGACTTGGATGCTAGAGGTGTTAGCCCTATTGCTTTCTTTAATAAAATTCAATCCATTGGACAGATCTTAGAATCCTATTGGGATGCCAGCCAAATAGAGGATTTGGATGATGTATTAACCAACGATATAGGATATATATTCCTTTTCACTACAGTACTTGAAAAGAACCTAATAGCCTTAGCCCTAGATATAGCAGAGGAAACTATAGAGGAGCTGGACGTAAATATAAAACCTGGACAGTACAGGCAGGTATTGTTGGATGGTCTAGACAGAGAGGGCAACCCATCATACAATGGACCAAAGTCACCTGCCCCGGCCAAAAAGCAAGATAGGGGAAACAAGAAAAATTCAGGTTCTCAAAAAAGCGCAGCAACTTTGGCGTTGGAGGACAGTATAAGGGTGCCCATTGGATTGTTAAATGACCTTATGAACTTGGCAAGTGAGCTTGTCTTAGGCAGAAATCAACTGATTAGAGGTCTGGAAGATTATAGGAAGAAGATAGAAGGAATAGAACCAGTATTACAGAATATAGACAATATTACTACCCAGCTTCAAGAGCGGGTTATGCATACCAGAATGCAGCCTTTGGGCAATGTGTTTAACAAATTCCCTAGAATCATCCGAGATTTGTCTAGACAGCTAAGTAAGGAAATTAGGCTGGAAATCCAGGGAACTCAGGTTGAGCTGGACAAGTCCATTATAGAATCCCTGACAGACCCTCTGACCCACCTTATTAGAAATGCAGCAGATCACGGTATAGAAAAGCCCGAGGAGAGGGAAAAAAGAGGCAAGGATAGGGAGGGGGTCATATCCATTGGAGCCTTCCAAGAGGGAGGACATGTATCCATCTTAGTATCTGATGATGGAGCAGGACTTGATGTTGAAGCCCTGAAAGGGAAAATCCTGGATCGGGAACTGATAAGCCAACAAGAACTAGCTAATATGACCGAAAAGGAAATAATGGAGCAGATTTTTGCGCCGGGTTTTTCTACAGCTAGCAGCGTTACCGACGTGTCAGGAAGAGGAGTGGGCATGGACGTGGTTCGGACCAATATCGATAGGATGGGAGGAACCATAGAAATAGATAGCCAGCTGGGGAAAGGGACCACCTTTAAGTTAAATCTTCCCCTAACCTTGGCCATAGTATCCTCACTAATAGTAGAGGCAAAGGACCAGAAGTTTGCCCTGCCCCAGGTAAACCTTCAAGAGGTAGTGCGGGTAAAACCAGGGGATAAGGATAGGCAGATAGAAAAGCTTAGCGACTCTCCCGTTCTTAGATTCCGTGGTGGCTTATTGCCCTTAGTGGATTTGTCCCAGGTATTAGAACTATCTTCCAGCCAGGAAATCCTTAATAACTTTGAGGATTCATCCACAATAATTAGGATTCTGGTACTAAAAATAGGGCAAAGACGATTTGGCCTTATAGTAGATGCCATTGATGATGACGAGGAAATTTTGGTAAAGCCTTTGCCCAGGCACCTAAAAGAATGCAGGTGTTACTCGGGTGCTACCATATTAGGAGACGGAAGAATCGCAATGATACTGGATCCGGAAGGAATTGCTGGCAAAGCTCAAATCAAATTTTCCGATGTTGAAATTGATTCCCCAAAAAAACAGGTTGAAAAATCCCATAGTGAACAAGAAACCATGCTACTGTTTAGCTGTTCGGGCAATGAATTCCTAAGCCTATCCTTGTCAATGGTATCTAGGGTGGAGGAGATTAGGCCAGAGGATATTCAGCTTGTAGGGGACAAGGAATATATAGAGTTTCGCGGTCGTTCCCTAAGACTAGTTCGACCGGAAGACTACCTTCCCATCTCTGAAAATGACTATGAGGATTCCAAGCTATATGTTATAGTTCCAAAACTAGAGAGCCATCCCATAGGGATACTGATTGGCAAGGTTCACGATACTGTAATCCTTGATAGGAGTCTTAGCCGGCAGGACATTAAAGCCTATGGAATTGAGGGAACTACATTCTGGGGCAAGAAGATGGTGCTGCTTTTGAGTCTGGATCAGCTATTTGAAATGGCTTCCCCAAAATACCATAGGGCATCAGAATCAATCCCAGGAAAGGGTGAATAGGCAGTGAAGACTGCTAAATAGTCATATGAGGGAGGAGGAGCAAATAATGACAAGGAAAATATTGACTTTTTATTTAGAAGGTCAAATGTTTGGAATAGACATAAGGCTGGTTAAGGAGATCAATCGTAAGATCAGATACACTGAGATTCCTGGGGCTCCGGATTTTATAGTAGGACTATTTAATATGAGAGGGCAAGTGGTGACCGTATTGGATCTTGCTAGCCGGATACAGGGAGAAAAGGGAACTATAGCCCAGCACCCAACCTGTATTATTTTAAAGAACCATAATGATGAAGGTGAGTATATGGGTTTTGTAGTAGACAGGACTGGTGATGTGCTAGACATAGAAGATGATTGGTGTGAACCCTTACCTGGTAATATAAAGAATATAGACGGGAAATACATAAAAGAGGTTGTAAAGCTTGAAGCTCAGCTGATAATGATTGTGGACCCAGATAAAATATTCAGCTAAGAGCTTGCTTTGGTGAATCTATCTAGTTCCTTAAAAAACCATGGGTATATTAAGAAAGGATGACAGGGATGAAAAAAATTAAAAGAAGGAAGCTGAGAGCCTGGAAAATAAATAGAAGCCTGAAGGCCAAGATTCCTTTCTTCACCGGTATTCTGGTACTTATAATTCTAGCTTTTGTAGTTATAACTGCTATGGAAATGGCAGGGAATATCATAATAGCCAATACTAAATTTAATATTGAAACAATGGCAGACAGCCATGGGGAGATGTTAGATTATTTTATGAATGAGAGAATAGGTGATGTGAGGATAATAGCCAATAATAAGGATATAGTTGATACTAACGCCAGCGCCAGCTTGAAACAGGATATACTAGCCCATGCTGTTGAGCACCATGGGAATACATACCATGATATGCTGATAGTGGACATGAATGGAAAACTGATAACTAGCAGCAGTGCCAATGTCCGGGACGACTATAGCGATACTTCCTGGTTTATCAATACCAAGGAATCAGAGGATGTCTACTACGAATACAGACGAAGTTTGGATATAGGACTGGATTTAGTCACCTTTAGCTGTCCAATTGTGAATGAAGCAGGAAGGCCTACAGGCATTCTTACTGCCCGAATGTCAGATCAAATACTCTATGAAATGATGAATGATTTGATAGATGAAATGGAAGAGCAAGGCAATATCGGCAGCTATCCCTATATAATTGATAAAGAAGGGACCCTATTGTGGCATCCTGTAACTGAAAAGATGGGCAATGAAAATATTGCTCAAAGGGATGATGTCCTAGGGCTTATTGCACGAGATATGATGGCAGGTAACTCAGGCAGCGGTGAATATAGCTATGAGGGCGTAGACAAGCTTATAGGTTATGCCCACTTATCTGGAGTCAGGGATTTTGAAGGCTTAGGCTGGTCTATAGCCATTACCCTTAACAGGGACATATTTATTCAACCTATACAAAGGTTTAATGCTATTATATTATCAGTGGGTGCTGTTTTGTCGGCACTGGGATTATTTTTAATATGGCGTATAACCGCCTCCAGCCTGCGGCCTCTTGACCAGACCGTAAGTATGCTAGAGAATATAGCTAAGGGTGAGGGGGACCTTACCATTAGAATACCGGAAAGCTCTCAAGACGAAGCCGGACAGCTAGCCAAGTATTTTAATCAATTTGTAGAAAAGATTCAGACCATGACCAGGGAACTATATGACACAACCATTACTCTGGCAGAATCCTCTAGTGAGCTAACTAAGATCTCCAATACTTTGGCTGCCAACAGTGAAGAGATGGATGCCAAAACTGATGTAGTAATGTCAGCCTTGGAGGAGATTACCGTAAGTATCGATAATACCGCGGGAGCCTCCAATGATACCAGGGACAATATGAGCGTGGTGGCGTCAGCCATTGAGGAGATGTCAGCTTCCACCTACAATTTAGCTAGGGCTTCTGAGGGTACATCACAGCATGTAGAGCAGGTTAGGCAGGCTATACAGGACATCTCCAATACGGTAAACCGAATTGCTGCATCTGCATCTCATGTATCCCAGTCAGTAAACGGAGGGGCTACAGCCCTAAAGGAGCTAAATATAACCCTAGGGGATGTAAGCTCTAATTCAGAGCGCTCTATGGTAATCATCACTGATGCCCAGCAGAGAGCCCAACAGACCAATGAAATAATTAATAAGCTCAATAGATCCTCTCAACAAATTGGAAAGATTGTTAATGTCATAAATGATATAGCCGATCAGACCAATATGCTTGCACTAAATGCCGCCATCGAAGCTGCAGGGGCCGGAGAAGCAGGAAAGGGTTTTGCAGTAGTAGCAAATGAAGTTAAGGAACTAGCCAAGCAAACTGCAGAGGCTACCGAAGAGATAGAAATGCAGATTCGGGATATGCAGGATAATATGGGGGATGCAGTAGGGGCGGTAGAGACCATAAACGAGGTAATCGAGGAAACCACCCAAATAACCAATACCATTGCAGCGGCAGTAACAGAGCAATCGGCAATAACTGGAGAAATATCCTCCTCCATTCTAGAGGCTGCCCAGGAAGTCAATACAATTAGCAATGAGATCAAGGATGTAGCCCAAAAGGCTGAAGGGGCGGCTGAAAATGCAGGTGAAGCTTCCCTTGGTGTTCAAGATATAGCAAGGTCTGCTCAAGAATTATCTGAAGCAACCAATGAGGTAGCTAATAAGACTGAGGAGTCTTCCGATAAGATGGACCAGATCGCTATATCTACCAGTGAGCTGTCAAAGGGAGTTAGCGAAATTACAACCAGCACCCAGGAAATAAATGAGGCGGCTCATGAGGCAGCTACCGGTGCCAATGATACCAACGTAGCTTCTATAGGTTTGGCAGAACTGGGAGAGAAACTTAAGCAATTGGTCGGACAGTTTAAAATAGATTAATTACCTAAGTTGCATAAATGTTTGAGGAGGGGTTTGTGTGAGAATGAGATCAAAGCTACTCTTATCCTTTTCAGGGATATGTATATTTGCACTTGTTATCGGTATCGTGGGATACTGGGGGATGACGGGGATAATGACCGAATTAGATGAGGCCAGCAATATCGCTATACCTAATATTAAAAACATTTTGACCTTGAAGGAAAGTCAAATAAGCGTGAATATGGTGGAGAATATATTAACCAGCTCAAAACTAACTGCCCAGGAGAGACAAACGAGATATGAGCGCCTAGAGGAGACATGGCAGACCATTGATAGTGCCTGGGGGTATATGGAATCAGCCAAGCTGACAGACAGGGAGAAGCAAATATGGGAACGATTGACAGTTTCCTGGGACACTTGGAAAAATGCCCATGAGGAGTTTTTGGCCTTGTCCAAGGAGCTGGATGAAACCAAAATACTCCACCCTATGGAAATCAGATATGAACTTGCCCTTAGACAGAAGGACCACTCTTTTTGGATCTGGCAGCTCCTTCATTCCATTACTGAAGGTACGGAATTTGAAGGTCAGACTGATCCCACAAAGTGTCAGTTAGGCCAGTGGCTTAACTCCTTTACTACAGAAAATGAGCAGCTTTCAGCCTATATAGATGAAATCCATCAGTACCATAATAAGGTTCACGAAAGTGGGGAGACCATAGTACGGCTTCTTGCTGAGAATCCCGATGACAGGGAGGAGGCCATGGAAATTTATAGGGACGTAACCCTTACCAATATGGACAAGGTACTAGGGCTACTAGATAGCATGGACCATGTAGCAGAAGTAGCTGATGATTTGTACCAACAGATGGTAGATCACGCCCTTTATGTGACAAGAGATGCCTTCTTGGAGACTGAGGCTATTGTAGATGAGCTAGTGGAGGAAAATACCAAAGCCATAGCAAATATGGATGAAATGGCAGAGAGAAGAGCCAGATCTGCCTTAATGTTTCTAGTTATTTCCATAATGGCTGGTATAGTCCTGGCTGCACTGCTGGCAATAGTCCTATCACATAGGATAACTCAAGCAATTCGGAATGTCCAAGATATGATGGGTAAAGCAGCTGAAGGAGATTTAACAGTTAGAGGTGAGGTAAAGAGTAAGGATGAACTGGGTCAGCTAGCACGGTCCTTTAATAGCTTTATGGAGAAAATCCAGTCTATGACCAGGAATATCTATGATACTACCATTACCCTAAACAGGTCTTCAAGGGATTTACTGGAAATATCAGAGGATATGGCAGCCAATAGTGAAGAGGTTAGTGGTAAGACCGGAGTGGTATCTGCAGCAGTGGAGGAGATTTCCACAACCATAGATAATGCTGCTCAAGCTGCCGATGAAACCAGTGGAAACAACAACACTATTGCAATAGCAGTTGAAGAGATGTCGGCCTCCACCCGAAACCTGGCAGCAGCAGCCCAGCAAACTTCATCAAATGTTGAGGATGTTACAGGGTTAGTCAACCATATTTCTTCCAGTATTAGCAGGGTGGCAGCCTCGGCCGCCAACGTTTCCAATTCCGTAAATAGTGTTGCTACCTCAGTAAAGGAGATCAATATGTCTCTAGGAGAGGTTAGCAGTAACTGTGAACGTTCTACGGAAATAACCTTGGATGCTGAAACCAAGGCCCAGGAAGCCAATGTTATGATAGGGAAACTTAATATATCAGCCCGTCAAATAGGCAGAATTGTGGATGTTATAAATGATATTGCCGACCAAACCAATATGTTAGCCCTTAATGCGGCCATTGAGGCTGCAGGAGCCGGCGAGGCAGGAAAAGGCTTTACGGTTGTAGCAAATGAAGTAAAGGAACTTGCCAAACAGACGGCTGATGCTACTGAGGAAATAGCCCAGCAGATTACCGATATGCAGCAGCAGATGGCAAATGTGGTAGCTGTTGTTGGAACCATAACCAAGACCATAGATGAAACCAACAAGATTACCAATACCATTGCATCGGCTGTGACTGAGCAGTCTGCCTTAACAGGAGAGATAACCCAATCCACCATGGCTGCAGCAGAACAGGTAAATAG
>JAAYTG010000109.1 GCA_012518075.1 Clostridiales bacterium | reverse complement strand
AGTGTTTGCTGGTTACTTGAAAAATAATTTCTAATACTGTATAATGAAGTTGAAAAAACCGCATTAATTTCCTATTTATTTTTTTGTATAATTATAAAGAGGTGCAATCAATGAGTAATGAACCCTTTAAAGTAAAAGATAATATTCAAGAATTTATAGATGAGATAAAGGCCTATGATAGTATCCGTGTTGACGAGATACCCGAATATCGATTATTCATTTCTCAGATCGAAGAGTTTTTTGATATGAAACTTGGTGCCAATATAAATGGGGATGAGGAGAAGAAAACTATCTCTAAAACCATGATTCAAAACTATATAAAAGATGGCCTTATCATGCCTCCGGAAGGTAAATCCTATAATCGCAATCATATAATTCTTTTAGCAATGATATACAACTTAAAATCCATACTTACTATAAAGGATATTAAGAAACTCTTATTGCCCATATTAGAATTGGCAGAAGATGAGGATAAAGATGAGAAGATTGAGTATATTTATAATACTTTTTATTCCATAAAAGAATCCTATTTGGATGAATTCCCCCAGCTGCTAGATTACGATATGGACCTTATATGTCAAAAGCTAGATAACTCTGAAGAAGTTGGATGTGAGAAAATTCAGCAGATATTATTGATTTTGACCTTGGTTACTCAAGCCAATGTTTGCAAAAAATTGGCCGAGCGGATTATAGAATTACACTTTAGCAACCCAGATGATGAGCAAGTGGATCCTTAAGCATAGGATCCTTTTTTATTGGACAATTTCAGTAAAAACTCTATAGCTTTCATAATTGGATAAAAAGCACAAAAATATCTGATAATCCTTGTGGAATTTGCTATAATCTCATAACGAAGTATTGTAAGCATTGTAAAACAGTTTTCAATACTATATAATAAAGTTAATAGATAGGGATGCTTTGGCTAAGATATCCTTTATATCAAGATGATGGAAGGAGGTTTTTAGATGAAAAAAAGAAATTCAAGAGTGAAAGGATACGGTAGAAGCAAATCTAGAATCAATAAGGGAAACTACTTGTACGGAAACTATATTTATGTAACCGACCATGCAATTACCCGTTATCAACAGCGCATAAAAAGGGTTAACAATGAAAACGCAAAAAACTCCATTATAGAAAATGTAAAGAGAAGTAGGCTTATAGCCTTGACTAAATATGGAGGACGAGAGATACGAGAGAACCGGGGGATTCTATATGTTTGTGAGTTGCAGGGTAATTGCTTGAATGTAATAACGGTTTTGATCGGCAATGTGGATTTGAGGTTTGTTGTATGAAATTTTATGGAATTATTTCGAATAAGATAGTATAATTAGAAAAGATAAAAATTCAAACAGCAGAGGCGATAAAAGTGAGAAATTTAACTATGCTAACAGACTTATATCAACTTACCATGATGTATGGTTATGAGAAAGAAGGGAAATCTGATGAGATAGTAGTATTTGATCTATTCTTTAGAAAAACTACAGGTGAGAGTGCATATGCTATTGCAGCTGGCTTGGAACAGGCTATTGAGTACATAGAGAATCTCAGTTTTTCAGAAGAAGATATAGAATATCTGAGGGATCTTAAGCTATTTGATGAGGAATTTTTGAATAAACTTCGTAATATAAGATTCACTGGAGATGTTGATGCTATACCAGAAGGAAGCGTTGTATTTCCAAATGAACCCCTTATTCGAGTAAAGGCTCCAATCTTTGAAGCTCAGCTTATAGAGACCGCACTACTGAATATAGTTAACCATCAGACCCTTATTGCAACAAAGGCCAGTCGGGTTGTTCAAGCGGCCCAAGGGGACAGTGTACTAGAGTTTGGGCTCAGAAGGGCCCAGGGACCGGATGCAGGGATATATGGTGCACGAGCAGCAATAATCGGTGGTTGTTCTGCTACTTCCAATATATATGCTGGTAAAAAGTTCGGTATCCCAGTGCAAGGCACTCATGCACATAGCTGGATAATGAGCTTTGATAGCGAATTAGAGGCCTTCAGGTCATATGCACGTGCATTCCCCCATAGTTGCCTACTATTGGTAGATACTTATGATACATTAAAAAGCGGAGTTCCCAATGCAATAACTGTCTTTAAGGAATTAAGAGAACAAGGGATAGATCCCCTTGGTATTCGACTAGATTCGGGAGATCTTGCTTATTTGAGTAAAAAGGCTAGGAAGATGCTAGATGCTGCCGGATTCCCTAATGCCAAGATCGTTGCTTCTAGCGATTTGGATGAAGAGGTAATATGGGATTTAAAGGCACAAGGTGCAGCAATAGACGTGTGGGGTGTAGGTACCGCGATGATTACCAGTAAAGACTGTCCAGCTTTAGGGGGAGTATATAAGCTGGTAGCAGAAGAGAAAAATGGCAAAATGGTGCCTAGGATAAAGATTTCGGAGAACGCAATTAAGGTAACTAATCCAGGTTATAAAAAGGTAGCCCGGCTTTATGATAAGGATACTCAAAAAGCAATAGCAGATTTGATAATGCTAGATCACGAAACCATAGATGAAAGCAAACCCCTTACCATCTTTGATCCAATTAACACTTGGAAAAGGATGACCCTTACTAATTTCAAGGCGAGGGAGTTACTGGTGCCAATATTTAGGTTAGGTAAGCGGGTTTATAAACTACCATCATTGAAGGAGATTCAAAAGTATTCCAAGAGAGAGATGGATACTCTGTGGGCGGAATACAAACGATTGACCAAGCCCCATGTATATAAAGTAGACTTATCCGATGAACTATATAATTTGAAGAATAGGCTATTAAAAGAATATTCCACCGATAGCTAAACTCAATAGACCCCTCTTATCTTTGTATACTCTTAAGCCAATGTACTAAGATAAGGGGTTTTTTATGGGCAAATCACCTTTTTACCTATATGGCATATTATGTATATATACCCTAGCATAGGTGGTGATGGAATGAAATATGGTCTAGCCCTATCGGGGGGAGGCATAAGGGGGTCTGCTCATATAGGTGTATTAAAGGCATTAGAGGAAGAAGGATTGATGCCTTTTTGGATATCAGGTACGAGTGCAGGAAGCATAGTGGCTGGCCTCTATGCCTATGGTTTTACGCCTCGAGATTTAGAGGATATTGCAATTGACCTTCAACGGAAATATATCGATCTGGACTTTCTAGGAATGGCATTTGGATTTGGACAGTGGCTTATTGGTAAAGAGCCCCATATAAATGGTATAATTAAGGGAAAGTCTATAGAAAAGTATTTGAAGAATTTGACCAATAGGATCAACATAAGGGATATAAAAATGGGTTTGGCCATACCGGCAGTTGATATAAACAATGCTAAGACCATAATGTTCGTAAATAAAATGAAGTACTCTCCATCTGAAGATGATGGTACAGTCTATATAAATGATGTCTGCCTCTATAAAGCTATCAGGGCTAGTATAGCAATACCCGTGGTATTTAAGCCAGCTATTATAGATGGAAGGCGCCTAGTAGATGGTGGGGTGACCAACAACCTACCAATAGATATTCTAAAAAAAATGGGCGCAGAAAGGATCATAGGAGTTGATTTAGGTTATAACGGACAGCTGAGAGGAGATGTAGATAATATAATTGAGATAGGTAGCCAATCCCTTGATATTATGGCCTATCAAATTACCTCTCTAAAAAGCCAAGGAGCTGACTATATCTTGAGACCTGGAATATATGATGTTGCTATGAGGGATGCAAAGAAGATAATTGAATGTATAGAGCGAGGATATAATTCAACTAAAGAGAATATAAAAATGATTAAAAGGGCCATTAAAAGTAAGTCTTCGACATCACTATTTTACACATTTTAATTGGTATAGATGGTATAGTGTATATGGTTCTATTTATATATTATGTATTCTAGGGGAGGGTAAATATACCAATGAAAAGGATGTTCGAGATATCGCTTTTTGGATATAGAAGAAAGCAAGTGGAGAGGTATGTACTGAGTATTAGAAATGATTATGAAGACGAGCTTTCTAAGAAGAAGGATAGGATGCTGGAATTAAATGGCGAGAATAGGAAGTTGAGGTCAAAGCTTCATCAATATGAAGAGATGCTGTCTAAATATGAAGAACAGGAAAAATTCATTTCAAAGGCAATGGTAAAGGCCGAGGAAAGCGCCCAGGCCATAATGAAAGAATGCTACCAGAGAGTGGGTCTTGAGAAATCTAGGATAAACCAGGAAAAGGAAAAGTGGAAGACTAGGGAAAGGGAGATCATTAGACAGTTGCTGGCTTTTCAAAAAGAAGCCTATGCCCTTATGGAATCCTTTCAATCGGAAATCAATTATTTAACATCAAAAGAGATAAGTCAGCTTCATACGGAAGAAGAGACTTGCCATACAGATGAAAAAAAGAAGGAAATATTAAACGTTAGTTAATTAGAATACATGAAGGAATAGGATACTTCCAAAGTATACAGTCTAATTAAAACAGACTATCTACTTGGAGGTATTTTTTTGTCCCTTAAAATCTCTAATTGATTAACCTTAGGAGAAACTCAATGTTTGGGGAAGCACAATGTTTATTTTAGTTGCATTCATTTGAACCCTCTATTAAACTAGTTGTTATAAGGTGTCTTTATATGGGGTATTTAGAGGAATAATGTAGTAAAGCGAATAAATGGATAGAGGTTTTGACTCTTTATTAAAAAGAAGGTAAACTTATGTAGTTGTCTATGATACTTTATGAAAGAATAAGGATGAATATGTGGATATACTTAGAATAGCTATAATTATAGGAGAACTATCTTTATTTTTATGATATAATACACCGTGAATATGGAAGGAAAAGGATAGTTTTTGGGAAACTATTATAGTCCCTTACTAGAATGTGGAATAGTAATGATTTTTAGACAACTAAAATGCGATTTAATTAAGTATTGATAGAGAAGGGAGCTTGGATTGTGAAGCTAATTAATAAAGGGAAAACAAAAGACGTTTATGCCTTAAAGGATGGAAACTATCTCTTGAAGTTCAAAGATGATGTTACAGGAGAAGATGGAATATTTGATCCAGGAGCAAATACAGTTGGACTGACTATGGAAGGCGCAGGTAATGCTGCCCTAAGAGTGACTACATACTTTTTCAAAATATTAGAGGAGAAAGGTATACCAACCCATTTTATTGATGCCAATATAGAAAACTCAACTATGAAAGTGAAAAAGGCAGAGTTGTTTGGCCAAGGTCTTGAGGTAATCTGCAGATATAGGGCTGTGGGTAGTTTTCTGCGTCGTTATGGTAAATATGTGGAAGAGGAACAAGCTTTAGATGGACTGATTGAGATTACATTAAAAGATGATATGCGAAATGATCCTCTAATAACCAGTGATGCCTTAGAAATGCTGGGCTTGTTAACTGCTGATGAATATCAAACACTAAAAGACCTTACCTTAGAAACTTGTCAAATAATAAAAGAGGAATTAGCCAAGAAGGACTTGGAGTTATATGACATAAAGCTAGAGTATGGAAGAATAGGGAGCAATAGTGAGATAGCATTGATAGACGAGATTTCAGGCGGTAATATGAGGGTCTACAAAAATGGAAAATATATTGAACCTTTAGAACTGGAGAAATTGTTATTGGATGAATAGAGTATTTCTATGGGATAACTTACTACTGAGTTTTGCTTTGTATTATAAAATATTGTATATGGAGGTAGCATGATTAAAGCGTTTATTTTTGATATGGATGGTGTAATAATTGATAGTGAGCCATTACATATTGAGTCTGACAAGATGGTGGGCAGAGAGTTCGGGATAGAGTTAACAGATGAGGAACTCCTTCAATATGTGGGGATGAATGATGAATGGCTATGGTCAAAACTTGCCAAGAAGTATAAGATAAATACGGCAATCGACGAGATTCTAGAGATGCAGTACTTAAACAAGATAAAACTACTTGAGACTGGAAAATTTCAGAAGATTAAAGGTGTTGATGAGCTGATTTCAGATTTAAGAGTTAAAGGTATAAAAACAGCATTAGCATCTTCATCTGCCGTGAGATTTATTCAATCAGTCCTGGACAAACTTGAACTGACGGACTCTTTTGAGGTGACTGTAAGTGGAGAAGATGTAGAAAATGGCAAGCCAGCTCCCGATATCTTTTTAAGAGCAGCTGAACTTCTAAATGTTAGCCCAAAGGAATGCGTAGTACTGGAAGACGCCATGCATGGAATAAATGGGGCAAAAAAAGCAGGCATGAAATGTATCGGATTTAAAAATCCAAACTCCGGTAATCAAGACTTGTCTAATGCAGACAAGATTGTTTATACACTAGAAGGGCTAGATTATGAAAATTTTCCTGTAAAATAATCAGGCGATCCATGGTTACTATAAGCAGCATTATTTGAGGAAAGAGCTAATATCCCTTTTAATGAGGCGATATGCACAGGTCAAGTTGCAAGTCCGATGAAAGACTATAATCAATTAACAGAAGATTTAAATAGACATAAGACAGAGGTTCCTTATTAAAAGTAAAATCTTTCCCTAATGGGAAAGCTATATTATGCTATATAAATGAAAGTGATTGGAGGAAGAGATATAAAATATGAGCAATGTGTTTTGGCATACAAAGTCACAGGAAGAGATAGAAAATCTATTGGAGACCTCTATTGAAAAAGGCTTAACAGAGGAAATAGTAGCCAAGCGTCTAGAAGAACATGGCACTAACGAATTAGATCATCAAGAAGGCAGATCCCTGTGGGCCATGATAGTTGATCAATTTAAGGATTTTATGGTCATCATCCTAATTGTTGCAGCTCTTATATCTGGCCTGCTGGGCGAGGCGACAGATGCGATAATAATATTGGTTATTGTGCTTTTAAATGCATTCTTGGGAGTAATACAGGAAAACAAGGCTGAGGAATCCTTGGCTGCCCTTAAAAAGATGGCTGCTCCCCATGCAAAGGTTAGAAGAAATGGAAGACCAGGCCTAATCGATGCTAGCAAGCTAGTTCCAGGGGACGTAGTAATACTGGAAACAGGCGATTTTGTGCCGGCAGATATGAGATTAATAGAAACGTCCAATTTAAAAATAGAAGAGGCTGCCTTGACAGGGGAGTCGGTCCCAGTAGAAAAGGATCATGGTCTTCTAGAGGAAGATGATATTCCCCTAGGCGATAGAATCAATATGGCCTATTCTAGCAGTATAGTTACGTATGGTAGAGGAATAGGGATAGTGGTAGAGACGGGTATGTCGACTCAAATGGGGAGAATTGCCCGGATGATACAATCTGAGGAAGGTATGAAAACTCCCCTTCAAAAACGAATGGAATCTTTGGGTAAGCTTTTAGCCCTTGCTGCACTCGGTATTTGTGCTCTAATCTTTATAGTGGGTGTTTTATACGGTAAGGATATATTTACCATGTTCTTTACTTCAGTAAGTTTGGCTGTAGCTGCGATACCTGAAGGATTGCCAGCCATTGTTACAATAGTATTAGCACTGGGCGTACAGCGCATGGCCAAACGCAATGCCATTATAAGGAAGCTCCCTGCTGTAGAAACCTTAGGTAGTGCCACAGTGATTTGCTCTGATAAGACAGGAACACTCACTCAGAACAAGATGACAGTAAAGCAACTATACTATAACCATGAATTTAAGGATGCATCTAGTGGAAGCCACAAGGTAGATGATCACCTACAACTACTCATGACAACCAGTATTCTATGTAACGATACCCAAATAAAAGATGATAGTCAAGGACCTAAAACTATTGGAGATCCTACCGAGACGGCTTTGGTGGATTTGGGCTTAAACTATGGTATGGATAAGAGGTCTATGGACAATGACTTTAAAAGAGTATACGAGATACCATTTGATTCGGAACGAAAGTTAATGAGTACAGTACATAGGGTGAATAGTGGATTCCGTGTATTCACAAAAGGTGCAACTGATGAATTATTGGATAGATGTAATGGGATTTTGCTAAATGGCAAAGTAGAAGAGCTAACACAAGAGCATATTGAAGACATCAAAAAAGCCAATGAAACCATGGCATCCAAAGCCCTTAGGGTTTTATCCATGGCATATAAAGATATTGATGAGATACCCAGCAAAGAAAGTGAAGGAGAGTTAGAAAATAATCTAATCTTTGTAGGGATTTTAGGTATGATTGATCCTCCTAGAGAGGAGGCCAAGGAAGCAGTTAAGCTATGCAAGAGGGCTGGTATCAAACCGGTTATGATAACAGGAGATCACAAGATAACAGCAGTGGCTATTGCAAAAGAACTAGGTATCCTTGAAGAAGGTGATGAGGCAGTTACTGGGGTAGAAATTGAAGCAATGGGGGATGAGGAGCTTAAAGAGAGGATAAGGCATATATCTGTTTATGCCCGAGTAGCTCCCGAACATAAGGTGAGGATAGTAAAAGGATGGCAAAAATGGGGCCAAATTGTGGCTATGACTGGTGATGGTGTAAATGATGCTCCAGCACTAAAGCGGGCAGATATTGGGGCAGCCATGGGTATAGTAGGTACTGACGTTGCAAAGGAAGCGGCAGATATGGTACTAACCGATGATAACTTTAGCACTGTGGTAGCTGCCGTAGAAGAAGGGCGTATTATATTCTCTAATATCTTAAAATCCATACAGTTTCTTCTATCCTGTAATGTTGGTGAAATAATGCTCTTGTTTATAGCAACCATGCTCAATTGGGAGGCACCCCTGTTGCCTATACACATTCTTTGGGTAAATCTAGTTACCGACAGCCTTCCCGCTCTGGCTTTAGGGGTTGACCCTGCAGAGAAGGGGATAATGGATCAAAGGCCCAGAGATCCAAGCAGGGGTATATTTGACAGAGCTTTGATTGCAAAGATACTATATCAGGGTGTTATGGTTGGATTATTGGCACTTATAGCTTTTGTTATAGGTAACAGGATAGATGTAACTACTGGGCGAACCATGTCCTTTGCGGTACTGGCCCTAAGTCAGCTCAGTCATGTTTTCAATGTAAGATCAAATACAAAATCCGCATTCCAAGTAGGTTTTTTTACCAATAAAAAGTTATTGGGAGCAGTGGCATTCTCAGCCCTCCTCCAGATTTCTGTTATTACCTTACCAAGCTTGTCTGATATTTTTAAAGTAAAAGCATTGGGAGGACAGCAGTGGCTTATAGTAGCGGCACTGTCAATTGCTCCCTTATTAATAGTAGAAGTTATAAAAGCAATTACACGTAAGATATAAAGCTAAAATGATAGATTCTAATGGCTCCTCTCTCAAGAGGGGAGTCAAGAATGGTCTAAGCATTTAAAGATAGTAGAGATCTTTCTTGCTAACCCTATAGCCAAATAGAAACTGTAAGAGATGTGGTAAAGAACAGCTTTAAAGGATCGGAAGGTTCAAAAAGCTTGGTTGGTCAAGAAATCCAATCATTTGTTGACTAATGTGCTAGTAATGCTATAATTAAGGTTATCGGTTTTGATGACAGTATATTATCAAAAATAGTCGATCCTTCCTTTACGGTGATTAAGCAGCCTCTTAAGGAAATAGGCGAGGCAGCTGTCACTCTCTTAATGAATCAATTACAAGGTAATTTAAAACCTGAGACTATAGAACTTCAAACTGGCATGGTAGTAAGAAAATCATGCGGAAATCCAAAAGAAAGAGGCTAGAATATGGAGAGTTTAGGAGTAGCTATTATAGGCTGTGGCAGCGTACATCATGTTCATGTCGATGCTATCAAGAACAATGGTATGGGACGAATACTTTGGTTTGTGGATAGTGAAGAAGAGAGAGCGAAATCTTCAGCTCAAAAATATGGGGGGAAATGGTGTACTAATTATAGCAAGGCACTTGAAGATCCTAAACTTGACCTAGTACATATATGTACACCTCATTATCTACACGCCCAAATGGCCATTGATGCTGTAAATGCTGGTAAACATGCTTTTGTAGAAAAACCAGCGGCCACTAATTTGGAAGCAGCTAAATTGATGGCTGAATCAGCCAAGAAAAACAACAAACTCATTGTCATTTGCTTCCAGAACCGATATAATCCTACATCCCTTAAAGCAAAAGAAATCATTGATAGTGGGGAGTTAGGAAAAATTAAGGGCGTTAAAGGGCTAGTAACTTGGTTCCGGGATTCTGATTATTATACTTTGAGTGGATGGAGAGGAAGCTTTGATACAGAGGGTGGGGGTGTTCTCATAAATCAAGCTATCCACACTTTAGACCTAATGCAATGGCTAGTAGGGGAAGTCGAACATATAGAAGGCAATGTTTCCACTAGAGCTTTAAAAGGAGTTATAGATGTTGAAGATACTGCAGACGCCACCCTATATTTTAAGAACGGAGCCAGGGGTATTTTTTATGCAACTAACTGCTATACTGATAACTCGCCTATAGAATTAGAGATTCATATGGAAAAGGGGAAGCTGAGGATATCTAGTGGTGAACTTATAAGGATAGACGATGGGGAACATAAAGTATTAGTGAATGAGAATTCTGAGCAATCCCCCTACAAATCCTATTGGGGGAAGAGTCATGATATAGCTATAAGGAAATTCTATGAGTGTCTGAAGCAGAATAGCAAAACAGATATTATTCCTCTAGATGATGGATTGGAAGCTTTAAAGATAGTGGATGGAATCTATAAATCTTCATCCACGGGGAAGAAGATAAAAATAAATTAGTAGAGAGGTGTCCAATGATGAAAAAACCTATGGTGGCAGCTCAACTTTTTACCATTCGAGGTTATACTCAAACACCGGATGACTTAGATCAAAGCATGAAAAAGCTTAAGGAAATTGGCTATAATGCAGTTCAAGTGTCAGGTATAGGCCCTATAGAGCACCAGCAGGTAAAGGATATTATGGATACATACGGCTTGACTATCTGTGCTACTCACATAGATTTTGCTAGAATGAAAGACCATTTTGAGGATGTCATATACCAGCACAAGCTATGGGATTGTAAATATGTAGGCCTAGGTAGTATGCCAGAGGAGTATCGTACTAGCAAAGAAGGCTACCAAGCATTTGCCAAAGAGGCTTCTGAGATTGGGCGGAAGCTGGCTGACCACGGGCTACAGTTTATCTACCATAACCATCATTTTGAATTCATTAAGTTTGACGGAGTTCTAGGAATGGATATACTGTTAGAGGAGTCGGATCCAGAAGCTTTTGATTTTGAAATCGATACTTTCTGGGTTCAAGTAGGAGGATGTAATCCAGTAGACTGGATCAACAAGGTAAAAGGGAGGATGCAGGTAGGCCATCTTAAGGACATTGCCATCGACCAAAACTGGAAAGCTGTAATGGCAGAGGTTGGTGAAGGTAATCTGAATTGGCAGGATATAATAGATGCTTGCATTAAGAATAATGTAGAATGGGTTGCAGTAGAACAGGATATATGCCAACGCGATCCTTTCGAGAGTCTGGAGATCAGTCTCAATAATCTTAACAAACTGGGATTAAAATCTTAATGAAAAATGGGAGGATGTTATAGGTGAGTAAGGTAAGAATAGGCATAGTAGGGATAGGGAACATGGGAAGTCTGCATGCAATTTATCTATTGGAAGATAAGATAGCAAATGCCCGGCTCACTGCCCTGTGCGATGTCAATCATGAAAGATTGGAATGGGCTAAAAATAGGTTTGGGGATAAGGTGGAGCTATTTGAAGATGCTGAGGCTATGTTTGCTTCAGGTGTAGTGGATGGAGTAATAATAGCTACACCTCACTATGATCATCCAGCCTTAGCTATAGCCGCTTTTGAGAAGGGTTTGCATGTATTGTGTGAAAAACCTGCAGGAGTTTATACTAAACAAGTGGCGAAGATGAATGAAACAGCTAAGAAGAGCAATAAGGTATTTGGCATTATGTATAACCAGCGTACCAACCCTCTGTATCAAAAGATGAGGGATTTAGTGCAATCGGGGGAATTGGGCGAAATAAAGCGTACTAATTGGATTGTAACTGATTGGTATAGATCCCAAAGCTATTATGATTCAGGTGGTTGGAGAGCTACCTGGGCAGGAGAAGGTGGAGGTGTCCTATTAAATCAGTGCCCACATAATCTAGATCTTTGGCAGTGGATATGTGGAATGCCTGTAAGGGTTCGAGCCTTCTTAAGCTATGGAAAGTTTCACGATATTGAAGTGGAGGACGATGTGACAGCATATGTAGAATACCCTAATGGCGCCACAGGTGTATTTATTACATCTACGGGAGATGCTCCAGGCACCAATCGCTTTGAAATTACTGGAGATAGGGGCAAGCTGGTAGCAGAAGATGGGAAGTTAACCTTTTGGAGATTAAGGGTCTCTGAAAGGCAGTTTAACAAGGAGTATACCGGTGGCTTTGGTGAGCCAGAATACTGGAAATGCTCTATACCAATTGAAGGTGAGGAGACAGCCCATCAGGGCATTACAGCTGACTGGGTTAGGGCTATAGTAGGTGGCACTCCCCTTCTAGCACCAGGTTTGGAAGGCATAAAGGGCTTGACCATATCCAATGCTATGCATCTATCCTCCTGGACTGACGACTGGGTAGATGTCCCCTTAGATGAAGATCTTTTCTATGAGAAGCTCCAAGAAAAGATAAAAAACTCAACCTTTAAAAAGAAAGCTTCAGAGGGAAAAGTATTAGACGTAGAAGGCACATATTAATATAAAGATTGGGGTTTCTACATCCAATAATCGTATCCAAAGATTTTATATTTGTTATAAAATTTATCTAGGATGGTATAGGGAATAAGGTATAATGACCCACCCTAGGGCATAATTATATAATGTGAGCTAGTGAGTTTATCATAATTGTGCCGTAGGGGGTGTGGGAATGCAAATATTTTATTTCCGTAAAAAGACCTTAAGATGGCTAGTTACTATTGTGGTTGTCATTATCCTTGCCATCATTCTTTGGAGAATATTTGGTCTAAACACGCAACAAGCTAAGAGTACCCTGATAGTTGCACAAATAGATCGTATGATTAACTAATCCTTCGTTACCGTGTAACGGGGATCTTTTTTTAGGCCTTAAAATTATATTTCAAAAAAATTTAATTGTGTGATAAAATAGTGTAAACTAAAAATACCTTCTATTATCAAAAATTAAGGGGGCGTAAGATGACAAAATTCATACCTGAGATAAGAGGAACACTAAGGAGAAATATGATAGAAGTGCCCGATTGCATTCGTAAAGCTTCTGGTATAAAAATATTTGGTAAGAGGATTCGTTCTCTTGCTTTTACCACTGATGTAGCCATAATAAAGAATATCAATGCTGATGCAATAATAGCCGTTTATCCCTTCACACCTCAGCCTGCAATAACCAAAGTAATCACAATGGCTGCTGATGTACCAGTATTCTGTGGGGTAGGTGGAGGTGTGACCACGGGGAAAAGGGTGGTTAACCTTGCTTTGGATGCGGAATTTGAAGGCGCAATCGGTGTAGTAGTAAATGCCCCGACCTCAAATGAGACTGTTAGAGCAGTCAGAAAGATTATAGATATTCCTATAGTAGTAACAGTGGTGTCCGAAAAGACCAATATACAATCACGATTAGAGTCGGGTGCAAGCATTTTAAATGTTTCTGGAGCTAGTAAGACCATAGATATAGTGAAAAGGATAAGGGATAAGTATCCTGAAGTACCTATTATTGCTACAGGAGGTCCGACTGATGATACAATTTTAAAGACCATTGAGGCAGGAGCTAATGCTATTACATACACGCCTCCAACTTCAGCGGAATTGTTCAAGAAATCCATGGATAGGTACCGGAAAGAGCTCGGATAAAGGGATTGAATGAATAAAAAGCTTCGATATTTAACAACGAAGCTTTTCTATTTCACCAAAAAAGTCAGGATAGGATACATTGACCCATTGGGTATCTTGTATTATTGTAGATCCTTTTGCTATTAGTGCTGCTATTGTTGCCATCATTATCATCCTGTGATCAGAAGTGGGGGGAATCACTGTCCCAAATAGAGGGGTAGGTCCCTTAATGATCATACCATCGGGGGTAGCCTCAATATTCGCGCCGAATCTTTTTAGAATGGAAACGGTAGAGTCTATTCGATTGGATTCCTTAACCTTTAGCTCCTCAGCATTCCGTATAACGGTAGTGCCTTGAGCCTGAGTGGCGGCTAAAGCAATTATAGGAAGTTCATCAATTAATCTTGGTATTAAGGAACCTTCTATTACAGTAGCATTGAGCCAAGAAGTCTTAACCAATATGTCTGCTGATGGTTCCTCCTTTGATGTACCTATTTCTTCTATATTTATTTCTGCACCCATTGCCTTATACACGTCAAGAATACCTGAGCGGGTAGGGTTAATCCCAACATTTCTAAGTATTATTTTAGATTTTGGTGTGAGCATAGCGGCTGTAATAAAATAGGCAGCTGATGAAATATCGCCGGGAACAATTAAATCCCGTCCGAAAAGTTCCTCAGTAGGGCCAATAGTGATCTTGTTATCCCTGTCTACATTAATGTTTCCTCCAAAAGCAGCAAGCATTATCTCTGTATGATTTCTTGATAAAGCCGGCTGCCGGATGACAGAGTTACTGTCAGCATATAAGGCAGCCAAAATAATGGAGGATTTGACCTGTGCGCTGGCCACCGGTAAAGTATAATCTATAGCTTTTAAAGAATAATCCCTACCTTTAATGGTAATAGGGAGAAAGTCTTTATTATTTACTGTTTCAAAGACAGCACCCATCTGCCTTAGGGGTATGGTTACCCTATCCATGGGACGGCTTTGTAGAGACTCATCACCCATTAGAATAGAATCAAATTTTTGTCCAGATAATAAACCCATCAACAGCCTGGCAGTAGTTCCTGAATTACCAGCATCCAATGGCTTTTTGGGTGCTGAAAGTCCCTTTAAGCCTTTTCCGTGGATCAAGACCGTACTATCATCTAAAATGTCTATTGGAACCCCCAACTTTCGAAAGATATCAATGGTATTTATGCAATCGTCGGCCATAAGGAAGTTTTTAAGCCGGGTAATACCTTTAGACAGGGCACCGAATATAATACCCCGATGGGATATGGACTTATCTCCAGGAATATTCACTATACCCTCTAATTGCTTGGTAGGCAAAATCTCCAATTCCAATCCTTTATCCTCCTTTGATTCATTTTTATTACAGAGTTCTTATTCAACAAAAGCTCTGTACCCATTTTCTTGCAGCATGTTTAGTGCTTCTTTTAATGAAGATCCATCGGGTAGGGATATAACCAGTGATCCAGGATGACCTTCCCGGCTGTTAATGATCCGGAGGTTCTTGATATTTATAGAGTGATTACCTAAAATGGTAGCTACCTCACCGACTATACCCGGACGATCCTCTACATCTACATAAAGTTCATAATAGGAAAGAAGGTCTAGGGCTTGCCTTGTAGGCAGATTTTCTCTATAGGTTTTAGCAGACACAAAAAAGTCCTCTATGCCCGATTCCTCATTATCACTTAGCATACTAGAGAAAGCAGATAAATGACTGATTATATGCTCTATGAGGCAAGTAAGCTCTTTTTTATTAAGTAGGGATACGTTCTTCCACATTTCCGGATTGGAGGAAGCTATTCTAGTTATATCCCTAAATCCACCAGCGGCTAGTCGTTCACAGTGGTGGGAGGGATCGTCCATATCCTTGACGGTGTTGACTAGGGCAGCCGCCACAACATGGGGTAGGTGACTGATCAGCCCAATAATGCGATCATGCTCTGGCCCTTCCATTACTAGAGGCAGTGCCCCCAGAGAGGATAAAAATTCCGATAGGGAATTTATAGCCCAAGCTGGAGTAGAATCAAGGGGAGTAAGAACATAATAAGCATTTTCAAAGAGGTGGGGAATTGAGGCCTGGTATCCTGAATACTGGGTACCTGCCATAGGATGTCCGCCTATAAATAATGCCTTGCTATCTCCTGACTCATAGATTTCTTTAGCTGCTTTAACAATATTGTGTTTGGTACTGCCAACATCAGTAACTATGGTTTCCCTATCTAATAAAGGGAGAATATCTCTTAATGTAGAGTTCATGACATGGATAGGCAAGCATAGAAAAACCAAATCCACATCCTTAACCCCAGCAGGAAGGTCAGAGGTAATCTTATCTGCTATCTTCTCATCTTTTGCCGCTTTTAAGGTATCCTCATTGGAATCGACTGCAACTATAAAGCATTCTGGATGACTTCTCTTAATGGCTTTGGCCAGTGACCCACCTATTAATCCCATACCTACAATTGAAACTTTGTTGAAAATCATTTTGAAAACTCCCGTTTGAGAATTGGTGCAATCTTTTGGATTTCATCCACTAGGGTTTTAAAGCTTTCAAAATTCAAAGATTGATTTCCATCTGAAAGGGCAGTCTGTGGGTTCGGATGTACCTCAACCATCAATCCATCAGCACCGGCAGCGATTCCAGCCCGAGCCATGGGTGTAACTAAATTCCATTTACCCGTACCATGGCTAGGATCAACTATTATGGGTAGGTGGCTAGTTTCTTTTATTATAGGCACACTACTCAAATCCAGGGTATTTCGAGTATAGGTCTCAAAGGTCCGAATCCCTCTTTCGCATAGTATCACTTTATAATTCCCCTCACCCATTATATATTCCGCCGCATTTAACCATTCTTCGATGTTGGAGGATAGACCTCTCTTGAGGACTACCGGCATTTTAGATCTTCCTACATTTTGAAGCAAATCAAAATTTTGCATATTTCTGGCACCAACTTGCACAACATCTACATATTTGATGGCCTTTTCTAATGAGTCGTTACTTACGACCTCTGAGACGATGAGCATTCCTGTTTCCTTACGAACTTCAGCTAAAAGCTTAAGACCCTCTTCGCCCAATCCTTGAAAGGAATAGGGGGAGGTACGGGGTTTGTATGCTCCGCCACGAAGGAATTGAACACCCTGGTCTCTAAGAAAAAGGGCGGTTTCCATGAGTTGCTCTTGACTTTCTACTGCACAAGGGCCTGCCATCATAACAAGCGAATTTCCACCGATTTCTACATCTCCAACTGTGACAATAGATGATTCTGGCTTAAAGGTTTTCCCTACAAGCTTAAATGGCTCCATTATGGGAACCAATCGGTCAACCCCCGGCATTATTTCAAGGGGAGTGTCCGCCAGTTTTCGTTTATCGCCTATTACGCCGATGATAGTTCTTTCGGATCCTATAGAGACGTGGACACCTAGTTTGAGATCCTTTAAGAGTTTTTCTACATTATTGATTTGATCTTGAGATGCTTTGGCTTTCATTACAATTACCATACTACCATTCTCCGTTTCTTTATTTTAATCCTTAATACACTTAATCTACCGTACTACCATATAATAATGGACAAGTCCAGAAAGACTTAATCAATTAGAAAGCAAAATTTTTAGTTTAAATTAATTATATCTATAACTACTAGGGTTCAATTTCAAACATAGATTTCAAAACAAAATTTTAGATTTTTAGCCTTTATAGCTTTTAATAACTTCTTTTAGGGCTTGTACAAATATCTCGTTCTCATCTATAGTGCCTATAGTTACCCTAATCCAGTCATCCATACCAAAAATATCTCCTGATCTTATAATAACCCCTTTTTCTAGAAGTGCTTTAAAGACCTGGTCGCTTGGTATACCTATTTTCACCATCAAGAAGTTTGCATGGGTAGGAATGTAGTCTAAATCCATTTCCTCAAAAGCAGAATACAGGTACTCTTTTCCTTTGTTATTGACACTTACGCTATCTTTTACAAACTTTTGATCTTCTAGAGCAGCTATAGCAGCAAGCTGGGCGGCAGCGCTAGTATTAAAGGGTCCCCTGACACGGTTTAAATAAGCTATAATATCCTTATTAGCTATAGCATAGCCAATTCTTAGACCTGCCAGTCCATATACCTTGGAAAAAGTGCGAAGTATTATAAGATTATCAAACTCATCTAGCAACTTGATACTATCGGGATAATGATTACCGATGGCATATTCATAGTAGGCTTCATCCAAGACTGCAAGTATGTCTTTTGGGACCTCTTGAATAAAATTTCTTTGCTCCTCTTCTGTTATAATAGTTCCTGTTGGATTATTTGGATTACACAGCCAAATAATCTTGGTCTTGTCATTTATATTCTGCAAAAAACCTTCTAAATCCATGCGATAATCATGGGTCAAAGGTACTTCAATGAGCTCCCCCTCCATAACCTTAACAACTGTTTCATATCGGGGGAAAGAAGGGTAGCCTATTATAGCATTATCCCCTGGATTGATATATGTTTGAGCGATAATTTCAAGGACCTGATCGACTCCCGCTCCAAACAATAGCTGACTAGGATCTACCCCTAGCTTTTCAGAAAGGGCTTCTTTAAGATCCGTGCTATTTCCATCGGGATAAATAGCCATATTCTTACTCCATTCCTCTACCACCCTAGATGCGGCGGGAGAGCTTCCCAAGGGGTTCTCATTGGATGCCAGCTTCACAATTCTGTCGATGCCCAATTCCCTTCTAACTTCTTCAATTGGTTTACCGGGAATATATGGCTTCAGGTCATTAACTGTATTTCTTTGTTTAACCATTTAGACTCCTCCTACAACTAAAGATTTCTGTTATTGACATTATTTTTTTATTCTGTGTATAATTCATTTGAGGTACCTCCGTTTGATAGTTATTAATTAGGGATAAGTGTTCGAACATCTCATACCCCCTATTCTATCAGGAGGTACTTCTTTTTCAAAGTTCAAATTAAATCATTACAGAAATGCTTGTCTTGTATAATATGATAATAAAATAAATTCTGTATTAGCTATAGGGTTAAGATCCCTCCAGCACACTATAGATAAGCTGGGTATCAACATTATCAAAAACTTTGACTTGACCATACCCTGTAGGTAAAATAAAGACAATAGATCCATCCCTATTCTTTTTGTCATGAGTCATTGCTTTAATTAAAGATTCCACCTTAACCCCAGAAACTTTTGTTGGAAGATTTGCAGCTTTTAATAGACAAATTAGAAGGTCTATAAGCGCCCTATCTATTGATCCCATATGATAAGCAATCAAGGACTCATAAACCATGCCTAGGGCCACAGCTTCACCATGGGTATATTGTCCATAACCTGCTGTGGATTCTAGTCCATGACCAATAGTATGGCCGAAGTTCAAGATAGCTCTTAGACCTTTTTCCTTTTCATCCTGGCTTACTATATGGGCCTTGGTATTGCAGCAACGCTCTATGGCATAGGCTAGGCAGTCCTTTTGCCTTTCCATTAGACTACCAATGTTGTGCTCTAACCATTGCAAAAGCTCTTTATCCCATATAAAGCCGTATTTGATAAGCTCAGCCATCCCAGTAGAGAATTGTCTGTCAGAGAGGCTTCTAAGGGTATGGAGATTAATAAAAACGGACTTTGGTTGATAGAAACTGCCTATGATGTTTTTAGCTAGCGGATGATTGACAGCCACCTTTCCACCTACACTACTGTCTATCTGAGCTAAAAGGGTAGTAGGGAGCTGGATAAAGTTTATACCCCGCATGTAGGTAGCAGCTACAAAACCTGCCAAGTCTCCTACTACGCCTCCACCTAATGCAACAACAGATGAGGATCTATCAAGGTTTGCATTTAAGGCTTGGGTATATAGGGACTTTGCTAGCTCAAGACTTTTACTGCTTTCACCAGGCTGGATTATAGCCAAGGAAACCTGACAGCCTAAGGAGATCAAAATTTCTTTAACATCATGGACAAAGAGTTCCTTTACATTTTCATCAGAGATTAACATAACTTTATTTCCTACAAAAGGTTTAATGGCAGGGGCTAGGCCTGTCCAGGAATTCTCAATGTGAATAGAATATGGATCTGATGGTAAATCAAGCCTCACAATTCTTGGATCCATGGATTACTCATCTCCTTACCTTCCTGTTATAGTATTAAGATAGTATAGGGAGTGTTGAAAAACTATCAAATAAAGGATTATATTTAATTGATTTTATACCCTATAATTTAAAAAGTCAAGGGAAGCAAGGACCAAAGAGGTGGAAGAATTAAACATATGATAAATTGGCATATAATATAAAATGATTAGTGCGCAAAATTAAAATATATGTTACAATATAAGAAATTAATTTCGTGATTTATATAGCTTTCAAACTATTTTCCAGCTTTCTTGTTTGAGGCGAGAGATAGAGTAATCTTGATAGATGACAGATTTGTGAATTTACTCAATAGTAATCATAACAGCTTGTTTGGTATAAAAATTAACCCTTGATTGATTTGTTAACGTTAATATCATTAATAGTTAACTATCATATATGAACTTTCCAATTTCCTAGGATTAGGGATACTGTATATCAATAAAGAGGGGGATTATGCATGAAAAATTACGAGACTAAAAAAATCCGCAATATTGCAATTGTTGGTCACGGCAATGAAGGAAAGACTACCTTGGCCGAAGCCATGTTATTCAACGCAAAAGCCACCGATCGTTTTGGCCGTGTTGATGATGGGACTACCACTACCGATTATGATCCCGAGGAGATAAAAAGACAAATTTCCATCAGTTCGGCAATTGCCCCACTGGAATGGAATGAACATAAAATTAATGTAATTGATGTTCCCGGGTATTTTGACTTTGTTGGTGAGATGTTGGGCGCTCTCAGGGTGGTAGATAGTGCTATCCTAGTGGTAGGGGCGGTGTCTGGATTAATGGTAGGTACAGAAAAGGCCTGGGATTACTGTGAAAGCCACGTCATTCCTAGAATGATTTTCATTAACCAGATGGACCGAGAGAATGCTAATTTCACAAAGGTTCTAGACCAACTAAAAGAGAAGTATGGCACATCCATTGCACCTTTCCAAATACCTATTATGGAAGGTGGGGAATTCAAAGGAATTATTGACGCCTTAAGGATGAATGCCAGACTCTTTGATGGCAAGGAAATGAAAGTTGCACCTATTCCCGAATCTATGCTGGATGAAATAGAGCCCATACGTACCATGTTAGTGGAGGCGGCTGTTGAAACCAGCGAGGAATTGATGGAGAAATATTTCGAGGGTGAAGAGATCACTGAAGAAGAATTGACTGCTGCAATTCGTAACGGAGTTCTAGATGGAGATATTGTACCCATACTATGTGGCTCAGCCGTTAATAATGCTGGTGTTCAGGCATTATTAGATGAAGTTGTCAATTACTTACCCTCACCATGTGATAGACCATCCTTCAAGGGAACCAATCCTAAAACTGAAGAGACCATTAGACGTGAGATGAAGGCTTCGGAACCTTTCTCAGCTTTGGTTTTTAAGACTATTGTAGACCCTTTCATAGGTAAGCTCTCTCTATTCAAGGTGATGTCCGGTGAATTAAATAGTGGTGCTACCGTTTATAACGCAAACAAGGATTTAAGTGAAAAGACTACTGCCTTATATACCTTAAAGGGAAAGAAACAGAATCAAGTAAATAAGATAACTGCAGGGGATATTGGAGCTTTCGCAAAGCTTCAACAAACTGAAACCGGGGATACTCTGTGTGATGCTTCCTCTCCTATAGTATATAAGGGCATCGAATTCCCTGAGCCTGCTATCTCCCTGGCCGTGGTAGCTGAAAAAGAAGGAGAAGAGGATAAGGTATTTGGTGGACTCAATAGATTGGCAGAAGAAGATCCTACATTTGTAATAGAAACTAACACGGAAACCAATCAGACATTGATCAGTGGCGTTGGTGAGATGCAGCTAGATGTGGTTGCCAGTCGATTAAAGAGCAAGTTTGGTGTGGGAGTTGTATATAATGAACCCAAGGTAGCCTATAGAGAAACCATCAGAAAGTCTGTAAAGGCTGAAGGCAGACACAAAAAGCAAAGTGGTGGGCATGGCCAATTCGGGCATGTATGGGTTGAATTCGAACCCTTAAGCGATACCGAACAAGAATTTGAATTTGTTGATAAGATTGTAGGCGGAGTAGTGCCAAGACAGTATATTCCCGCAGTGGAAAAAGGTTTGGAGGAATCATTGTCCAACGGCGTATTAGCCGGCTATCCTATGGTAGGATTAAAAGCAACCTTGTATGATGGCTCATATCATAGCGTTGACTCTTCTGAAATGGCCTTTAAGATGGCTGCCTACTTAGCTTTTAGAAAATTGGAACAAGCTGATCCCGTTCTTTTAGAGCCCATTATGAAGGCAGAAGTGATAGTAAACGATGAGTATATGGGTGATATAATCGGTGATTTGAATCGACGTAGAGGAAGAATTTTAGGTATGAATCCCTTAGAGGGAGGATTACAGTGCATAGAAGCTGAAGTTCCCCAAGCTGAAATGTTTAAATATGCTACCGATCTTCGTTCCATGACTCAAGCTAGAGGTAGTTTCAAATTGACCTTTGTCCGATACGAAGAAGTACCGGGGAATATAAGTGCTAAGGTAATAGAAGAGGCTAAAAAGGAAGCAGAGTAGTAATAAACCATCCAATAGCCGGGTATCGAAAGATACCCGGTTTATAATTAGGGTGAAAAAGTAACCATTATAAAACATGGCGAATAATGGTATGGCTATGAAATAGTCAGAGTTTATTAATTTCAGTTAACAATTGTGTCATATGTTTGTAATAAAATCGAATAACTGACCCAAGACAGTTTGCCCTATTAAGACCCCCTCTATATAATGTATTATGACAACTTAACATAATACATAGAAGAGGGGGATTTTTGTGAGGAAAAAGAGAAAGATAAGTGCACTGATGACCATAGTAACTATCGTGTTGATTTCCTGTTTGTTACTAGGATCAACTATCTCAGCCAAGGCCAGTTCATATCCTTTACTTAAGATAGGAAGTAGGGGTCAGGCAGTTTCACGGTTGCAGCAGGCACTCAAGAACAAAGGGTACTTTACCTATCCTAATATTACAGGTTATTACGGAAATATAACCCGGGCTGCTGTTATCAGCTTTCAGAAAGACTATGGCCTGTCTGTAGATGGTCTGGCAGGTCAAAAGACCCAGACAGCCTTATACGGGAATAGTTCAAGGGGCGGGTTCACTAGCACTCTGTACTTTGGTATGTATAATGAAAGGGTAAGGGATCTACAAAATGCTCTTATGGTGAGAGGCTATTTCAGGGGCACAGCAACCGCCTACTATGGCCATGTTACTGAAAATGCAGTTATTGCATTTCAAATAGATAATGGGCTAAGAATAGATGGAATAGCAGGACCAGAGACTCAAAATGCTTTATTTAACAGCAAACCAGTTTCAAATACTACTAATAGAGATTCTCTTACTGCAAAACAAAGGGATGATATATTCTGGCTAGCACGAATAATACATGCTGAATCTGCAGGTGAGTCTTATACTGGCAAGGTCGCAGTGGGTAGCGTAGTTATGAATAGGGTAAATTCTAACCAATTCCCTAACACAATTTACAATGTAATCTTTGAATACTTCCAAAACATACCACAGTTTTGTCCTGTTCAAGATGGTAGCATTTATAACACTCCCAATGCTGATTCCTTAAGAGCTGCCGAGGAAGCTTATTTCGGGAAAAAACCCGTTGGAGATGCACTTTATTTCTTCAATCCGAAAAAGGCGGCTGGAACCTGGATTGTGAATAACAGGCAATATGTTACTACCATAGGGAATCATGCCTTTTATCGCTAAAGCAAATCCTCTCGCATTATAAACGCGAGAGGATTTTTTACATCAGTTTTATAAAGAACTTATAAATCTCACATCCTTATATAATAGTAAATCCTCTAAAAAGTGTTGTTAACATAAAATTACTGGGAAATTAGACAATTTTAAGTTATAATCTATATATAATCTTCATGCTAATAAAATCTTCGTAATTATAGTGTGTATGAAGGTAGCATGTATCTTGGTTTTCCATTGTGTAATAGGAGAGGAGACATTAAGTAGGAGCCATGTTGGAGAAAAAAACTGATTTTAGATTGCTTTTAGATATATTCATAACATTTTTCAAGATAGGTGGCTTTACCTTTGGTGGTGGATATGCCATGATACCTATCATAGAGAGGGAAATAATAACTAAAAAGGGCTGGATTAAGAATGAAAAGGAAATTATAGATGTATTTGCAGTAGCAGAATCCATTCCCGGAGCCATTGCAATAAATACATCCACATTTGTGGGTTATAAGATTGCAGGCCGGAAGGGGGCTATAGTAGCAGCTTGCGGCGTAATTCTCCCTTCTTTTATAATTATTTCACTTATTGCAGCTTTTTTCTCACAGTTTCAGGATAATCCTATGGTGAAAGCTGCATTCATGGGCGTAAGATCAACGGTGGTTGCTTTAATTATTATAGCTGCTATAAAAGTAGGGAAAAAAGCTATAGAAGATAAAACTTCAGTCATTATATCTCTTGTGACCATAATACTGGTATTGGTATTGGATATACATGCTATATTTGCCATTCTAGGAGGGGCTATATTAGGCATAATTATCTATATAACTTTACCAGAAGAAATGGAGAAAATTAACGGACAAAAGGATGAAATAAATTGATCTACTTAAAGCTATTTTTTACTTTTTTAAAGATAGGCCTTTTTAGTTTTGGTGGTGGTTATGCCATGATCCCCATGATCGAGAGTGAGATTGAAGGCAATGGCTGGCTTAGTTCAGCAGAATTTATAGATATCATAGCTATCTCTGAGATGACCCCTGGGCCAATTGCTGTTAACTCAGCTACTTTTGTAGGACACAAGGCAGCAGGTTTTTTGGGAGGATTTATAGCTACTATTGGGGTAGCAATACCTTCCTTAGTACTCATACTTATTATATCTAAGTATTTTTACAGGTTTCAAAATCATCCATTAAATTCTGCAATATTCTATGGGATAAGGCCTGTAATAGTAGGGCTTATAGTCACCGCCGCTATATTTGTCTCCGAGACAGCAATCTTTAGGGACAGTTTATCAATGGATTTAATAAGGAAAGTATTTCGCCAACCCAGGGAAGTATTAAACATAGAAGGTATTTTAATCTTTGTAATTTCATTAATAGCTTTAAAGAAGTTTAAACTTCATCCTATCCTGGCCATCGTCCTGTCTGGAGTCATGGGCATATTGCTTTTCTATGTAGTTTAACGAAAATACGGATGGATTAGAAGAGGTGGAGAGATGTCTAAATGAAAAAACCAATGATGAAAATAGGAAAGACAATAGGCAAGGTGGTATTAAACTACTTTAAGTTGTTCTTAATCCCCTTCGTATTTATATTTATGGTACTGGCCCTGGTAGGAAAGGGAATAATATTACTCATAAAAAAAGCGACTGCATAAAACAGTCGCTTTTGTAATTTCTGAATAGAAAGGAGATTAATACATTCCACCCATGCCACCTGGAGCACCAGCAGGCATTTCTGGTTCTGGCTCTGGAATGTCAGCTACTAGGCTTTCAGTGGTCAATACCATAGCAGCTATGCTGGCTGCGTTCTGAAGGGCAGATCTGGTAACCTTAGTGGGGTCAATTATGCCCTTTTCTACCATATCACCAAAATCTTCTGCTAGAGCATCGAAACCAAAGTAGGGCTCATCACTCTCGCGAACCTTTTCTACAATGATTGAACCTTCAAGACCTGCATTGGTAGCAATCTGCCTTACAGGCTCTTCTAGAGCTCTCTTAATGATATTGATACCGGTTAGTTCATCACCAGTTGCAGCGAGTTTGTTGATAGCAGAGAGAGCTTTAATATATGCAACTCCACCACCAGGAACGATTCCTTCTTCAACTGCAGCTCTTGTAGCATTGAGCGCGTCTTCAATTCTTAACTTTTTATCCTTTAACTCAGTCTCGGTGGCAGCACCAACATTGATGACTGCAACTCCACCAGCTAGTTTAGCCAAACGCTCTTGGAGCTTTTCTTTATCATAATCCGACGTAGTTTCTTCAATTTGAGCTTTGATAGAGTTGATTCGGTTCTTAATTTCTTCTTCAGATCCAGCACCCTGAACGATGGTAGTGTTTTCCTTATCAATGTTAACTGTAGATGCTCGACCTAGTTGATCCATGGTAGTGTCTTTTAGATCTAAGCCAACTTCTTCAGAGATAACAGTACCTCCGGTTAGGATAGCGATATCCTCTAGCATAGCTTTTCGTCTATCACCGAAGCCAGGAGCTTTTACTGCTACACAGGTAAAAGTACCTCTTAATTTGTTTACTACTAGAGTAGCCAAGGCTTCACCCTCGATATCCTCTGCTATGATAAGCAGCTTGCCACCTTGTTGAACGATTTGCTCAAGAATTGGAAGGATATCTTGGATATTAGTGATTTTCTTATCAGTAATCAGAATATAAGGGTCATCCAATTCAGCAATCATCTTTTCTGTATCAGTCACCATGTAAGCTGAAACATACCCACGATCAAATTGCATACCCTCTACAACATCTAGTTCCGTAAGCAAGGATCTGGATTCTTCAACGGTGATAACACCATCTTTACCTACTTTTTCCATAGCATCGGATATAAGCTGTCCAATGTTCTCATCTCCCGCTGAGATACCAGCAACCTGAGAAATAGCTTCTTTCTTCTCGATGGGTTTGCTGAGACCTTTTAGAGACTCAACTGCTGCATTTACAGCCTTCTCAATACCTTTTTTAAGTATAATAGGATTAGCCCCTGCGGCAACATTTTTTAAGCCTTCACGGATAATAGCCTGTGCTAAAAGAGTAGCGGTAGTAGTACCGTCTCCAGCTATATCATTGGTCTTAGTTGCCACTTCTTTTACCAATTGCGCTCCCATATTTTCAAAAGGATCTTCTAGTTCAATTTCTTTGGCGATGGTTACCCCATCATTTACAATTTGGGGAGAACCAAATTTTTTATCCAATACCACATTGCGTCCCTTGGGACCCATGGTTATTTTAACGGTATCGGCTAAGGAATTTACACCCTTTTCAAGGGCTCTTCTTGCATCTTCTCCATATTTTAGTTGCTTTGCCATAACCATTTCCTCCTTTAATTGTTATTAATCCACGATAGCTAATATGTCGCTTTGTCTAACGATGATATATTCTTCATCATTAATTTTTACTTCAGTGCCGGCATACTTTGAATAGATTACCTTATCACCGACTTTTACTTCCATTTCTACTTTTTTGCCGTCGACCATTCCGCCGGGGCCAACCGCAAGAATTTCTGCCATCTGTGGTTTTTCCTGGGCAGATCCGGGAAGGACAATACCGCTTTTTGTGGTTTCTTCGCTTTCTAACATTTTAATAACGACTCTGTCACCTAGTGGTTTGATATTCATAGAAAATTACCCTCCTCTTTATGTAATATATTCACATTGTTATTGTTAGCACTCTCTAATGATGAGTGCTAATCCAAGATATAGTTTATAGAAAAGAGCAGAGATTGGCAAATGCTGTATCATAGTCAATTTTGTGGCTATCCAAGATGTAGGGACGAAGAGATTAAATAACTCGCATATGCTGCATAAATCTTCGTATATCAGCACGATTCATCCATGTTTATTTTTGGACAAATAAAAACCGACGTTAGTGCAAAGTTACCGTAGGGAATTAAAGCAATATATTACTATATAAGGCAAAAAAAGATGACATCCTGTTAATATATTATTCACTACAACAAACAATTAACGAAAGGATGCCGTCTTCTATGTACAATAGTATACAACATTTTAACGAGTTTGGGGTAAAGAAAATTGAAATCAAGACAAAAATCTATTACTTGTTTGAAAGAAGAGGAGTTTTTTTGTAGAATATTTAGAGATATAATGTTATAGTGTAGCAAAAGAAAGTTTGAGTTATTTTAGAGCTTTATAAATTTATCTTTTGCCGCTATTATTAATATAGACTTAGCTGGTATAAGTTAGCTTACAGCTCTAAGTAGTAGAAATGAGGAGATAGACATGAGTAAGTGGGATAAGTGGGATAAAAGATTTATGGATATGGTAAAGGT
>JAAYTG010000108.1 GCA_012518075.1 Clostridiales bacterium | reverse complement strand
GTACTTGGGGGGAGACCCCCTGGGAGAGTAGGTCGCTGCCGGATTCCAATATTCCTCAGTAGCTCAACGGTAGAGCCCTCGGCTGTTAACCGAGTAGTTGCTGGTTCGAATCCAGCCTGGGGAGCCAGTCTAATACATAATAAAAGCCTATCTGGCAAGTTACCAGATAGGCTTTTATATTATATTTAACGGTTATAAAACATATTTAACGATTATAGAAAGTGATGACTGGTCAAGGCTATTTTGACCAAAGCTACTTTGATCAAGGCTACTGAGAATCCGTATCTAAGAGCCCCTATAGAGCCCCTATATAAATACATTACTCTATGGTTTCAGTGTGACTGGATAGGAGATATATCCAATATCATCAATCATTACTTTCCCTGGTCCATTTGAGAAGTGCAAAATTATTTCACTGATATTTTCAAAAGACATATTATAATTTAGGCTTTTGATTCTATCTAGCTTTATTTCATACATATGAAATACGGGCTCTTGCTCTTCTTGGTATTTATCACCTTTCATTGTTTTATCAAACCATGGAATCTTGGTGTATTGTACCTTAATCTCCGCTGGGACTGGCATATATTCATCTAATGGGACCTGTATTGATTCTCCGATCTTATTTTTGAACTCCACTTCCACCTGGGGAGACAAACTTATTTCTGTATCCAAGTCTCTAGCCATATTTGCTATAGATAGGATGAAACTATCCGGCCCTTGTGCGAGTCTATTAATATAGCTGTCCGAAAGAAAAATTGAATAACTTGCTTCCCGATCCCATTGCAAGATTGTTCCACTATTTCCTTTATTGTTTCCTCGCCGATCTTTTGCTTTTTCAATTTCCCATAGGGTAAATTCCTCAGCTTCGGCTCTTATACCATTTTTAAGAACACTTCTATCGCTACTGGCATTAAAGTTATCCATTGGCTTAAACATTCCATTTTGGTATCTACTAAAAGATAATGTTTCAGGAAGCCATTGAAGACCATATTGATAATTGTGAAACAATTTTTCATAACGGTTATTACCAAGCAAGGTAGTTTCTAAAAATGCGGATACATATACTTTAGTTATCTCTCTTTGCTCCTTGCTATCCATGGTATCCCTATGATTGAGAAAAAGACCCCCGGGAAGACTAAGATCTTTTTTTCCCCAATCAGTATTAAAATAGCTATGATTGGCCTCTGCCAGATAAAGAGAAGCTTTAAACTTCTTAGAATCACTGCTGAAACTGGCTCTTTCATACTGGCGGTCGCCTCGAAAGCTATTTACATCTGCATCTTGGGCACCGTGGATGACTAGATAATTAGTTTCCCACAAATGTGGGATTTTGTCATCTACTGCCTTATCCGTAGTTGCTAGGCCTATGACTGATTGGATTTGAAACTTCTCAACACCTTCTAGGGAAGGATCATCAGCAAACCACTTTTTATAATCAACAGCCATTGTTGAGGCAAGTCCACCCCTTGAATGGCCAATTAATGCGACTCTTTCAAAATCAACCTTTTGATAAAAGGGTGTGCCTGGGGTATTGCTAAATTCATCCACTTGTAGTAGATGATGCAATATTATCCAAGCACGTAGCTCCATATCTTTCTTGGGAATACCAGACCAATTGGAATAATTGAGAAAATTTTGGTCCAGTGAGATGGTGATAAAACCACGACTAGCCAATAGCTCACCTAAATAACCGTAGCCAGCATCTGAAAAATATTCCATCTTATGATTTCCATGTGTAATCAACACAATAGGAAAGGGGCCGTCTCCATGAGGAAGCCAGACACGACCATTTAAAGGGAGTTCTTTCTCATTAAATCCCCAGAATAATTCCCTTGACCTAGGCCATTTATCTATATATGAAGAAGCGTCCGCTGTTTTAGAAATAAGTGTCACTTTATCACCATATTCCTTTCGGTGTTTATCCCTTCCACTTCCATATGTAAAGTAATTTACAGAAAAATCTCCTGCCTTAGCCGGGCTTTCATCTAAGATAGGGGTGACCGTTGTTTCAGCATATACGTCAGAAAAAGCAGGGATTTCGCTTTCCTTAAAGAATGGTATACGGTATATTAGGACGATAATAAGCATTGGTAGTACAAGGGCTAGGATTTTTATTTTTAAGGATAGTTGCTTGCTGAACAATATAATCCCAATAGCGCCTATAATCATAGAGATCAATATAAAGGAAAATGAAACGACAATGGAAAAAAGTCTTCCCAAATCTCCCAAAGATAAAATATAATAAGCTAAAGCCCATGTAAAGACGATACTTCCTATGGATAGGCGCGGCAGCGGTAAGTATAACAAAGATAAAAGAAAAGCAAATAATATAGTGAAAATATAAAAAGCAATGGTAGTTAACAAGAGGTAGATAATAAAATCTAATAAGAAATTAATTCCAGTTGGATTAGCTAGTGCAATTATAACAACACTAGCAATATTGGCCAAGACCATGCTTAACAAGGTCAAATTATATACTTTGCTATCATGTTCTGGGATTTTAAACCATCGATCCTTAAACCATGAGAAAACATTATTAAATAATCCATTGTTAGTCATAAATAGAATTCTCCCTCTGTCTACTTATATTGATTAATCAAATATAATTTGTCAGCTACTATATTATATAGTATAT
>JAAYTG010000107.1 GCA_012518075.1 Clostridiales bacterium | reverse complement strand
GTGGTGCCCTTTGATGCCTAAAAACATGCCGTAAGAGACTCGTTGTCAAGCAGACCGTGGAATAAATGCAAATGTATGCTAACGCACATTGTCAAGCCGGTATATTTTTCTCTTTTCAAGGTTCATTCTTTTGTTTTTGTGTTTTCATAGCCTAGTTAACACTACCATCACCCGAAGGTGACAAACTCAAAGCAAGTTATGCCACTATACATAAAGCCTCATATTCATATTGGATAAAATCGCTAATGAGTGAATTCTCTTTAATATTTGACCATGGAATGGGCGATTTAGATGACTTGAATAACTTAGAGCAAGATTATTTAGAAATAACTGAAAGAATAAACGAAACAAACGAAATGGTTAATATACAACTTAGTAAACTATCCAACTCAAAATGAAAGCCACGCTTTCAGTAAATATTGCCCTAATCTGTGTAAAATTGCTGTAAGATCTTATATTGATTAACTATCAATATAATTAAAAATTGCAAAGAAAAGATGGCATCCTATTAATATATTATCGGCTAAAACAAATAGTTAACGATGGTATGACATCTTCTACGCATAATAGTATTCAACAATTCAATGAATTTGGGAAAGTAAAGGATGAATACACTGAATCGTTGAGACTCCCCAACAAAATCATACCACGATTATAGCTCTTCGTCTATTGTCCCTTAGAATAGAGAAAAGTAGCTGTACCGATTATCGCAACGGGTACAGCTACTTCACTTTCTTTGGCAATTGGGTATGAATTGCCATTTTTATTATCAATTTGGTGGAGGCGAGGGGAGTCGAACCCCTGTCCGAAGATATATCAGCGAAAGCATCTCCGAGCGCAGTCAGTGTATTTTCATTCCCTCCACCGGACTCCCACCGACAGGATTCCGGCTTCAGTAGCTTCATAAATTCCGGCCTAACTCAAAGCTTTGTTAGGTTCGTTCCCCGCTAATTTGTCGCCTCTTCCTATAGTGCGGGTACTACAGGAGAAACGTAGCTGCTTTAAGCAGCAGCTAAAGCGTAATTATCGTTGTTTGCGATTAATTTAAGTTCCAGGTTGTTGATGCGGCCCCAGAATCCGCAGCTCGCTTCTCTCACCTCTATTATCCCCGTCGAAACCAATACGCCCCCATATAATATATGAGTTCAAAAAGTAGGTAGTACTAATAAGCATCTAGTTGATTATATTTTTTGGCTTTCCCTAAAAGCCCTATCCATAGCACGTTTGGCATCCCGTCTAGCAATATCTTGGCGTTTGTCATATTGCTTCTTACCCCGGGCTATAGCCAGTTCCAGTTTCACTAAGCCTCTTTTTAGGTATATCCTTGTGGGAATTAAAGTAAGTCCTTTTTGCTGTACATACCCAATAAGCCTCCTTATTTCCCTCTTATGGAGCAATAGCTTACGGCTGCGAATTGGGTCTTTATTTGTTATATTCCCCATTTCATAAGGGCTTATATGCATGTTATGAACAAAAACCTCACCATTTCTTATATCGGCATAACTATCTCTAAGATTTACCCTACCTAAGCGGATAGATTTAACTTCAGTACCTGCAAGTACTATACCTGTCTCTATAGTTTCCTCTATAAAATAATCATGTCGTGCTTTTCGGTTTTGAGCAATAACTTTAATGCCATCGCTAGCCAACTTATACACCTACTTCGATAAAATAACCCTATCTGTTGTAGTCAACAAATAGGGGCATTATTACTAGTTGCTTAATAATATTAACATAATGGTGGTATGCTGTCAAGGATGGGCACCTTCCATTTTTATGGTTCAACTAGTAGAAAATCAATATTCCTCATGACCATGTCCACTTTCACTACTCTGACTTTGACTGAATCTCCTAGTCTGAATATCCTTCTTGTTCTTTCTCCTATTAGGCAATAATGCTTTTCATTATAATTGTAATAATCATCTTCTATGGAACTTATACGTACCAATCCTTCAACGGTATTTGGTAGCTGAACATATAGTCCAAAGCTTGTAACTCCAGAGATAATACCATCAAATTCCTCGCCTATTTTATCAAGCATAAACTCCGCTTTTTTCAGATCATCGGTATCTCGTTCGGCTTCCTCGGCAACTCTTTCTCGGTTGGAGCAATGCATTGCCATGCCTGGAAGCATATCTTCTAACTGTTTCAGCCTTTTTTTGTTCAACTTACCGTGTATGGATTCCTTAATAATCCGATGGATCATCAAATCAGGATACCTGCGGATAGGAGCAGTAAAGTGGCAATAATTCTTGGAGGCTAGTCCGAAATGTCCTAGATTCTGGTGACTATACTTTGCCTTTTGCAAGGATCTAAGCATAACAGCGCTAATAATCCCTTCCTCTGGCTTATCCTTGATGTCCTTTAATAGGTTATGAAGTACCTTGGGGTGAATTCCTTCCCCAATCCCCTTTAAATGATATCCAAAGTTATGAATAAACTCATTAAAGTCCAGCATTTTTTCTATATCTGGATCTTCATGAACCCTGTATATAAAGGGAGTTTCCTGCCAATGGATATGCTCTGCTATGGTTTCATTACAGACTACCATAAATTCCTCTATCATTCTATTGGATATTCCCCGCTCCAGAGGCCTTATATCAACAGGCTTCCCATTATCATCCAATATTATTTGAGTCTCAGCCAGGTTAAAGTCTATGCTACCTCTTTTTGCCCTTCGGCCGCTCAGAATTTGGCACAGTTCTCTGGCATTTTCTAATTCCTCAATAAATCCTTCATATTCGGCCATGAGCTCCGGATCTCTTTCAACCAGTATCCTGGTAACATCCTCGTATATCATCCTCTTATGACTTCTAATAACGGTTTCAGCTATCTCATGGTTTACTACTTTTCCCTGCCTGTTTATTTCCATAAAAACCGATATAGTTAGACGGTCCTCCCCTGGATTAAGGCTACAAATCCCATTTGATAGTTCTTTAGGAAGCATAGGTACTACACGATCCACCAGGTAAACACTGGTACCCCTTGCTAGAGATTCTTTATCCAAAGGGCTGCCAGCAAAAATGTAATGGCTTACATCGGCAATATGAACGCCTAATTTGAAATTGCCATTCTTCACTTTCTCTATGGATATGGCATCGTCCAGATCCTTAGCATCTGCACCGTCCATTGTAAAGGTTTTTAAACTCCTAAGGTCTCGTCTCTTGGCTATATCCTCTTGGGATACTTTTTGGGGTATCTTATTTGCAACTTTTATTATTTCCTCTGGAAACTCCTCAGGAAGATTATATTGACGGATAATCGACAATACATCGGTACCAGCCTCATCCTTGTGGCCTAATATCTCGATAATCCTACCTTCTGGATTTCTTCTCAAGTCTGGCCATCTGAGTATCTCTACCACTACCTTATAGTCTGTCTCAGCATTTTGCATATTGTCCTTTGAAATGAATATATCGTTACTGATCCTAGCATCATCAGGTATTACAAAACCGAAGTTCCTATCCCTTTCAAAAGTTCCAACCACAGTTTTGTTAGCTCTAACCAGTACCTTGTAGACTTCTCCTTCCCTAGAACGTGCACTGCTACGCCCATTCCTAAAGGCTCGAATCATAACCCTATCATTATGCATAGCGCCATTTAGATTCTCAGCCGGAATAAATACATCTTCTTCATCTTCTGCATCAGGAATAAAAAATGCAAATCCTCTGGCATTCCCTTGTAAACGACCCACCAATAAGCCCAGAGTCTGCGGAAGTGCATATTTCTTCTTTCGGGTCATGACCAGTTGTCCATCTTCTACCATATCATTTAATATATCGAGAAAAACTCCCCTCTCTTCCCTTGTAATATCCAGTATTTCCATCAGTTGGTCAGGGAATAGGGGTGGTGTATTTCTTTCTTTTAAGATCTCTAATATTCTTGTTTTAATATCCAATATCATTCCTCCTAGTATCTCAGTTTTTCCATATGCTTTTTTATTTATTCTTATATAAATACCCTCTTGTGCTAATTTTACACTACTACTTTCATAATTAAATTCATTACTATTTTGTATTTATTTTAACCATTGCTCGTCTATATAATCAATCAGTTTTAAACAAGAATTAACTTCTCATATGCTTGGCAGGTTTCATGTATTTATTCCCCTAAACACAAAAAACGACCTACTAGGGTCGCTTTTTGAAACTTAACTTAGGATTGCCAGCAATATTGATAAAATAATAAAACCAGCGGCTGATATGGTTGTAAGCCTTTGCAGCCTACCCTCCAAACTCCGCGCCTTGTTCTTCCCAAAAAAGGTTTCTGACCCCCCGCCTAGGGAGGCTGATAAACCAGCAGATTTTCCTGATTGAAGCAGTACCACAATAATCAAAAACAGTTCAAATAAGACTAGTAAAATGGTGGCAGCTATTTTAAGTGCATCCATTCTAATATCCCTCCCTTTGTGGACAAGATAACAATATATCATAATAGGAATATTGTATCACAGGGTTATACCAAAATCAAGAAAACAAAATACAGAAGGAGAGGACTTAGCTCCTCCTTCTGTCTATATTTTTAATTTAACTTAATCCTAATCTAAACTATTTGTTTTTAAGATTAAACCATGCTTCAAGACCTGGATATTGAGCTAACTCACCCAACTCTTCCTCAATCCTGAGAAGCTGGTTGTATTTAGCTACACGATCGCTTCTGGAAGGAGCACCGGTCTTGATTTGACCAGCATTAACAGCAACTACCAGGTCAGCGATAGTGGTGTCTTCAGTTTCACCAGAGCGATGGGATACAACTGCAGTATATCCTGCACGGTTGGCCATCTCGATTGATTCTAAGGTTTCAGTCAAGGTACCGATCTGGTTAACCTTAACAAGGATTGAGTTAGCCACCTCTAGGTCGATTCCCTTAGACAATCTCTCAGTATTGGTTACGAATAGGTCATCTCCCACCAACTGGATTTTATCTCCTAATTTTTCTGTAAGCAGCTTCCAGCCTTCCCAGTCCTCTTCTGCTATACCGTCTTCCAAGGATATGATGGGATATTTGTCAGCAAGTCTTGCATAGTAGTCTACCAACTCTTCCACTGATCTAACTACCCCTTCACCTGGAAAATGGTATTTTCCGTCTTCTTCATTGTAGAGTTCGGTAGCAGCTGCGTCAATAGCAATTCGAATATCGTCCCCCGGCTTGTAACCGGCTTTTTCTACTGCTTCAATTATAACTTCGATAGCCTCTTCATTGGTCTTAAGATCAGGTGCAAAGCCACCCTCGTCACCTACTGCAGTGCTATAGTCCTTTGCACTCAGAACATCTTTTAGGTTATGGAAAACCTCAGCACACATTCTGAGAGCTTCTTTAAAGCTTTTGGCTCCAACAGGCATAATCATAAATTCCTGTATATCTACAGTATTGTCAGCATGTTCTCCACCATTTACGATGTTCATCATAGGCACGGGCAATACCTTTGCATTTACCCCACCTATATATTGATATAGTGGGATGCCCAATCCATCTGCAGCCGCTCTAGCTACTGCCAAGGAAACACCAAGAATAGCGTTAGCACCCAGTTTTCCCTTGTTAGGGGTTCCATCTAGGTCAATCATCAATTGGTCGATTCCCACCTGATCCAGTGCCACCATACCAATGATTTCAGGAGCAATTATTTCGTTAACATTGTCTACGGCCTTTTGTACGCCTTTTCCTAAATACTTGTCCTTATCTCCATCCCTTAATTCAACAGCTTCAAAAGCACCTGTAGATGCTCCCGATGGCACGGCTGCACGTCCAAAGCCACCATTTTCTAAGTATACTTCTACCTCAACTGTAGGGTTTCCCCTAGAGTCAACAATTTCTCTTGCTAGTACATCAATAATAGTCATGGTATTTTCTCCTTTCGTTTAAACCAGTTAAACCATTAATAATTTATTTGACCCTATCTTACGATAAGGCTTTTCCCTGTCATTTCAGCGGGCTTATCTAGCCCCATCAAATCTAAAAGGGTGGGTGCCACATCGGATAGCCTTCCGTCTTCCCTTATAGTGGCATGCTTTAAGCTATCATCAATAAAGATGAAAGGTACAGGATTGCTGGTATGGGCTGTATGTGGCTCACCAGTAGCATGATCCAGCATCTTCTCAGAGTTGCCGTGATCTGCAGTAACAATAACGCTACCTCCAACCTTTCGAATAGCCTCTACTATCCTTCCCATACAGTAATCCACTGTTTCTACTGCTTCAACAGCAGCCTCTATTATCCCAGTATGTCCTACCATATCGCAATTAGCAAAGTTTAAGATGATTACATCATATTCTTCCGATGCTATCCGCTTCTCAGCCTCATCCGTCACTTCAAAAGCACTCATAGAAGGCTTCTTATCATAAGTAGAAACTTGGGGCGATGGAATTAGTACCCGATCCTCTCCTTGGTTTGGAACTTCAACCCCTCCATTGAAGAAAAATGTTACATGAGCATATTTTTCTGTTTCAGCCATGCGTAGCTGTGTTTTGCCCTGTCTACTTATATACTCTCCAAATGTGTTAGTCAGCTCATCAGGTAAAAAGGCTATATGAACATTTTCAAAGGTAGCATCGTATTGAGTCATGGTTACAAAGGTTACCGGGAAGTATCCTTTTCCCCTAGAAAAACCATCAAAATCCTGGTCAATAAAACTTCTGGTAAGTTCACGAGCCCGATCAGGTCTAAAGTTAAAGAATATTATAGAATCATTCTCCCCAATGGTAGTGACTGGCTTACCATTTTCTAGAACCACGCTAGGTTTGACGAACTCATCGGTCTCTTGGGCATTGTAGGATTTATCCATGGCCTCAGCCCCGCTTTGTGCAAATACCCCCTGTCCTTCCACCAGAGCATCGTAAGCCATCTTTACCCGATCCCAACGGTTGTCCCTGTCCATGGCATAATAACGACCCATAACAGTTGCTATCTTCCCAAATTCGTATTGTCTTAGCTTTTCTTCTAAAGCAATAATATAATCCTTACCGCTAGCTGGTGGCACATCTCTACCATCCATAAAACAGTGGATATAGACCTGATCCAATCCCTTCTGCTTTGCCAATTCCACCAAAGCATATAGATGCTCTATATGGCTATGAACGCCTCCATCAGATACCAAACCCATAAGATGTAATCTGGAATTATTCGCTTTAACGTTATCTATGGCCTTTAGGAATGCTTGGTTGTTAAAGAATATACCGTCTTCTATGGCTTTACTAACACGGGTATAATCCTGATACACTATTCTACCAGCACCTAAATTAAGATGTCCTACCTCAGAATTGCCCATCTGCCCTTCTGGGAGTCCAACATCCAACCCGCTAGCATGAATCTGTCCATGAGGGTATTCATTCCAATATTTATCAAAGTTAGGTGTACGTGCTTGATCTACTGCATTTCCTTCTTTTGCATCGCTTAATCCAAACCCATCCATAATGACTAGGGCAGTTAACTTTTTGGCCATAAGTTCCTCCTTAACAAGTCCTGTATAGATAAACACCAGGTAAACTTCATTACAGCTTATAAGAACCCAGATATTAACCGTATTCTTATGCCCTATAAATTATAAAAGAACCTATTTACCTAGACAGTCATCAATTATCTATTTATGTTCTACAACTTTTGCAAAATCCTCAGCTTTTAGACTGGCTCCCCCTATTAACCCACCGTCTATATCTGACATAGCCATAAGTTCAGAGGCATTACCGGCATTCATACTACCACCATACTGTATTCTTACCTTATCGGCTACATCTTCTCCAAACATATCTGCTACTATACTGCGAATAAAGGAGATCACATCGTTAGCCTGTTGGCTGGTTGCTGTTTTACCCGTCCCAATGGCCCAAACAGGTTCATAGGCAATAACTACCTTCTCAGCGTCGGCACTATCTAACCCAGCCAGAGCCTTTCTGGTTTGCTCCTCTACCACCTTCTCAGTAACTCCTTGCTCTCTCTCTTCTAGAGTTTCGCCTACGCATACAATGGGTATAAGGCCATGAGCAAAAGCTGTTATAACCTTTTTGTTTACAGTTTCATCAGTTTCAGCAAAATACTGTCTTCTCTCAGAGTGTCCAATGATAACATATTTTACCCCAAGTTCCTTAAGCATGTTAGGTGCTATCTCACCTGTAAAAGCACCACTTTCCTCATAGTGCATATTTTGAGCTCCCAAGGCTATATTTGATCCTTCCAAAGCCTGAGCTGCCGCTGCCAGACAAACATATGGTGGGCAGACTACCACATCAGCTTCTGCATCTTCTACTAGAGGTTTAAGCTGATTTATCAAATCTACCGCCTCGGAAGGTGTCTTGTTCATCTTCCAGTTTCCTGCAATAATGGGTTTTCTCATCTTTTATTCTCCTCACATCTTAACTATACCGCTCGGAAATCCGGGCGGTATAGTTAATAATTCTATATAAATACTAATTATCGTTAAGTGCAGCTACCCCTGGGAGTACCTTCCCCTCTAAAAACTCCAAGGAAGCTCCTCCACCAGTAGATATGTGGGTCATTTTATCTGAGTAGCCCATCTGCTGTACTGCCGCTGCAGAATCGCCACCACCTATGATTGTAGTCCCCTCGCACTCACTCATATATTTTGCTATATCCTGTGTTCCTTTTGCAAAGGCAGGCATTTCGAATACGCCCATAGGTCCATTCCAGACTACGGTCTTGGCCTTCTTTATCTCAGCTCCAAAGAGTTCGCGAGTTTTAGGGCCAATATCCAGGCCTTGCCAATCAGCAGGCATCTTATCGCTGTCTACAATTTTGTTGTCTGCGTCAGCTTTGAATTCCTGAGCAACAACATTATCTACAGGAAGCAAGAACTTAACTCCTTTGGCTCTTGCCTTTTCCTCCAAGGATTTAGCCAGTTCCACCTTATCAGCTTCCAGTAATGAATTTCCTATCTCATAGCCCCTGGCTTTAAAGAAGGTATAAGCCATGCCTCCTCCAATAATTAGGGTATCTACTTTTTCAATTAGATTCTCAATAACCCCTATTTTGTCAGAAACTTTTGCTCCACCCAATATGGCTACAAAAGGCTTTTCTGGATTGCTTAAGGCCTTACCCATAACATCTAATTCCTTTTTGATTAGATATCCTGCTACAGCCGGTAGATAGTGGGCAACACCCTCTGTAGATGCATGGGCTCTATGTGCAGTTCCAAAAGCGTCATTTACATAGACATCGCCGAAGCTGGCTAGAGCCTTTGCAAACTCCGGATCATTTTCAGTCTCTTCCTTATGGAAACGTAGATTTTCCAGAAGTACCACTTGTCCATCTTCAAGCTCGGCTACGGCTTTCTGAGCACTCTCACCAATAACATCTTCAGCCATGGTTACACTTTGGCCCAGTAGCTCACTCAATCTTTTGGCTGCTGGTTTAAGGCTGAATTCTGGCTTAAACTCACCTTTAGGCCTTCCCAAATGTGACATTAAGATTAGCTTAGCCTGTTGACCTAAAAGATATTTAATGGTTGGAAGAGCAGCTCGAACCCTGGTGTCATCGGTGATATTTCCATCTCCATCAAGTGGCAGGTTAAAGTCTACACGAACCAATACTCTTTTATTTTTTACATTGATATCTTCAATAGTCTTTTTATTCATGGGGAATCACTCCTTTTAGCATTAGAGACTAGACACTGGAATGCTAAAGATAGATAAAATATTATCTAAATCCCAGCTTCCAGCTTCTAGCTTCCAACAGTAAATATATTTTTACAATTATAGACCTTTTTCAGCTACATAATTTACAAGGTCAACGATTCTGTTTGAATATCCCCATTCGTTGTCGTACCAGGAAACTATCTTTGCCATATTACCATCGATTACCATGGTGGATAGGGCATCAATAATAGAAGATCTTTCATCTTTTCTATAGTCAATAGATACCAAAGGTCTTTCTTCATATCCTAATATACCCTTCATTGGACCTTCAGAAGCTTCTTTTAGTGCAGCATTGATTTCCTCTGCAGTAGCGGGTTTTGCCAACTCTACTACTAGGTCAACAACTGATACTGTAGGTGTAGGAACTCTCATAGCAAAGCCATTTAATTTACCCTTGAGCTCAGGTAGAACCAATGCAACAGCTTTAGCAGCACCAGTGGTTGTAGGAATAATAGACTCAGCAGCAGCTCTTGCTCTTCTTAAGTCCTTATGGGGTAAATCAAGGATTCTCTGATCATTTGTATAGGCGTGAACAGTGGTCATAAGACCTTTATTTATTCCAAAGTTGTCTTGTATAACCTTAGCAAAAGGTGCTAGACAGTTGGTGGTACAGGATGCGTTAGAAATAATATGATGATTTGCCGCATCATACTGATCCTCATTAACACCCATTACTATGGTGATGTCTTCATTCTTAGCAGGAGCAGAGATTATTACCTTCTTAGCACCAGCTTCAATGTGCTTTCCAGCAGTTTCCTTAGAAGTGAAGATACCTGTACATTCCATCACAATATCTACGCCCATTTCCTTCCAGGGAAGGTCGGCAGGATCTCTCTCAGCTAAAATTTTGATTTCTTTGCCGTTTACTACTAATGCATCATCTTTTACTTCTACTGTTCCTTCAAATTTTCCAAAACAGGAGTCAAATTGCAAAAGATGTGCCAAAGTTTTAGAGTCAGTTAAGTCATTGATGGCTACTATCTCCATCTTATCGGCATACTTTTCTACAGCTACTTTAAAAGCATTTCTTCCAATTCTCCCAAAACCATTAATTGCAACTTTTACAGCCATTAATAATTCCTCCTTAATGTTTTTTGCTGACCATCAGCATTATAGTAAATATATAAACAAAGGCTTAGACTCTAATCACTTAGTTAGATAATTTAAAGCCTTTGTTCAAACCATTTTGCATTTTACCTAAGTAAAATTATACTCCCATAGGCAATCCCTTGGTCCAAAATCAAGATACTCCCTGGCTAGTTTGCAACAGTTGCCATAAAAGATATGGTCTTATGCTTATCTTCCCTAGCTCTTCTTCAGTTAAAACAAGAGTCCCTTCCAAAGTCCTCGTAGAATAAATACCTCGAAATATAGTATAGCGCTTTTTAAAGAGTTCTATGAGTTCTAATACATTTTTTTATGTAAGCCTTGGAAAACGTCAAGCCTCAATTCACTCTATTCTGGACTATTTTTATCCATTGGAGCACAATTTGACCCACCCTTTCCCATAAAAAGGAGGGGTAAACATCAATATTAATTGTATATTAAATCACATACTTTTTCAAGAGAAAAAGTGCTTTATAACGGAAAATTTAGCTGTCTCAAGGCCTCATAGAGAACAATAGCCACAGAATTAGAGAGGTTTAGGGATCTGGCATTCCTATCCATAGGGATGCGGACACATCGATCTTGATATTTATTTAACAATGCCTCTGGTAGGCCAGCTGTTTCCTTGCCAAAAAATATGAAACTATCATTTGTATATTCTACATCAGTATAAACTCTCTGGCCCTTGGTAGTTGAGAAATAAAAATCACCTTCCGGATACTCCCTAAAAAAGTCATCCACAGATTCATGATAACGAATATCCAGCAGGTGCCAGTAATCTAAACCCGCCCTTTTTAAGTATCTGTCATCTAGGGAGAAACCCAATGGCTTTACCAGATGCAGTACTGAGCCTGTAACAGCACAGGTTCGAGAAATATTTCCAGTATTTTGCGGAATCTCCGGCTCTACTAACACAACATGTAACGGCATTATCCTTTTACTTCCCCTCTATCTTTATCTACACAACAAGTTTTGACAACTCAAACTGGACAGATCACAGCCTATCTCTTATAAGATGGGCTAAAAACCTACCTGGTCCAATAGTTCCCTAATGGTCTTTGCGGAATGTTGGAAACCTTTAATCTCTTGATCGCTTAAGGGTAGTTCTAGTACCTTAGCGATTCCATGTTCATTAACAATGGTTGGTAGACTAATGCATACATCATTTACCCCATAATAGCCTTCCATCAATGAAGATACAGATAGTACAGAGTTCTCATCTCTTAATATGGCTTCTACTATTCTACGAACTGCTAAACCAATGGCATAGTAGGTTGCTCCCTTGCCATCTATAATTCGATATGCTGCATTTTTGACATCATTAAATATAGCCTCCTTACATTCCCTCTCGCATCCTCTACCGCATTGTATGCAATACTTCTCTATGGGCATGCTTGCTATATTGCTTATGCTCCATGCAGGCACCTCTGTATCTCCATGCTCCCCTATTATATATGCGTGCACATTACTAGCAGCTACATTACAGTGCTCACTAATAAGATATTTAAATCTAGCACTATCCAGTACGGTACCTGAGCCTATAACCTGGCTTGGTGGCAGGCCGGATATCTTTAAGCTAGCATAGGTCAAAACATCCACAGGGTTGGTAACCACTAGTATAATACATTTGTTGTTTTTTTCCACTACCTTAGGTACAATATCTTTAAAGACTTCTATATTTCTTTTCAGTAGGTCTATCCTAGTTTCTCCAGGTTTCTGACCTACCCCAGCAGTAATTATAACAATATTGGAATCCTTGCAATCCTCATAGGTTCCCGCATAGACTTTAACAGGAGGAACGAACACCACACCATGATTAAGATCCATGACTTCGCCGGCCAGTCTCTCTTGGTCTAAGTCAATCATAGCAATCTCAGACGTAGTACCTCCCATCATCAAAGCATAAGCTGTAGTAGCCCCAACGTATCCTGCACCGATTATAGTCACCTTATCAAAAACCAGGTTTTGTCTCATCTAGCACCATCCTTCCTTCTATCTATTTTATCAAATTCTATAGAATAAATTCAAGCTTTGATAACTGGACTTCCAAGAGTATTCCTTCTCCTTGGAGTTCCTTCTCTAGTGAACAATTAATACCCGTCTAAAAGAATGTTAAACAAAAAACAGACCCATCATTTTCAGGGTCTGTTTCACAATCCATTAGTGTATGTCAATTCTTGTGCTGCGCCGTCTGCCTTCTTCATCCTTGGGAAGGACTATCCTGAGTAGGCCATCTACGTATTCTGCTTTTACATCTTTGTTTTTGATATTGGCTACCATGAAGGACCTGGATATCCGTCCTACTTGCCTCTCTCTCCTAATGTAATTGTCCCTCTCTTCCTTTACCTCTTCACTCTTTTGCGCCGAGATAGTCAATCGGTCATCAACCAGATTGATTTCTATATCATCTTTATCATAGCCGGGAAGCTCTGCCTCCACTATATATTCCTTATCGTTTTCCTTTATATCAGCTCTAAAGCCCCCAGCCATTCCTACGGGTAACGTACTGCTGGCAAAAAAGTCATCAACCAAATCTCTTCCAAAAAAGTCCCTAAAAAAATCCATTGTGGATAATCCATTCCTTCTCCTAAAAGGGGTAAGATCTCTCATAGAAAACTCTCCTTTCGCTAATACTTTATTTTTATTGTATCCTCTTTCATTTGTTTATATTATATTGCAAAGGTCAAAGTAAGTCAAAGTTAGTACTTTTTCAAAAAGATTGGATAGGTAGCTTTATTGCCTATCCCAGGAAAATAACTTGCGTTTTCTAAATATTTCTAGATTATTCTTTATAATTCAAGACTATTTAAGTCTACCTTCATACTGCCAAAAGGCCTAATGTTAAGTAGGGTTACAGCTCCCTGACCAAGCATGGGCTCTATTGTCTCAATATACTCTTGAACTTTTTCTGAAGGCAAGAATACCTGTATCGTTCCTGCAAAACCTCCACCATGAACTCTACACGCCCCCACCCCTGCCTTATGGATAAAATCCTCCGTAATAGCTAAGGCCAGGGTTACACCCTGCTCCAGGGGATTATGGCTTGTATAACAGTTTTGCAGCCACTTCCATGAGCTATTCCCCGACTCCTTGACCAGTTTCAAAAACTCCTCAAAATTATCCTCCTCCAGAGCTTTTACCTGCTGGGTTACCCTATGGTTTTCATTTAAAAAATGTAGTGCCCTTAATACCGCCCTATCGTTTACTTTCTGACGAAGCAGAGGGATATTCTCTAGAATCTTCTTCTTGGTAAGCTCCCGACATACCTCCGCCTCTAGCTCCTTGGCAACTGCCTTCATCTCTCCAGGTATAGCTGCATAGTCCTCGGTAAGATCCGCATGGCTACCCCCTGTATCCACCACCAGTAGACTGTAATTCTGGCTTCCAAAATCAAAGTCAATTTTCCTAACCAGGGGATTGCTAGGATCTTTAAAATCTATGGTAACAAAACCGCCTACAGCACAAGCCATTTGATCCATTAAACCCGATGGCTTGCCAAAGTATACATTCTCCGCATACTGTCCTACCATGGCTAATAGCTTTGGGTCTATCTTCCCATGGTTATATAGGTAGTTTAAAATGGTTCCCAATAGCACCTCAATGGAGGCGGAGGAGCTAAGGCCGGATCCGACCAAGACATCGCTTGAAATATAGGCATTGAACCCCCCAATATCATAGCCCAGTTCTTTAAATCTAGCCGCAATACCCCTAATCAAGGCAAGGGTAGTTTCCTTCTCCTCATCACGGACTACCAGATCCTTGGTATCCACTATAAAAGCTTCCTCATACCCTTTTGAATACAGGGTTATAATAGAGTCCCCTGACCTGGACGCTGCCGCTACTGTATCTAAATTAACTCCTGCTGCCAGTACCTGCCCATGATTGTGGTCGGTATGGTTGCCTCCCACTTCAGTGCGACCCGGGGTACTAAAGACCTGAATCTCATCTGAGCTATGGGGAAATAGCTCTTGATACTTGACTAATATTTCTTTGTAGCGTCTTTCTTGATATTCAATCATTTTATCATCATCGCCATAGAGCTTGACAAATAAATTACCCATTTTCCTCTTTTTCCTCCCATACCTTAGTAAATATCCTTTTGTCCACCGTAATCAAAAATTAACCTTTATTGCTTAAATCCATCGGGATGATTACTATGCCAATTCCAAGCAGTTTGGATAATCTCCTCCAGAGTATTGTAGCCTGGTTCCCATCCTAACTCCTTAATTATTCTATCTGAGCTGGCAATTAGTATGGCGGGATCCCCTTCCCTTCTATCCTTTTCAACTCTTTTTATCTTTTTACCCGTTACCTTCTCCACCGTATCTATTACTTCCTTGACCGAGAAACCGTTACCATTACCTAGATTATATACTTTGGACTTCATTCCCTGGTAGAGAGCATCTAGGGCTAGAATATGTGCATGAGCCAAATCCGTTACGTGTATATAATCTCGTATACAGGTTCCATCAGGCGTTGGATAATCAGTTCCAAAGATACTAATCTCATCCCGCTGTCCCAACAATACCTGCATGATTATAGGAATAAGATGGGTTTCTGGGTTATGACATTCCCCTATTTCTCCAGAAATATGGGCTCCCGCAGCATTGAAATAGCGAAGAGCTACATATCTTAAGCCATAGGCCATATCAAAATCCGTCAAGATTTGCTCCATAATAAGCTTGCTTCGTCCATACACACTGGTAGGATTCTTCCTGCTTGCTTCATCAATGGGAATCCTTTCCGGCTCCCCATAAGTTGCTGCTGTAGAGGAGAAGACGATTTTATTAACACTCTTTTCCTTCATTGCTTTTAGCAAGCTTAGTGTTCCTGACACATTGTTGATATAGTACTTTTGTGGGTCAGTCATGGATTCTCCAACTTGACTCTCTGCTGCAAAATGAATAACTGAATCAACCTTATATTCATCCATGGTTTTCTCCAAGAGGGAAGTGTCCATCAAATCCCCCACTACTAGAGGCATACCCTTAACTGCCTCTCTATGCCCCCTACTAAGGTTGTCGTATATTACTATATCCCTGCCCTGAGCCTTAAGTTCCCAAGCAGTATGACTTCCTATATATCCGGCACCGCCGGTAATTAATATAGACATGAAATTTCTCCCTTCTTCTATACCGTCCATGCTATTTCACATTCTTATTGCATTATTTAAGCTCATCTGATGATTAAATCGCTGTCTACCTTCTTTCTATTATAATTATATCGCCAGCTCCTTATTAATACAATCCATAGACAGAAGTCTTACTCCAGTAACCTAGCTATTCATATGCCAAGTAGTTGAATAAGAATTTATTACTCTATATAATTGAATTGACATTGAATTAATTATTTGGGTGCCTTGTGTGATTTTGAGAAAATATAGATATAGTTTTGAAAGGAAGGGTTATCCTATGACCTACAGTAAGAAAGAAGTAGCTAAGCTAATAGAGAAGCTCTTAGCTTATGGTCTTAAGAACCAAATGATAGGTGTTGAAGATATTATTTACTTGCGGAATCAACTGATGGATCTGCTAGATATTCCCCAACCTTGGGGAGACAGGCATATTCCCCTTGATCATGATATTCCTGGTACTGCTACTCCTATTTTAGAAAAGATTCTGGATTACGCAGCAGAAGAAGGAATAATTCCTGATAACAGCTTGGTTTACCGAGATTTGTTGGATTCTAAGATCATGGGCATTATTACCCCCTGGCCTTCACAGGTAATTGATAGGTTCAATAAAATAAAGGAAAGCCAAGGCATAAAAGAGGCTACTGATTATTTTTATAATCTATGTCAAAAATCCGACTATATAAGAGTCAACCGAATTATAAAAAATAAAGAATGGTCCTTTGATAGTAACTATGGTACTTTCAAAATAACCATCAACTTGACTAAGCCTGAAAAGGACCCTAGGGACATTGCAGCAGAGAAGAAGGCTCCTCAAATAGGCTATCCTCAGTGTGCCCTTTGCCCTGAGAATGTGGGATATGCAGGCAGAGTAAATCATCCTGCACGTCAAAACCATCGCATTCTCCCGGTTGAGCTGGCAGGGGAAAAGTGGTATTTCCAATATTCACCCTATGTTTACTACAATGAACACTGCATTGTACTAAATGAAGCTCATGTCCCTATGAAGTTAAACCGCAAAACCTTCCAAAGACTCTTTGACTTTATAGAGAGCTTTCCCCACTACTTCATTGGTTCAAATGCCGATTTGCCCATCGTAGGAGGCTCTATCCTTAATCATGACCATTTTCAAGGGGGTTCTTATACCTTTCCTATGGAAAAAGCTCCTATTGAATACAACTTGACCTCCAAGAAATATTCCAAGGTCAAGGCAGGAGTCTTAAATTGGCCTATGTCCACCCTACGCCTAGTCTCCCATGATTCTCATGTATTAGTAGATCTAGCTGACCAAATACTGGATCTCTGGAGAGACTATTCAGACCCTGAAGTGGATATACTATGCCAATCCTTAGATAAAGAGGGACAAGTTATCCCCCACAATACCATAACCCCTATTGCACGAAAAAATGAAAACGGGCTTTATGAACTTGACCTGGTTTTTAGAAATAATAGAACTAGCTCCCAATATCCCCTGGGTATTTTCCATCCTCACCCCGAAATTCATCATATCAAAAAAGAGAATATTGGTTTAATTGAGGTAATGGGACTTTTCATACTTCCTGGCCGACTACAAAAGGAGCTATCTCAAATTATAGAATTTCTGACAGGCAAAGCGACTCTAGATAGGGAGATGCTTTCATCCAAGGACCACCCCCTACACATACACAGCAGGTGGATCAAAGATTTGCTTGATAAACATGGATCTCATAATAATGAGGAAGAAGCTCAAACTATAATTCAAAATGCTGTAGGCCAGAAATGCGAGCAAGTGTTAAAGGATGCCGGCGTATTTAAATGTGATGAGGGAGGCAGACATGCCTTTAATAAATTCTTAGCTAGTGCAGGATTTATCATTTAGGTAGAACTAGACCCCGGAATACAAAGTATCCGGGGTTTGCTCTTTCTAAGTAAGGTATTTTAGGTAACATCTATTGAGCATAATGGGCTATTCATAAGTGAATAGCTTTGCCGATTTAAGAATTAGAACCTAGAAGTCAGATGTTATTGAACAATCAAAAGATATTAATTGAAGGCCTTAAAAAACCAACTTCTTCTTATATCCACTGCCTTCTTGGGGCAAAGCTCTTGGCAGCAGTAGCAGCGTATACACTCTTTAAGATCTACTACCGGCTTTCTATTGACCATTTCAATGGCCTTAGGAGGGCAATAGCGCTGGCAGTCCCCACATCCGATGCATTCATCATAGTTAAAGTAGGGCTTAGGCCCCAGATGATGATTTAGAAAGGACGCCAATTGACTATTGCTACCAAATGCCCTATGGAGAAAACTAATTTCCCCTGTTACTGGAAGCTTAAAGTCCTCAATAAGAAGCTCATCAAAGGAGTCTCCCAAGAGCTCAATATCATCTAAGTCATAGCTAGACAATCCCCTTTCAACGGCCCTCTGAACAGTGGGTACTCTTTCAGGGTCAATACCCACAAGGGATGCACAGACCAGGTCTAGAGCATAAGGACTATCGCTAGCCAGTATCGCCCCTATCTTTCTAGGAGTCCCTGCTGATGGCCCATCTCCCTCCATACCCATGACTCCGTCCATTATAGATAATACAGGCTTTACATATCCACATATATCGACCAAAGCTCCAGTAAAGTCTTCAACCTTTTTCATTCGAAGATGGTATTCGGCTTTTGTCATGCCTGGAATAACACCAAATAGATTTTTCACAGCCCCTGTATATAGGGTCATTCCATGGGTTTTAAGCTTGGCCACGCTTATAACTGCATCTACCTCTTTTAAAAGCTCCATAACAGTGAGTTTCTTCACTACTCTACCTTCTGGATAACTAACTTCCATGGAATTGGTGTTATAGTTTAACTCTGCTCCTGTACGCTGAGCCACATCCGCCATACCACTGGCGGTATATATGCCACTTAGAAGCCTTGGAGTAAATAACCCTCCTGGACTATCCCCTATTATGGGTATAGCATTTATGGCCTGTAGCCTCTTCACCAAAGCTTCCACTACTGTGGGATGAGTGGTAGTGCATTCCTCTGGCTTCTTCTTCATGAGGAGATTACATTTTACCAGAACCTTCATTCCAGGTTTTATATAGCTGTCTATGCCCCCAATTAGCCTAAGACTTTTCTCAAGGGCATCTTCTACCTCATCCAGTTCATAGCTATTACACTTTATTAATGATACCTTGTCCATTCCCCCACCACCTATTTCCTTTCTAGACCATATCCACAATACTATCCAAGAACTCCTTAGCATCCTCGTAATTGGGATTTATTTTTAATGCTTCTTCCATATACTCCCTGGACTCGGCTATATTTCCACTATTATATGCAGCTTTCCCTGCCCTGTACCATATTTCCTCAACGTCCTTTATTGTTTCAGTGACATAAATATAATCTTCTAGGGCCTTTTCATAATCTTCTAAGACTTCGTAAACTTGACCCCTATAGTAATAATAATTGGCTTCATTAGGATAATAATCTATCAAAGTATTGACAGACCCTAAGGCTTCATCCAATTGTCCTTGACTCAGCTTATTATTGATATCCTCAATATAGACAGCTTCTATGATTTTCTGCACCTGAGGATCTTTATAGTCTCTACTAGAAAGGTTCTCTATATAAGCCTTTGCTGTACCTATATCCCCTCTTTGGGCGGCCTCATAAGCCTGACTTAGGTAGATGCTCTTGCTGTACTTAAACTTACCATACCCCAGCCCTAAAGTGAATATCAGCAGGATAAGCAGCCATATAAGAATCTTTTTGCCATATTCCTTATCCCTGACACGATATAGTCCTAGAGCGTTACCTGTTAGAAAGCCCCCTAATAGGCCACCTATATGACCCCAATTGTCTATCCCTGGTTGGATAAAACCATACATTAGGTTGATACCTATAATCATAAGCAATCCTGGACCAAATATCCTCTGAAAGAGATTCCTCTTTTCCTTTCTAAAGTATAACAAGGAGCCCATAAGTCCAAAGATGGCTCCCGAAGCTCCCGCCGCAGGATTGGGACTAAATAGATAGCTCAGTAAACTACCCATTAAACCCGAAACTATATATATTACTAGAAACTTCACCTTACCAAACAGCTTCTCTACTGCTGGTCCATATAAATATAGAGCATAGGAGTTGAAAAATAGATGCAACAATCCTATGTGTAAGAACATGGCTGTAAACAATCGCCAATACTCTCCCTGAACCACCAGTTCATTTACCTTAGCACCAAAATAAAAAAGTTGTAGACTTTGATTCCAGCCCATTATCAATCCGATAAAGGACATCAGTAACCAAAGAACAATATTTATCCCAAGGATTATATAGGTTACATAGGGAGTCCTATTATCGGTCTCTACAAACTGCCCTTTTGGATCGGTATATACATCTTCTGCATATCTTTCCTCTATTATTTCGTATTCGCCTTCTATGATGTCGCCTTCACGCCCCCATTCATGATTCATCCATTACTCTATCCTTTCATATAAAATAGACCAGAATAAGAAGATACCAGCTCTTTTTTATGCTTATGGGTACCCTTAACTATTATTCCTATGATTATCATAACATTATAAAGGAATAATTCCCAAATTAAAAGGATAAAAATTAAACTCCCGCATAGAAGCGGGAGTAATATACAGCAATTATTTAATTAGTCTTCTGGAGCAGGTGGTTCTTCATCCCTCTCTTCTTTAGGTTGTTTAGTCGAAGTCTCATCCTGTTTATTCTCTTTCTCTTCTTGGGCTTCCTTGTCAGCAGGGTCTACAGGCCTCTCCTTGGTGCCTACCCTCTTTTGCCCCACAACCTTTGGATAACGGGAGTTTGCCACCTTAACCCGTTCTATCTCTTTACCATCTTTATAGTATATCTTATAGGATACGGCTTTGATTTCCGGTCGAGATTTAAATTCTATAATTTCCTGGCCTTCATATAGGGTCGGATCCTCTACTATCTTATATTCTGGTACCGCTGACTCACTGGTCTTTACACCTATTACTTCTATCTTATCGTATTCATCAGATTGCTTGCCGTAAATCTCTACATGGAGCCTACCCCCGGAAATATATCTAGTAATGAAAATCGGTGTATCCTTATTATTCTTAAACTTTATGTCAGCATAGGGATAATTCACCGTAGCATCAGTCCCAATGTCTGTATAAGTAGAGGGTATAGAATGGGGTGCCCTTTCCACTATCTCCAAATCTGCTCTGAGAGCTGCACCATAGATGGTAGTGGATGATTGACAGTTTCCTCCTCCAGGTTCGTCTTCAAATCTTTTACCTTCCTTTATTACCGGTGCCGCCTTATATCCTTGAGCCGCTCCCCTAGGACCTGTGGCATCATTAAAGGAATATACCTCGCCCGGGTCTAATCGAACATTATAATATGCGCTTGACGAAAGCTTAATATTATGGTTTCTATAGCTATTATCTGTCAATTTGGTTGAGTAGTAGGCTATTCTGCTGGTCCAAGTCTGCATCTCATCCACAGTATATTGAGGTTCCAGCTCTTGTGTAGGTATCTCATAGATTGAAAAATCTCCAGCATCAACTCGAGCTATTAAATCCTCCATGGTTTTATCCACTAGCATTCCTTTTCCTATTTTCTCTGGTGTTAAAGTAAATTTTTCCTCTTTGTCAGGATGGAATTCTATAGTTGCATCTACTGGTTCTTCGTTTATTTGGGTGGCTATGGCCTCTACCTCATCTCTTAATTGGGAAACATCATAAGTCAGTGTAGTTTCAAAACTTACAGGTTCTTGAGAAGTATTGTAGATTTCCTTAATCCTCTCAAGAAAAGTCCCCTGCCTCCCGACTAAATAAGCCTCATCAACAACCTCTTCAATATCTATTTGGGCATTGACGTCCTCATAGCCGTACTCCCATTTCATATCACCATGGGTTAGCACTATCTTAATCTTATCCAAATCCAGCTGATTAAGATCCTGTACTGCAGATAGAGCTTCCTCTCTGGTCATACCTCCTAAAGCAAGGCCATCCACCTCTACACCTTCATAGAAGGTATCTATATTTAATGTCTGGTAAATGTATGTAGCTATGCCCCCGACAGCTACAATCAAAACTATCAATAAGAAGGCCAGAAGAGCCTTGCCCCATACATTTTTCCCAGTCTTTGTTCCTGCTTCCATTTAAGTTCCCTCCATCGGCACTTTATTTGCATATTTATCATAAGATATGTGGCTTAAAAAGTAAATAGACTTATTTGGAAAAGACCAAAAAGTTAATAGCTTGAAGCATATATTTAATTTTATTAATATTTACTTAACTCTAGTTTAATATATTGTAACAACTTTTTTCCTGCATAAATAGAAGAACCCACCATTTTACAGGTGGGTTCTTCTCAATTTTACATGGTATTTATGGTCAGTTCAATTATCTTGTTCTTATCCTTAATCCTATCCAATATCTCCTTGCTTATTACTTGACCTTCCTCCAACAAAATATTTCCTGATTGATCCAAGACCCTTTTTTTGGCCTTTCGCCCTAGCAAAAACTGCCTTTGCTTTTCCTCAAATAGTTGTGTGCTGCTTGGAATAGTTGGCTCAGTTTTCTTTATAATCTGGTCTTCTTCTATTAATTTTTCTTCTACTAATTCCTCTTCGACAACCAATGCTTTGCTGCCAAAGGATATTATCTTGGGATGCTCTATTAGAATAGATCCACGCCCGTCATCCAGCTGGTATCTGGAAATCTTGCCATCTCTTCCATTAATAAAATACTCGGTTACAGTGCCCATATATTGGCCTTTTTCAGTAAATACCTTAGCGCCAACTATTGTAATGCTCTTTTCAGCAAGCTCAATAGCATCTTGAACTTCTGAGAATTGTTGAAGGTCCTCTTCCTTATGAATGGTAATGGCATCTCGACCTATTGAAAGAATGCTATCAAAGGCTATTAATTTGCCTCCTAAGTACCACTTGTCATCCATTATAAGTAAATATTTAATCTTTCCCTCATTAGGTTCTATTAGGAAGCCCTTTACCTCTCCTAATACAACGGCCTTATCAATGCTAATTATAGGAAGTCCTATAATGTCCTGTGCCTTTTTCATATAACCCTCACCGTCCATTATTATTTTGACAAGGAGTCTTTGTCCTGCTTCATTTAATTTAATCTTCGTTCATTTTATATGATAGAGTATATAGAGTATCGCTTAAATGAACATTTTCCACTGCAACATTTTCAGGAATTTCCACATCTACAGGTGCAAAATTCCATATGCTTTTTATGCCTCGCTTTACCATCTCATCGGTTACCTCTTGAGCCTTAGCCTTTGGAACACATACTATTCCAACCTGAATTTCATTATTAACAATGTAATCACCCATAGAGTCTATATCCAATATTTGAACTCCTCTTATGGATAGACCTACTAAACGAGGATTCACATCAAACATAGCCCTAATATTAAAGCCTTCTTTTTCAAAGCCTACGTAGTTGGCCAGGGCCTGGCCCAAATTGCCTGCACCTGCAATAATTACATTATATTCCTTGTCCAGCCCTAGGATCTTTCTGATTTCATCGCACAACTCGCTTACATGATATCCATATCCTTGCTGGCCAAAGCCACCAAAACAGTTGAAGTCCTGGCGAATCTGAGAAGCCGTCAATCCCATCTTCTTGCTCAGTTCTTTCGATGAAATTCTTTCCACACCGCTCTTTTGCATATCTTTTAAATACCTATAATATTTAGGTAATCTTCTAATAACTGCTTCTGAAACTCTACTACTCTTTTGCATGATTTTACCTCCCTAAATTTGTCCCTTATTTTTAATAGGCTGATTGAATTTTAGGATTCTCATGTCTCTTGAATTATTGTTATTTTTTTAACGATATATATTCATTTTACATATTCCTATAAGTATTGTCAATTGATCAAATCTTCAATTATTCAATTATGAATCTAATCCCATTCTTATTCTTATTATACCAGTTAAACAATTATCGCCCTGTAAGCATGGGATAGGTTTTTTACTAAATCGCACATAGTTTTTTCTTCGGGAGGTGACAATGATAATTTTTATGGGTAATCAAGTCACCAAATTTTATGGTGTTAATGTAATATTAAATCAAATAGCTTTTGGTGTCAATCCAATCGTCTAAAGCCGCCTGTCTCTTTTGTAATAGAAGAATAGGACTTTAAGATAAGTTTTCTATCCACTACACTTGCCTTCTTCATTTGCAATACCTGGCTTGCTTTAAGGAGTTTTCTGGATTTGGGACCTTTCCTGTTGATATATCCAGCTTGTCAATTCTATGTTAAAGTAGTATACTTTAAGACAATATTAGTGTTCTTTAGACTTTTAATAGGGGGGATCTATTATGGTGATTTTTGAACAACATGGAGTGAACGAAAAGGAATTGTTTCGATATTTCTTACTACAAAGTCATCAGTTTCCCTTTCATTTTCATCGAGCCTATGAACTAATTTATGTAAACAGCGGTGAGTTATACGTATCTATTGATCAGAAAGAATATCAATTGGAAGAAAATGATTTAGCCTTTATATTTACAAATCAGATCCATGAATTCAAAGTTGCTGATTGTTCTCAGGTTATAATCATCCTATTCTCCCCTGAATTAATCGGAGATTTTTACATTAACTACAAGGGCCTTATTCCCGACGACAATATATTGCATTTAAAGGAAAAGCCGGATCTTGAAAAGCTTAATTGCATCTATAGCCAAAAAAGCTTTCTATATGCTCTTTCTGCTGAATTGATAAGTCAAAAATCATTTTCTCCAGTTAATCAGTCGCCTCAAACCAAGGCACTTTACAAAATCCTGCTTTATATAGAGCAAAATTATTCTACTGATTGCACCTTAAAAACTATTGCAAAGCATCTAAAATACGATTATCCCTATTTATCAAAGCTTTTCGTTGATCAGATGAACATGACCTTTACCCAGTATTTAAATAATTATCGGATCTCCCAGGCATGCTACCTGTTAAAAAATAGCTATCAGCCTATCGGTGAAATTGCACTTGATTGTGGCTACAGTAACTTAAGAACCTTCCACCGGAATTTTAGAAAAATAACCAATATGTCCCCTAAGGAATACCGAGAATTAGATTAACCAATAGCCCTCCTACAGTCTATTTCACAGCACAACCTTTCCAGATGCCTTTGCCTCTATCTGTGAGTGGCTTTTATTTTTTGCGGTTTTCTGTTATTATTATTTGTATTGTATTGAAACTAAAGATAATTAATCTATGACTAGTATGACTATAGGACTGGAGTCTATTACATAGACTAAGTTTTGTGATCTAGTATAAATTATGCCATTAATTAGGAGGCTGAAAAGCAAATGATAATCCTTGCCTGTGATCAGGTCACCAAATCCTTTGGGGTTGATATAATACTAAATCAAATAACCTTTAGCGTCAAAGCTGGCCGCTGTATGGGCATCATAGGAGGAAATGGTGCCGGAAAGTCAACTCTTTTCAAGATAATTGCAGGGCTCCTGGATGCGGACAGCGGTGAAATATATAAAGCTAAGGATACAAGCCTATCCTATCTACCTCAAAACACCGTATTGGAATCCGATAAAACCATTTGGGATGAGCTTATACATTTATTTATGCCTTTATTGGAACTAGAAGAGACCTTAAGGAAAATGGAGCAGCAAATGGCCCATTATGACTCCATGGACAAGGAAGAATATGCCCGGCTCCTTGATGAATATTCAAAACTTCAGGAATCCTTTGAGGAACAAGATGGATATAGCTATAAAAGCTATATAAAAGGTGTACTTACCGGTCTCGGATTTTCACCTGAAGAGTTTCATATGCCAATCGAACACCTAAGCGGTGGCCAAAAAACCCGAGTAGCCCTGGCAAAGGTATTATTGGAAAAGCCAAATCTACTGCTCCTGGATGAGCCTACCAATCATTTGGATTTGGATGCAATGCAGTGGCTAGAGGACTATCTTACATCATATCCTGGTACTATCATGATAATCTCTCATGACAGATATTTCCTGGATGCCCTCTGCGATAATATCTTGGAGATAGAAAATACCAGATGCCGATTATATAATGGAAACTATACTTCCTATCAGCAGCAAAAAAGCCTGTGGATAGCACAGCATGAAAAAGAATATGAAGTCCAGCAGAAGGAAATCGCCCGACAAGAGAGAATAATAGAACGCTATCGCTCATTTAACCGTGAGAAGAGCATTAGAGCTGCCCAAAGTCGCCAAAAGATGCTTGATAAGATAGAAAGGGTGGACAAGGTATACCAGGCTGATGAAATACATTTTTCCTTCCAAATAAATAGACAGAGCGGTCAGGATGTTCTGATGGTTGATTCATTGTCAAAAGCTTTTGGCAGTAATCTCTTATTTAAAGATATCAGCTTTAACCTTCGTCTTGGTGATCGGGTGGCTATAATTGGACCGAATGGCTGTGGAAAGTCTACCCTATTTAAGATTATCCTAGATAAAATAGCCCCAACGGCCGGTTCCGTCAAAATAGGGGCTGGAGTTGAGATTGGCTATTATGATCAAGAATTGACCAGTCTTAATCCCAAAAATACTATAATAGATGAGCTGTGGGACAGTTTCCCCCATATGACAGAAACCCAAATACGCAATGCCCTCGCAGCCAGGCTATTTAAGGGAGATGATGTCTATAAGCCAGTTTCCTCCCTTAGCGGCGGGGAGAAGGGACATCTAGTTCTTACTAAGCTAGTCTTGGCTAATAATAATTTCCTTATGTTGGACGAGCCTACCAACCATCTAGACACGGAATCCCGTGAAGAATTGGAAAGAGCCCTATCAGAGTATCCTGGAACCATTCTTATGGTGTCCCATGATCGGTATTTTTTGAATAAAATTGCTAACCGTATAATTCTTCTGGAATCAGGAGGGATTACAGAGTATCTAGGTAATTATCAGGATTACATAAACAAGAGAAAAGCCTTGGAAGCTTTGGCCAATGAAAACCAGGAGACATCCCATCTTACTCGGACAGCCCTGAAGGAGCAACGCCGTCGTCAGCGCTTGGAAAGGGAAAACGAGAAAAAGCAAAAGGAAAGGCTAAAAGCTTTGGAACAGGAGATTCATGATTTGGAGGAGAAGATTAAACTTTTAGAACTTAAGATGGCCGATCCTACATTATATGAAAATACAGATAAGATGCTTGATGTTCAGCAAGAGTATGATAATAATAAGAATAGACTCGAAGGTCTTTACCTTGAATGGATGGATCTAGCATAATAAAAGCCCGGTACTAAAAAATATTCTAGTACCGGGCTTTTGTTTAGTCCACTTATTCTATGAGTTTGCCTTTGTATAGTTTAGCATTCCGCCTGCCAATATAATATTCTTTAGCCTCGGGGAAAGAGATAGCATGACCTTTATATCCTTTCCCTTGGTTACATTTCGGACTATAAGCTTATCTCCAGCTTTTACCTGGGAGATAGCATCCTCAATTACCAATTGATCCCCCTCATCAATACCATCATAATCCTCTTCATTGACAAAGGTTAAGGGTAATATCCCGGAATTTATAAGGTTAGACATATGAATCCTTGCAAAGGACTTGGCTATAACCCCTTTGATTCCTAGATACAAAGGTACTAGAGCTGCATGCTCCCGACTGGAACCTTGACCATAGTTATGTCCAGCTATTAAGAAACCTCCACCTGCCTCTTTGGCTCGGGCGGGAAAGTCTGGATCTATTGGAGCCAGACAATAATCCGATAGGTGAGGTATGTTGGATCTATAGGGTAGCAGTTTTGCATTGGATGGCATAATATGATCGGTGGTTATATTATCCTCCATCTTCAATAGTGCCACGCCTTCCTCCTTGTCGGACAATGGGGTGTTAATGGGGAAAGGCTTTATATTGGGCCCTCTAACTACCTCCACCTCACTACCATCTTCAACCGGCGGAATAATAGAGTTATCATTTACAAGAAACTCCTTAGGAAGTACAATATCCTCAATATCCTCATATTTTGCTACATCCCTAGGATCGGCTAAATACCCTGTCAAGGCGGTTACAGCAGCTACCTCTGGACTGGTTAGATACACCTGAGCACTAGCTGTCCCACTTCGTCCGGGGAAGTTTCGATTAAAGCTTCTAACGGATACAGCGTTGGAAGCAGGGGCCTGTCCCATACCGATGCAGGGACCACAGGCACTTTCTAATATTCGCGCTCCCGCATCTACCATGTCTCCCATAGCTCCATTTTGTGCTAACATAGTATATACCTGCTTAGAGCCAGGTGCTATAACCAAGCTAACGTCAGGATGCACGGTTCTGCCTTTTAATATCCTAGCAACCTTCATAAGATCTAAATAGGAAGAATTGGTACAGCTTCCTATGGCTACCTGATCCACCTTGATGGATCCCACATTCTGTACAGTATCAACATTATCGGGACTATGGGGTTTGGCCACCATAGGCTCTATCTGACTTAAATCAACCTCGATTTCCTCATCATATTGTGCGTCACTATCAGCTATCAGCTCAATCCAATCCTCTTCTCTACCCTGTGCTTTAAAGTATTCCCTGGTTAGCTCATCACTGGGAAAAATGGAAGTAGTAGCCCCTAGCTCAGCCCCCATATTGGTAATGGTTGCCCTCTCAGGAACCGTTAGGGTCTTTACCCCTTCACCTGCATACTCCATTACCTTGCCTACTCCACCTTTTACCGATAGAAGTCTCAATACTTCCAAAATTATATCCTTGGCGGAAGCCCAAGGCTTGAGTTTCCCTTTAAGCACTACCCTGCATACCTTAGGCATGGTAAGATAGTATGGACCACCAGCCATAGCAACAGCCACGTCCAGACCACCGGCACCTATTGCCAGCATTCCGGCTCCACCACAGGTGGGGGTATGGCTGTCTGAACCCAATAGGGTCCAACCAGGCCTGCTAAACCTTTCAAGATGGACCTGATGGCATATGCCATTTCCCGGTCTGGAAAAGTAAACCCCATATTTTGAGGCAACGGTTTGAATATATTTATGGTCATCAGCGTTTTCATATCCAGCTTGTAAAGTGTTATGGTCAATATAAGCTACAGATTTTTTAGTCTTTACCCTTGGAATACCCATGGCTTCAAATTGTAGATAAGCCATAGTTCCAGTGGAATCCTGAGTTAAGGTCTGGTCGATAGAAATAGCAATTTCCTGCCCTGGCACCATTTCTCCTGATATCAAGTGGCTTCCTATAATTTTTTGTACTATATTTTTACCCATGATTAACCTCCTACTTATAATCTGATAAATATACAATAACGTAAAGTTAAAGGCTATATTGTTTTTGTTTTATTGTATACAACAAGTCAGCTGGTGTCAACAATATACCGAAGTTTACTGTATATAATTAGAATCATCTCTCATATCATTATACACTATTATTCGACATATTTGAATTTTGCTTGCAAGCTAGAAAAATTATGATATAATATGGTAAATATTATTATTTTTGGGGGGAATGTGTGTGGAGTCAATAAATGAGTTTATACAAAAGAGATTAAGATTTGCTATAAAATACCCTTTCCTTTCAGCTGGAATTTTTGCACTAATCATTAGCCTTATAATAATGTTAATACTAAATCTAAAATTATATCAGTTCATAGCCATGGCTATTCTAATAATTGTTGCCATCGAGATAATGACTTATATCTTAGTCATGGAAGCTAATAGCAAACTAGAGTCGGTAGCCTACATAATGCAACGTATAAAAAATAAGGATCTCAACCAAAGCTTGGATCTTGACCAGTTTGATGGATTAGAATCTGTCTCTATGGGTTTTAACAACATGATTGAAGACCTTAGATCCATTATGAGCTCTCTTAAGACCATATCTCAAGAATTGGTACAAGCTTCAGATCTATTAAACACTAATTCAGAGAGAATTAATCTTTCCATGGATGATATGTCCAGCACCATGGATGATATAGCTCACGGCGCTTCTGAGCAGGCTAGCGAAGCTGAAAAAGGGGTTAACCTTATCAATAATCTATCCAGCCAAATCGACCTTCTATTAAAAAACGCGACAGTAGTTGCTAATGACTCAGAAGAAATGAGGGAATTGAACTCCCGAGGACTGGCAGCTGTTGAAACTCTAAAGTTAGCCAATGAACAAAGTGCTAGCACCGCAGAAGATGTATTTCAGTTTATCCACTCTTTCGTTGAAAAATCTAAAAACATAGGGGAATTTGTTACTACCATAAATACTATTGCAGAACAGACCAATCTGTTGGCATTAAACGCTGCTATTGAGGCAGCTAGGGCTGGTGAGGCAGGAAGAGGATTCGCCGTAGTAGCCGATGAGGTCCGAAAGCTTGCTGATAGCAGTAAACAAGCCACGGAGCAGGTAGAGGAAATGATGATGGACATTATCAGTGAAGCAGATAATGCATCCGATATGATAGAAAATATGGGTGGGGTTGTAGAACGTCAAACAGAAGCAGTGGATCATACCACCAACTCTTTTAATGTTATAGCTAATGGTATAGAAAATATTATAAATAGCATAAATGAAGTTAGTAATTCCATTGCTGTTATGGAACAGGACAAAAATGAAGTTACAAATGCCATACAAAATATATCTGCTGTTTCGGAAGAAGCAGCTGCTGCTAGCCAAGAGATTGCAGCTACTACCCAAGAGCAAAAGAACTTTATGGCAGAGATGGCTGCCTCCTCTAGGAATTTGAACAAACTTGCTCTAGAACTTCGCAGATATGTAGAAGTCTATAGAGTGTAGTAGATATCTAGTAGTAAATAAAGTATAGTAGATATAGATATGTAAAAGTATATAAAGTATAATAAAGATCGGGTATGTTTAAGCATCCCCGATCTTTATTTATAAAATTCTTTATCTCTTTATCTATAATAGGCAACTCCCGATTCAAATATATTATAGGTTTTTTTACTGGGTATATTTACTGCCACATGGCTATCTAAGCGTTCTGGACGGCCCAACCTACCCAATATCCTTCCATCAGGACTTGTAAGGCCCTCTATTCCATAGATAGAACCATCATTCAAATCTGCAAACCGGGTGGCAATCTGTCCACTCTTACCCATGGCTTCAATGTCCTTGGGATCTGCCACCAGCTGTCCTTGCCTTTGTGATACTGCCACTGTGTAGTTGTCCCCTACTTCTGCCTCGCTAAACCAGGGCGAGAGATTGGAGGTTATCTCTACCTCTCCTATAGATGATATATGAAAGCCCGTTGGATTAAGGGTTAGATCTATATCATAGCTGGAGATAAGGCCAAGCTTTAAGAGGGCTTCAAATCCTCCACCTAAGCCAAGGACAAGTCCGTCCCTCTCCTTGAGATGCTCCATAATGGCATCAAAAACCCTTGGATTCCTTAGTATAGCAGCGGGGAATTGGCCGGTTCGCTCCACTTCTTCCCCTATACTTATACCCTCAGGTATAACTACTATTTGGGATCTCTCTATCTCTTGAGCTATTCTCTCTATAGACTCCTCTATTTCACCGGGTCTTAGGTTCCTGAAAACCAAGCTTTCTACTAGCCCACCAGCTCTTTCAAAGGCCTTTATCAAATCATACTCTGAAGCAGTACCCGGGAATATGGGGATAAAAACTCTAGGCTTTGCTACCTTAATCCTTGGTTTTATCTTTATACCTTCTTTATAGTGATATTTGGGTCCACTTTGAGCTTTCGAAGAAGCTCTGCTAGGAAAAACCTCCTCGAGGGGCTCTTCCCATCTTCTAACAGCCTCTTCAAGGTCGAGGCTATGGCCTTCTATCTCTATAGTAGCTTGCTCTATAGTCATCCCTAGCTCTATATATGAAATTTCTCTGAAAAGCTCTTTAATATCCTGTCCTTCGTCGATCTCCAATACTATAGAGCCATAGTCTGGACTAAAGAGGCTTTCCCATTTAACCCCATCACCGAACCTAAAACCTATTTTATTTCCAAAGGCCATCTTGCTTATAGCTTCGGCTACTCCCCCTGACCTAACACTATGAGCTGACAATATTTTCTTATCATTTATTAGGTCATGAACCCTTGTATAGTTGGTCTTAAGTTCATCAAAGTTTGGCAAGTCCCATTTATCCCTGGCCAGTGGTATCAAGACCACTTGGCTACCCCTCTTCTTAAACTCTGGTGAAATAACATTCCTTACATCCAAAGTGGTGACTCCAAAGGCTACCAAAGTGGGAGGCACCGATAGATCATTGAAGGTACCAGACATACTGTCCTTACCGCCTATGGCGGGAATTTCAAGTTTAGTCTGAACCATAAGGGCTCCAAGCAAGGCACTAAAAGGCTTGCCCCACTTCTTGGCATCTTTCTCCAATCGTTCAAAGTATTCCTGAAGGGATAATCTGACTCTTCTAAAATCTCCACCTATTGCCGTTATCTTGGCTATAGCCTCTACAATGGCATATACCCCTCCATGGAAGGGACTCCATTTGGCTATATTGGGATTGTATCCGAAGGCCATAATGGTTCCAGTGGTGGTATCTCCTTTAAAGACAGGTAGTTTGGCTACCATTCCCTCAGCTGGGGTCAATTGATACTTACCACCTAGGGGCATCAGTACAGTGCCCGCCCCAATGGTGCTATCAAAGCGCTGGACCAGGCCTTTCTGGCTACATATATTCAAATCTTCTAGCATACTAAACCATATATCTTTAACATTTCCTTTAGTTTGTGCATCCTTTTCCCAAGCCTCACTTGACTTAGTGAAGAAGTTGTCTTCCTCATCAGGAGATAATACTTTGACATCATTACTTTTAGGCGCTCCATTGGTATCAAGAAATTCCCTACTTATATCGACAATGGTATTACCTCTCCAATGCATTTTTAATCTAGCCTCTTGGGTAACAACTGCAACGGTAGTAGCTTCTAAGTTTTCCTTCTTTGCGGCAGCGATAAAGCTCTCTTCATTTTCCTTATCTACTACTACTGCCATCCTCTCTTGGGATTCAGATATAGCAATTTCGGTACCATCCAAGCCCTTATATTTTTGTGGGACTGCATCCAAGTTTATAGTAAGCCCATCAGCAAGTTCCCCTATTGCAACTGAGACTCCCCCAGCGCCAAAATCATTACACCTTTTTATCATGGTACTTACCTGTGGGTTTCGAAAGAGACGCTGAATCTTCCTTTCTTCTGCAGGATTCCCTTTTTGCACCTCGGCACCACTAGTCTCCATGGATTCCTCGGTATGCCCCTTGGAAGATCCGGTAGCTCCTCCACAGCCGTCCCTTCCCGTCCTTCCTCCCACCAATATAACTAAATCCCCGGGTTGCGGGATATCTCGGACAACATTTTCCCTAGGTGCTGCTGCAACTACAGCCCCCAACTCCATCCTCTTTGCTATATAATCGGGATCATAGATCTCTGCCACCTGACCTGTGGCCAGTCCAATTTGATTCCCATAAGAGCTATAGCCCGCGGCTGCAGTGTTGGTTATCTTAAGCTGAGGCAGCTTCCCTTCTATGGTCTCCCTTACATCAGCCCTAGGATCTCCGCTTCCTGTTATCCTCATAGCTTGATATACATAGGACCTGCCGGACAGGGGATCCCGGATGGCGCCCCCCAAGCATGTGGCGGCTCCACCAAAAGGCTCAATCTCCGTCGGATGATTGTGAGTCTCATTTTTAAACATTACCAACCATTCCTGGTCTTGACCGTCTATATTAGCGGTTACAACAATACTACATGCATTTATCTCTTCAGATTCATCCAAATCTTTTAACTTGCCCCGTTTTCTCATCTCTTTCATGGCAATGGTGGCTATATCCATGAGGCAAATATCTCTGTCTTTATCCCCATACACAAACCTTCTGGATTCTTTATAATCCTCATATGCCTTCTTTACTACTCTATTAGCAAATCCGTCCTCAAAATCCACATTAGTTAGACTGGTTAAGAAGGTAGTATGCCGGCAGTGGTCTGACCAATAGGTATCGATCATACGCATTTCGGTTATGGTAGGATTCCTTTTTTCATCATCCCTAAAGTATTGCTGGCATAATAATATGTCGTCCATATCCATTGCAAAACCCAGTCTTTCAATAAGATCCTCTAACTCCTGACTAGAGGCCTTAATAAAACCATCCACCACCGCAACTTCATGAGGGCTATCCGTATCCTTTACCAAGGTCTTAGCTTTCTCCATAGATGTCCATATCGATTCCACCGGATTGATTATGTAACTCTTAATCAGTTCATAGTCAGCATCACTTAGAACCCCCTTAAGTACCATCACCTTCACACACCTTACCTGGGGTAAAGCCCCCAAAGTAATGGACTGAATAGTCTTTGCTGTAGCATCAGCCCTCTGATCATACTGCCCCTCAATAAATTGACTTGCCAGTATTCTGTCACCATCATCTATGGGCAGATTTTCATGGTGGATTATATCCGAATAGGATGGTTTAAAAATAATCTTACAGACCTGCCTATACTCATCATTAGTTAGTCCCATAATATCATAGGCATAGGCTACTCGTACCTTATCCAAGGCTTCTATCCCTAGATTCTTTGTCAAGTCCCTATATAAATTTTCAGCCTCTACATTAAATTGATCCTTCTTTTCCACAAAAACACGTCTTACTTGATTAGGCATAATAACCCTCCCTAGTTTATAGCCAACAGCATGATTTCCGGAAAACAAAGCTGTGAAGTCATCACTGTTATAGACTTAGAACTCCTTTGGAAATGCTGCCTCTTTCTACTACAAAATCATCTAAATGAAACTGCAATACTCTTCCATAGAATATCATATTTCATGGTAAATATCTATATATTCTTATAATGGACCTTGACAAGATCAGTATCAACTGTATTTTTGATAAATTCCACAAAAAATCAATAAATTTTTATTCATTCTTTGAATTTTAAAAGGATTCTATAAGGTGTATAATGTTTAATAGGAATATTTATATTAAATAAAAGTCATCTAATTTTATGATATGGCTAACAGAGTTGGATAAGGCGATATGAGGCTGCTAATATAGTTGGACAATGAAAGGAGAAACTTACTTGAATACTACATCAATTGACCAAGACAAAATCTTCGATGACATAGATGAAGTTATAAATATATTATCCAGAAAGGATAGGTCCTCACGACCCTCTGCTTTTGTTTGGAGCAAGGTTAGCAATAAGGTGCACCGCCTTTTGCTTGATATGATAGCAAAAGAGCTAAATCTACCTAATCCCAGGTTTATTGCATCCAAGGATTTGGAAAAGCATCGCTTTAAGTTCTTAAATGAGGCCCCTTTAAATGGACTTTATTCCTATTATAAGACTGGTTTCCCCAGAGAGAAGGGCGTTCATATATTAACTAATGTCTGCAATCATCTAGGAGTACCCCAAGTCAGCGTTAATGAGTGGATCGAATTTATCAGTAATAACAATATTTTCTCGTGGAAAAATATCCCTAGTGCTGCTAAACGAGAAATCTTGCTAAGGGCATGTCAGGAGTTAGGTTATGATCATCCTATATTCTTCAAAAATGAGGATTTTTCCGTAAAGTTCACCTTCTTAAATGGCCGCACTCTCACAGGGTTTTACAACTATTATAAGAACAAATATGATGATATCAGAGGCAGTGCCATAATAAATATGTGCAATGATCTGGATATAGAGATTACACAAGATGACTGGATAGCCTATATAACTGATTCTTCAATTAGTGTCTTTTGGGACGTCATTCCCCATCATATCATCCGAAACATTTTGTTTCAGGTTGCAAAGATGCTGGGTTACAATAATCCAAGAATGATGTCAACGGACGATCTAAGGGTTAGTATCCCTTTTTTGAAGGGCATGAGCCTTTACAGCTTTGCCTCCAGGTTTTTTAAGCTAGACCGGGGAGGGGTCCGTAGCATTGATTATATATGTGATGTATACGGTGTACCCGGGCTTAGCTTTGAGGAATGGATAAGTGTTATCTCCTACCAAAAGAATTTCAAGTGGGAAGCGGTTCCTGTACCCTATATTGGCCGTATACTACAGGAAAAGGCAAAAGAGATGGGTAAGAGCAATCCCCGACTTCTTAAACATGAAGACTTGAACACTCCCACAAGCCTAATAAACAACAAGACTTTAACTAGTTTACATGCTGCCTATGCCCAAAGAGCTACAAAAGCAGGGATGGATACCATAACCTATCTATGTGGTATTTGCGGCATTGTCCCCTTGTCTATGGAAGAATGGTATAACCTGGTGCGGGAGCCTGACACAAAAATTCCTTGGGAGTCTATGCCTAATGAAGTAAAAAAGGAGATAGTTTTATCCGCAGCCAAGGAATTGAACTTCGATAATCCTAGATTTATGGGCTATAAGGAGTTTTGTAATACCAGATTCAAATTTTTAAACAATAAGACCCTGGGAGGCCTATACTATCATTATGCTTCCAGCATTGAAAATGAAGAGATGCCGGTAGTCCAATTTATATGTGATGATTTGGGTATAGATGAGTTAACCATGAATGAATGGATAGCCATGATAGCCAACTCTACCATATGCCATTGGGAAAGCATTCCCCTAAAGGTACAACGGGAAGTCGTAATAAGAGCTGCTGTGGAAATGGGTATCTTTCATCCTCGATTGATGGGTACAAAGGAGTTCGATTCAGTAAAACTAAAATTCTTAAAGGGGAAAACCCTGGCTGGCCTATACTATCATTACAGTGCCAAGGTAAAAGATGAAGATATTAGGATTAGTGAGCTTATTTTGGATAGCTTAAGTATACCTCCCATCGATATCAACCCCAAGACTGGCCGTCTATCTACCATGGATAGTATGGATCATCGAAAGTATTTCGATAGTAGGGCCAATATAAAAGAATTTTTTAATACCTATTTAAAGCACTTTGATCTTAAGAGTCTTTGCAGAAAGCACGTCATGCTAAAAAATGCCAAGCGGGCAGGCATCTATCGCAAGGGTTTGGTTACAATACTGGCTCCTTTAAACCGGAGGCTATACGTTGACTTTGTCTATGACATACTAAAGAATACTCCCAGAGATAAATTCGGGCTTCGAAAGCCTAGGGGTCGGGGAGACTACCGTCTACTTAAATCCGATCTCTATAAGCTGGCAGAACTTGAAGAGCAAGAAGAAGATGAAGAGCTCAGAGTGGAGCTAGCCAACCTAGACTTAGTCAATGTTAGAGATAAGCAGGAAGTAATACGTGAGCTGCAGACCTACATGGAGATCCTTGATATAAAGATTAAAAAGTTTCATGAGATCCAATGTGACTTTTTAGTCTTCTATAAGGGTACCTATATCTTTAACATGCCTATATCCTTTTTCCCTGGCGAGATCTTGACCTCCACCAATGATTGGGAATTTGAGGTCATAGAATGTCGGGACAAGAAAAGTGGTGATGGTTATATAGTTGAGTTAAGAGCTTTAAATGATCTTTCTGAAAACCAGGTTGCCCAAATTACTACTCTTACTCAAGACTCCAACAACACCATATTGATGGCCTATTTCAATAGACTAATCAGGTCTATAGAGAATGATAATCTCCCCTTTTTACAAGCAATAGCTCTAGGGCTAAGGAAGGAAAAGCAGCTTGAAGTCAAAGATATAAAAATCTTACCCGATAATGCATACTACAACAAGGAACTGCTGGGCAATCCAGCCCAGAAACAGGCTGTATCCCTAGTGCGGACTATGGATGGTGTAAATAATGCCTTGACCCTGGTTCAAGGTCCTCCTGGGACCGGAAAGACCACCCTCATCAAAGAGATAGCTCTTCAGTACTATCACGAGGGCAAAGATGTCTTGATTCTTGCCAAGACCAACATAGCTGTAGATAATATCCTGGAAAAACTCATAGATGACAATGTAAGGGCATTAAGGACTGGGAATAATATAGAGGCGAAGTCGGATTTGCCCTATGCCTATACGATTTCTACATCTAATCCAGCCTATACATCCCTACTAGCTGGCAAAAACAGTATTGTTCTGGGAACCCCTTTTGGATATTATCTTGACAGAAATATTTCAAGAACCCAATTTGATATAGTAATTATCGATGAAGCTTCCCAGATGGATGTACCAGAGACCCTTTTTAGTTTGCAATTTTCCGATAAATGCTTAATAATTGGAGATCATATGCAGATCCCCCCCTTCCCAATACAGAATGAGGTGTTTCTAGAATATAATCCTCAGATTGATTTAAGCACTCGAGACAAATTGCAAAGAAGTATGTTTGAATACCTAATAACCGATATCAATCGCTATAATAGCGTTTTCTTGGATATAAACTACCGTACTCAGGATCCTCTAATGGTTTCCTTTATATCAGACTTGATCTATGACGGCAAGCTTTCTACCAACCTAGAGTCGGAATACTATCAGCTTCCTCCTGCACAAAGAAAAAGGAAATTTCCTGCCAACCCCATCGAGATTATCGATACTTCAGAGTTTTTAGATCCAAAAGAACGAATGGAAACCGAGCTCAACTCCACCTTTTATAACTTGACCGAGGCTATGTTGTCTGTTAACAAGGTTATGGATCTACTAAAAGAAGGGGAAGCTTTAAGTGATATTTGTATAATAACGCCTTATAAGGCTCATTCAGAAAAGCTTAAGGAGGTATTCCAAGATCACTCTCAGTATTTCTATGATAATCGCCAGGGGTTATCCGAGTTTATAGAACAAAATATCTATACCATAGACTCATTTCAAGGTAGGGAGCAGGATAATGTAATAATCAATTGGGTTCGGAGTAACTATATCTCCCCCGGTTCTTCTACCCGCACAGGATTTCTCAAGGATTATCGTAGAACCAATGTAGCCCTGTCTCGTAGTAGAAAGAGACTCATATTAATAGGTGATTTTGAAACCTTAACAAAATCCGATAATATGAAAGTACAATATATCTTTAGCAAAATAAAAAATACTGAAAGGGAACAAAAAATCGTTATATAGAATCAATCCTCTTATTGTGGTTATACTATAGCTATAAACAATATAGAGGAGTTGGTCAAATGGATCGTTTATCCCTTATTCTTGTGATAATTGGCGCACTGAACTGGGGTTTGATTGGATTATTTCAATTTGATCTAGTGGCATCACTATTTGGTGGTCAGGACGCCGTGCTAAGTAGAGTAATATATTCTCTTGTAGGATTAGCAGGCTTATATGCCATCACCCTATTATTTAGGGATAGAGAAAGAGTTACTTAAACACCCTACTTACCCTTCTTGTTAATAAAATACTAGTGTACAAAAAGCAGCCAGAGCTTGACAAAGGTCAGTTCAATCTAGCTGCTTTTTTATTAAGTCATATTCGTCTTGCCCAAGTAAACTTATCTAATCAGTCAAGGATAGTCCAGGGCTGGCATTTAAGGTAAGATTGGAGATCTTCCCTTCCAGCAATCTGTAATATCCTGCGCTGGCTATCATAGCCCCATTATCTGTACAAAGCAGTGGACTTGGATAGAAGAGCTCCATCCCTTGGTCTTGACATCCTTTTCCAAGCTGGGCTCTCAAAGCTGAATTAGCGGCTACCCCTCCAGCCAGCACTACTTTGTCGGCATTTTTGTCCCTAGCAGCCCTTAAGGTCTTAGCCACCAGTACATCTATCACCGCTTGCTGAAAACTAGCTGCTATATCCTCTACCCGATATTCTTGTCCTCGCTGCTTCATTGTATGAAGGTGATTTATTACAGCAGTTTTTAGGCCGCTGAAACTAAAATTATAATGGGGTTCTTTCATATAGGGCCTAGGAAAATTCACAAAGTTGGGATCCCCTTTTTGAGCCAATTTGTCTATAATTGGACCACCAGGATAGCCCAGTCCCAAGCTCCTAGCGATTTTATCATAAGCCTCCCCGGCAGCATCATCGAGAGTTTGACCCAAGATTTCATATTGGCCATAATCCTTAACCCAAATTAGGTGGCTATGCCCCCCGGAGACCACCAAGCAGAGAAAGGGAGGGGCTAGTTCCGGATGTTCAATATAGTTAGCACTTATATGCCCTTCAATATGATGGACTCCTATAAGTGGGAGGGATAGACCGTAGGCAAGGGCCTTGGCGGTGGCTACACCCACCAATAATGCTCCTACTAACCCAGGACCATAGGTTACCGCTACCCCATCCAATCTATCAAAGGAGATACCTCCTTCCCTCATGGTCTCATCAATTAATGGGTTTATGACCTCAACATGTTTTCGGGAAGCTATCTCTGGCACTACTCCACCATATTTTTTGTGTAGTTGGATCTGGGAGG
>JAAYTG010000106.1 GCA_012518075.1 Clostridiales bacterium | reverse complement strand
ATTCTAGCTATCTTTAATCTCACCTAATCTATAGGTATTCTTTGGAGGCAAATATATGATAAAAAACATAAACTTATAAAAGTTTATGTTTTTTAATTAGTTTCTACGAGAATCTTTTCTAAAAGATCTTCCCTTTGTTCTGTCATTTCTATTCTTACCTCTTCTGTTATCATCTGAGGATTTTGGGCCTTCTGGTGGAGGGAGAGCGGCCTTTCTGGAGAGATTTATTCTTCCCTGATCATCTATATCGGTGACCTTAACGGTTATTTCATCCCCTACTTTTACCACGTCTTCAACCTTATTCACATATTCATGGGCCAATTTGGATATGGGAACTAGTCCTTCCTTGCCTGGTAGGATTTCTACAAAGGCACCAAAGTTCATTATTCTCATAACCTTACCGTTATAGGTCTTCCCAACCTCGGCATCTTTGGTAATATCTTCAACCATTTTAAAGGCCCGTTTTGCATCTTCTTGGTTCGGGGAATATATAAATACATGCCCATCATCTTCAATATCGATTTTTACACCCGTCTCGGCAATAATTCCATTGATCACCTTGCCTCCAGGTCCAATAACATCTCTAATCTTATCTGGATGTATTGTTGTGGTTATGATCTTAGGAGCATAGGCAGATAGTTCCTCTCTTGGCTGGCTTATGCATTCAAGCATTTTTTCCATTATAAACATGCGTCCTTCTTTGGCAGCTTCTAAGGCATTAGCTAGGATTTCTTTATCTATTCCCTTAATCTTAATATCCATCTGAATAGCTGTAACACCTTTTGATGTTCCTGCTACCTTAAAGTCCATATCTCCCAAAAAGTCTTCCAGTCCCTGTATGTCAGACAATATGGTTACTCGATTGGTTTCATCATCCTTAATTAAACCCATGGCTATACCTGATACCGGTGCTTTTATAGGTACTCCTGCGTCCATCAAGGCCAAAGAACTTCCACATACACTAGCCATAGAGGATGAACCATTGGAACTCATCACCTCAGAAACCAGGCGTAGGGCATAAGGAAACTCCTCTTCACTTGGAATAATAGGTTCCAATGCTTTCTCAGCTAATGCACCATGACCAATTTCCCTTCTACCTGGCCCTCTCATGGGTCTAGTTTCCCCAACACTATAGGGTGGAAAATTATAGTGGTGCATATAACGTTTACTTTCATCTTCCCATAAGCCATCCAGAATCTGTACATCAGCCATAGGTCCAAGGGTACAAGCAGTCAAGACATGGGTTTGTCCTCTTTTGAAAAAACCTGAACCATGGGTTCTTGGTAGCATTCCTACTTCACAAGTAATAGGTCTGATGTCAGATGGACCTCTTCCATCAGGTCGTATACCCTCATTTAAAATCATGGATCTTACGACTTCTTTCTTAATGGTCTCAAGGACACTATTTATCTCCTTTTCCTGTTCAGGAAATACCTCGGAAAAAAACTCCTGAGTTTCTATTTCAACTTTTTCCAGACTGGCTTCTCTAGTTTGCTTTTCGAAGGCTTTAACGGCTTCCTTTGTTTTTTCAAAGGCAAATTCCCTTACTTTGGACTCCAGCTCACTATCTATATCCTCTGGCCTGAACTCTATTTTTTCTTTACCTACCTCTTGGACGATCTTTTCTTGAAATTCCACCAATTGTTTTATGTGTTCATGACCGAACATAATGGCCTCCAGAATTTGATCCTCTGAAACCTCTGTAGCATTTGCTTCCACCATCATAATAGCATCCTTTGTGCCAGCAACAACTAAATTCATCGAACTTTTTTCCCTTTGCTCGGACACAGGATTAATAACAAACTCCCCATCTACTAGACCTACTATTACTGAACCCGTTGGCCCCATAAATGGTAAGTCTGATATGGATAGAGCGATGGAAGAACCAAGCATAGCAAAAATATCCGGAGGATACTCTGGATCAACAGACAAGGGCATAGCCACTATTTGTACATCGTTTCGGTATCCATCAGGAAATAGGGGTCTGATAGGCCTATCTATAAGCCTAGATATTAGAATTGCTTTTTCTGTGGGGCGACCTTCCCTTTTGATAAAACCACCGGGAATCCTCCCAACTGCATAGAGTTTTTCTTCAAAATCTACACTCAGAGGAAAAAAATCAATTCCCTCCCGAGGTTCTTTTGAGCCAGTAGCAGATACAAAAACTACTGTATCACCACATCTTACCGTACAAGCTCCGTTTGCTTGTTCTCCAAATCTACCTATTTCTACAGTTATTGTGCTTCCAGCCAACTCTGTAGAGTACACCTTATAATCCATCCATTAATTCTCCTTTCAGAATATACAGTGATCTCAGTTAATTTATAATTAGTATTCCCACCATAAAGTAAAACAACGCGGACTTGAATCCTATGTACTAAGTTCACTAAATTAGAACAAAGGAGCGGTCATACCCCGCTCCAAATTTTACTTTCTTAATCCTAATCTTTCGATAATAGCTCTATATCTTTCTATGTCTTTTTTCATCAAATAGTTGAGCAATCCTCTTCTCCTACCAACCATCATCAACAAACCTCTCCTTGAATGATGATCCTTTTTATGAATTTTTAGATGCTCATTAAGATGATTTATTCGATCAGTAAGAATAGCAATCTGAACTTCAGGCGACCCAGTATCCCCGTCATGTAGCTTATATTCCTCAATGATCTGACTTTTTTTAGCTTTATCCATAAGTCCTTCACCTCCTCAATTTTAAGTACCCCCATAATCTTAGTAAAACGCTGGAGGAGCGCTAGACCAAGAAGATGGTTGAACAGCTATCAAATTACCTTGTTATTTTATCACATTCATCTAAATTTGTAAACGTAGTTTTTTGCCCATTCTATATCCTTAGCTATTTGTGCTTTTAGATCTTCTATATTTGAGAACCTTATTTCATCTCGTATACGCTTAAGAAATTCAACTTTAACCTTAGAGCCATATATTTGATCATTATAATCCAAAATATAGGTTTCTATAAATAGACCCTCCTGATTAAAGGTGGGATTAATGCCTACATTAGTCACCCCCCAATGGTAAAGACCATCTATTTTTATCCTAGTGAGATAAATCCCATATTTGGGGATAGACTTTTGAGGATCAAATTGAAGATTTGCAGTAGGAAAACCTAGTTTCTTTCCCCTTCCAAATCCATGGACTATCTTACCGCTAATTGTGTAAGGATGTCCAAGATACATGGAGACTTTTCCCAACTCTCCCTCTTGAATAAGACGGCGAATTAAACTACTACTTATGGCCTCTCCTCCTAGAGACAAGGGGGGAACCACCACTAATTCAAACCCATACTTTTCACTCAGCTCTTTTAGCAGTTCAATATTACCACTGCCTAATCGGCCAAATTTAAAATCATATCCTACTACCATATTTTTTACATTATAGTAGCTAATAAGCATATCTATGAAATTCTCAGGTTGCATGGAGGCTAGTTCCTTATCAAAAGGATTGAGTACCAAGCAATCAATGCTAGCAAATGATTTAAGTTTTGATATTCTTTCCCCTATAGTCATGATTTTAGTTGGTGCTTTTTCCGGGGTTAAAAGTTCCATAGGATTGTTTAAAAAGGTATAAACTAGTGCACAAGAGCCTGTAACTTTTTGAATAAATTCTAGCTGCTGAACTAGCATCTGATGCCCAATATGAATTCCATCAAAGGTTCCCAAAGCAATGGCTGTAGGTTTATCCAATCTATACTGTTTATCTATATTAAAAATTACTCGCATTTTCTATCCTATATTAAAACCTTTCTCATCTGTATTTTGTTACTGGAGTTAATATAGCCTAATCCCAAAAATTGATCACGGCAGTAAATTCTCAGGAGCTCTTCCTGGCCTATGCCTTCTACATTGGAAGTTAACGCATCCATTCTAATAATATTACCATTTGTGACTTTAGAGAAGACATGGGCCTTTAGAGTAATGGCCTTCATTTTCGATAGGGCGCTATCCATGGGTATTATAACCTTGTCCATATTCCCCTCTTGCAGAGCTGCTTTGATCTCCTGTAGGGTAAAACTACTTTCTGCTGTAAATGCCCCACTAGACAATCTAACTAGAAAGGAAAGATAAGCTCCACAGCACAAGGTTTCCCCTATATCTCTGGCAAGGGATCTAATATATGTCCCCTTAGTGCAGGTAACCTCAAACAAAACTCTATCCGGAGGATAGTAGTTTAAAATTTTGTTTTCGAATATCTCTATTGCTCTAGGAGCTACTTCCACCTTTTGCCCTTGCCTAGCCAGTTCATACAATCGTTTTCCTTTGTATTTCCTAGCTGAATACATGGGGGGAGTCTGTAGAAGTTCGCCCTTGTACTTTTGAAAAGCTTCTGCTACCTTATAATAATCAGGAATCTTAGGATTTTTATTAAGTATACGACCATCACCATCTAGGGTATCGGTTTCTATACCTAGCACCAATTCTCCCCTGTAGGTTTTGTTGTCTTCCATTATGTAATCAGCTATCTTTGTAGCTTTCCCAAGGCATATTAGCAATACACCTGCTGCCCCAGGATCCAGTGTTCCTGCATGACCTACCTTTTTAACCCTTAGTAGCCTTCGCAAATAAACCACCACGTCGCTAGATGTCATGCCCGGTGGCTTAAGAACATTTATAATTCCGTTCAATCTTATCACTACTCCTCAAAGTGCATGTCTATTGCTTCCATTAGACTTACTTGGGCCTGAGTAATAGGTAGTTCAATAGTATATCCTGCAGCTCGCTTATGACCACCACCGCCAAATTCTTGAGCTAAAGCACTTACATCCACTAGAGATTCAGATCGAAGCCCTACCTTTGTGGTGGATGGGTCTATCTCCCTAAGCACAGCCGCCAGCTCTACTCCGTAAATATCCTTGGCATATTGGATAATACCGCCGGTCTCTTCTTCAGCAGCCCCTGCCTTATCCATCATCTCTTGGGAAATATGCATTATGGCAACCTTTCCATCGCGATACATCTCCAATGTATTTATAACTAGCCCTAAGAGTTTAACCCATTCGAAAGAATGGCTTTTAAACAGTAGATTGGACAGCCTGTCTACATCTACACCCCACTCTATCAAGCTAGCTACAATCCTATGAGTTTTAGGGCTTGTATTGCTAAAAGAGAACCTTCCGGTATCCGTAGCTATGGCGGTATAGATAGCAACTGCTATAGCTTTACTTGCCATATTTATATTTGTAGAATTATCTAATAAGCCAACCAGTTCAAAGACTATCTCACCGGTAGCTGAAGCATTCTCATCTACCACATTTATATTAGCATAAAAAGTATTACTTACGTGGTGGTCTATATTCGCTGATCTATCTGCCCTATCCATAACAGAGCTGCAAGTCCCCATTCTCTCCCGATCACTACAATCCAAAGCTACAGCCAAATCGTAGTTCTTTGTTAAGTCATCTGCTTTTTTTATCCTGTCAACACCTTCTAAGAATTTAAAAATATCTGGTATATCGTCCTGACAATATACATCTACTAGCTTACCCATCTTTTCTAAGGCATGCTTAAGAGCTATTGAGCTGCCAATAGCATCCCCATCGGGGTTAACATGGGTTATCAGTGCTATAGAAGAACTGTCGAATACTGACCTGACAAAATCATTCTTCTCCATTCGATTTCTCCTGTTTTCTCTTTACCTCCATTATCTTCTTGCTAATGTCTACACTGTATTCTATAGAGGTATCTAAAATAAAGGTAAGCTCTGGCACATACCTAATAGCAAGTGCTCTGCCCAGTTCCTTTCTTATAAAGCCAGCGGCCCTACCAAGCCCTTCCATAGTTGATGTCTTTTCTTGTTCATTCCCTAGAACACTCACATATATTTTGGCATGACGTAGGTCTCCAGATACATCAGCACGAAGAATGGAAGCCATTTGTCCAATACGCGGATCCTTTACATCTTCCCGAATAATTCTACTTATTTCCTTTTTGACTTCTTCAGATATCCTGCCTATTCTCTGATGCTTCACATTATCCACCTGCTTTTCAATATTATCCTAAAATATACTTTATTTTTTAATCTCTTCCTGTATTGATACTTCAATTATATCTTCTTCTTTTATATCATTAAAGTTTTCTAAGCTTATACCACATTCGTATCCAGAGGCTACTTCCCTTACGTCATCTTTAAAGCGTCTTAGGGATTCAATTTTCCCTTCGTAGATGACAATACCATTACGGACTATACGAGCATCAGCATTTCTCAGGATCTTTCCATCGGTTACATAAGATCCAGCAACCACTCCAGCGCCCGGTACTTTAAAGGTTTCCCTTACCTCTGCATGCCCTATTATTACTTCTTTATATTCTGGGTCTAACATACCCTTCATAGCTGCTTCAATATCTTCAATAGCATTATATATGACTCTATAGGTCCTAATATCAATTTTTTCCTTGCTTGCTAGTTCAGAAGCGCCTGCAGAAGGTCTTACGTTAAATCCGATAATAATAGCATTGGAAGCCGTAGCCAGCATAACGTCTGACTCGTTTATGGCCCCTACACCTCCATGGATAGCCTTTACTCTCACTTCCTCATTGGACAGTTTCTCCAGGGATTGCTTGACTGCTTCTACGGACCCTTGAACATCAGCTTTAATAATGAGATTTAGATCCTTAACTTCCCCTTCCTTTATCTTGCTAAATAGTTCATCCAATGACAATTTGGAGGAAGCTCTAATCTGCTGCTCCTTGGCCTTCAACTTCCGTTCCTCGGCCACCTGTTTAGCGAGTTTATCATCCTTAACACAATGCATAATGTCTCCAGCTTCAGGAACTTCTGTTAATCCTAAGACTTGAACAGGGGTGGATGGTCCAGCCTTTTTAAGTCTTTTACCTCTATGATCCATCATAGCTCGAACTCTACCATAAGCAGTACCTGCTACAATAGAATCTCCTACTTTCAGGGTCCCTTTTTGGACTAGGACAGTGGCTACAGGGCCTCTTCCTCTATCCAGCTCGGCCTCTATTATAGTTCCCTTGGCTAGACGATTGGGATTGGCCTTTAATTCCTGCATTTCAGCCAGTAAAAGAACCATTTCCAATAGGTTATCAATACCCTCTTTATGAAGGGCTGAAACAGGAACGGCTATAGTGTCCCCTCCCCATTCCTCAACTATTAGATCATGCTCGGTCAATTCTTGCTTAACCCTATCGGGATTGGCGCCTGTTACATCAATTTTGTTTATTGCAACCAGAATAGGTACTCCCGCTTCCTTAGCATGATTAATTGCCTCTACAGTTTGAGGCATAACCCCGTCATTGGCAGCCACAACCAGTATAGCAATATCAGTTACCTGAGCTCCCCTAGCCCTCATAGAAGTAAAGGCTTCATGGCCAGGTGTGTCTAAGAATGTAATAGGTTTATCGTCTACCTTTACAGTATAAGCACCTATGTGTTGAGTTATACCACCAGCTTCCTGAGCTGTCACCCTTGCGCTTCTAATGGCATCCAGCAAGGATGTTTTTCCGTGATCAACATGACCCATTACGGTAACGATAGGTGGACGGGTTACTAAGGTCGAAGGATCGTCCTCCATATCTTCATCTATTAATAATTCTTCAAAGCTCCTGCTTGCTTTTTGTTCCAGTTGAATCCCAAATTCTGCGGATACTATAGCTGCAGTTTCATAATCTAAGTCTTGATTTATGGTAGCCAAAATACCCAGGCCCATTAACTTTTTCATAATCTCCGTTGCCGGCACTCCAATTTTCTCTGACAATTCTTTTATTGATATTATCTCACCCATAACAATAGCCTTTTTCCTTTCCGGTATCATTTCAGTCTTTTCCTGTCTTTTTTTACTTGCCGCCTTGCTGTTTTTGGGCTTTTGGGACCTAGGCTTCAATTGGTTTTCTTCCCAGCGATCCTTTTTGCTTTTACGTCCCCTTCTTCTATGCATCTGGTCTTCATCCTTGCTTACACGTGGACTATCCTGTCCCTTCAAACCTTGTGCCTGGATTAGCTTAGGATCCTTGAATTCGATATCATGCAATTGTGTTTGCGTAGACCTTTGGCCTGTTTTTATCCCTCTTTCGTCTTGTACAGCTTTCTTTGCCTCTCTTTTTTCTAATTCTTTTTTTGCTTTTTCTTCTTCTTGTCGCCTTAATTCTTCCTTAGCTCTCTCTATCTCTTTCCGCTTTATTTCTTCCTGTCTCTTTCGTTTTTCTTCTTCAAGTTTTTGAGCTTTTTCCTTTTCTTTAAATTCTTTTTCCCTTACTTCATCATTTAGCTTGTCCCTGAGCTTTTGTATAGTCTTCTTATATCCATCAATATCCTTCTTTACCTCAGCCAAATCTTCCAACAGGTCCCTGGCACCTTTTGTAACTTTCTTAGCTGTTGCGTATACATTGATCTTCGACATCAATCACTCACCCCCATATTTATTATAGATGATGGTAATGCACCCAATATCATATTCTTAAAAGCAGGATCTATTATAGCTAAAACAATGCGCTCTGGTTTGCCAATACTCTGGCCTAAATCTTGCCTATCTCCAAATCTAATTATATCTATTCCTCTGTACTTGCACATGTCTAAAAACTTTTTTATGGTATTGGATGAAGCCTCATGGCTTAAAATAACTAATTGGGCTTTGCCTGATTTAATGGCTTTTTCGACGGCATATGAGCCAGAGACTAGTCTTCCGGCTCGTTTTGCCAGCCCAATCAATTGATACACTCTATCGTTAATTCTCCTCACCTTCATTCATCTGTCTAATTAGCTTCTCATAAATCTCGTCCGGTATTTTTTGGTTGAATGATCGCTCTAACATTCGATTAGTCTTAGTTTTTACTAGGCAATCTGGCGCCCTACATATATAGGCTCCGCGACCAGCCTTTTTACCCCTTAAATCAATGCTGATTTCACCTTCTGGATCCCTAACCACTCTTACTAATTCTTTTTTAGGCTTCATTTCTCTACAGCCAACACACATCCTTAAAGGAACCTTTCTTCTCTTCAAGGCAGATCCTCCTATTCCATATCTTCTTCTTTTTCTACCAAATCCCCTTCTAGAGTATTCTCAATCTGTTCCATTTGGGATATGCTTTTGATATCAATCTTCCATCCGGTTAATTTAGCTGCCAACCTTGCGTTCTGTCCCTCTTTACCGATAGCGAGAGAAAGTTGGTCATCGGGAACTATGACCCTGGCGGATTTTTCTTCCTCATTTATTTGAACATTTAGGATTTTAGCCGGACTTAAGGCGCTGCCAATAAATTCCCTTGGGTCGTCGCTCCACCGGATTACATCTATTTTCTCTCCTCTTAACTCATCAACCACGTGCTGTACCCTTATACCATGTTGACCAACACATGCACCTACAGGATCAATACTTGGGTGCTGGGCAAAAACAGCTATTTTGGTCCTAGAACCGGCCTCGCGAGCAATGTTTTTAATTATGACCTCGCCGCGGATAATTTCCGGTACCTCCCTCTCAAAAAGTCTCTTTACTAAATTAGGATGAGTCCTTGAAACTATGATCTGAGGCCCTTTATTGGTCATCTTTACCTCAGCTATATACACCATCAAACGGTCATTTACCTTATAGCGTTCGCTCGGAATCTGTTCGTTATAAGGCATAATGCCTTCTGCTTGGTCTAGGTCAACGAATACATTTCTGCGTTCTGCTCGTTGAACTATGCAGGACATTATCTCGTTTTCCCTCTCAATAAACTTTTCATATGTAAGGGTCCTCTCAGCCTCTCTTATCCGCTGTATTACTACCTGCTTAGCATTCTGAGCCGCAATACGCCCAAAGTTTCTAGGTGTGACCTCGATATCTACTACATCCCCCAGTTGATACTTTAAATCAATGTTCCGGGCATCTTCTAATAAAATCTCTTGTGTCTCATCTTTGATCTCTTCCACAACAGTTTTCATAGCATATACTTTAACTACACCTGTCAACCTATCAATATTAATTTTTACGTTTTGACTAGTTCCAAAGTTCTTCTTATATGCGGATTGCAAAGCTGCCTCTATAGCCGCTACTAAGGTTTCCTTATCTATTCCTTTTTCACTGGCAATCTGTTCTAAAGCACCAATAAACTCCCCGTTCATTCTTCAAACTCCTCCTCAAAGAGCATTAATATAATATTAAAATTCTATTGCTAATCGAATTATAGCTACTTCTTCCCGTTTAAACTCCATAAGCTCTCCATCCACCGTGACGTGAATGTTCCCATCAACCAGACCTACTAACTCACCAGTATAATTTTTAGTTCCCTTAATAGCCTTGTACAGTTTAACATCAACCTTACGACCCATGTAGCGGATAAAATCTTTATCCTTCTTAAGTGGGCGATCCAGCCCAGGAGAAGATATTTCCAGAAAATCATAGGTTACAGTAACAGCTTCATCTAAAGCTGTATTTATTCTGTCGCTTGCCTCTTGGCAGTCATCAATGGTCACGCCACCAGGCTTATCAATATATATTCTAAGATACCAATGGGCTCCTTCCTTTTTATACTCTACATCCACTAATTCATAGCCCAACTCGTCTAGTATTGGTAATGCAATCTCCTCAGCAATTTGCTCCATGTTTTTCTTAGCCACAATTTTACCTCCATATTATAGCTTTTATATCTTAGTTAACTCCTTATCATTGTCAATCCTATAACCATAATAATGGCTATGGAATTTTCACTAATCAATAGAGCATTAGCTTCCTATAGTTATAACAATTCAACTAGAACAAGAAGTTAATCTAGCTTATGACCTTATTATTAGTCTTACTCAATAGTATTCAATAATTCTCGAAATAGTATTTATGGGTCTTATAATACGAAAGAGTGGGGCTTCCCCACTCCGTCTTTCAAACCTACTATTTAATCTAAAATCCATTATAGCATCAAAGGGACCGCAATGCAAGCTTAAAATAAGGAGAGCTGGCTAGTTTCGGGAAGATCCTTTAAAGCACCATGTTTTCTTAAGACCTCGATAGCAGTTTTAGTAATTCTTGTCCTTTCTCTTAAGTCTTCTACAGAGATAAACTCTCCTTGCTTCCTGCCCTCAGCAATACTTAAAGCCGCATTTGCTCCTACCCCCTGCAAGGTATTTAGGGGAGGTCTTATGGCATTATCCACAATCGAAAACCTGGTGGGATGGGACTGATATAAATCTACAGGTAAAAAACGAATATTTCTGCAATACATCTCCAATACCACCTCTAAAATGGTTAAGGTGCTTCTCTCTTTTGCAGTCATCCCATTCCCCTTGGATTCCAATTCCATTATTGAATTCCTGACGGCTTCCTTTCCACTTAAAGCAATCTCAGCATCAAAATCATTTGACTTTATTGTAAAATATGTCCCATAGAAAGCATGAGGGTAATTAACTTTAAAGTAGGCTATCCTAAATGCCATTATCACGTAGGCTGCAGCATGAGCCTTGGGGAACATATACTTAATCTTTTTACAGGAGTCAATAAACCAGTCAGGCACATTCTTGGACACCATAGCCTCTTCAAATTCCAGAGTCAAACCTCTACCCCTTCGAACACTCTCCATAATCTGGAATGCCATGGTTGGCTCTATACCTTTATAAATTAGATATATCATTATATCGTCCCTAGTGGAGATAACTTCGGAGAGCTGGGCTATACCATTCCTAATTAAATCCTGGGCGTTGTTGAGCCAAACATCAGTACCGTGGGAAAGTCCACTTATTCTTATGAGTTCACCAAAGGTTGTAGGCTTTGTATCCACTAACATTTGCCTGACAAATCTTGTGCCAAACTCTGGAATTCCAAAAGTGCCTACTTCACTTCCTATATCCTCTGGCTTAAGGTTCAGGACTTCCGTACCTGAAAATATGGACATAGTTCTTTCATCATCTAAAGGAATACTTCTTGCATCCTGTCCAGTTATATCCTCCAACATCCTAATAGTTGTAGGATCATCGTGCCCTAATATATCAAGCTTAACTAGGTTTTCATGTATAAAGTTGTAGTCGAAATGGGTAGTGATAACCCCTGCACCCTTGGCGTCGGCCGGATATTGTATAGGAGAAAAATCGTATATTTCTTTGCTCTTGGGAACAACCATTATTCCACCTGGATGTTGCCCTGTAGTCCTTTTCACTCCTGTGCATCCGGCAACCAGCCTTTTAATCTCAGCATTAGATACTACCATATCCCGCTCATCTAAGTATTTCTTAACAAATCCAAAGGCGGTCTTTTCTGCTATGGTTCCAATAGTTCCCGCCCTAAACACATGTCCTTCCCCGAACAATTCCTCGGTATACTTATGGGCCGTAGGTTGGTATTCTCCGGAGAAGTTCAAATCTATATCTGGGACCTTATCACCCTCAAATCCTAGAAAGACTTCAAATGGTATGTCATATCCGTCCTTTTTATAGGTAGTTCCACACTTGGGACAATCTGTATCCGGCAGATCCACTCCTACGCCATATTGAGCCTTGTCAATATCAAAATCACTATGCTTACACTTAGGACATACGTAGTGAGGAGCTAGGGGATTTACCTCAGTTATATCGGTCATATAGGCTACAAAAGAAGAACCAACAGAACCTCTAGATCCGACTAAATAGCCATCTGCCAAGGATTTCTTTACCAGTTTATGTGATATAAGGTATAGAACCGCAAAACCGTGTTTTATAATAGCGTTCAATTCTTTCTCCAAACGCTTTTGAACTATATCCGGAAGTGGGTCTCCGTATATCCTGTAGGCGTTCTCCCAGGACATTTGGCTAATCTGTTCTTCCGCCCCAGGAATTTCTGGAGTAAAGAGGCCACTGGGAATAGGTTGTATTTCTTCTACTGAGTCTGCGATAAGCCTTGGATTATGGATGACAATTTCCATAGCCGTCTCTTGTTCCAAATACTTAAAGTCATCTAACATATCTCTGGTGGTCTTAAAATATAGGGGTGGCTGCTGGTCAGCATCACGGTAGCCTTGTCCACTCATCAAAATCCTTCTAAAATATTCATCTTGAGGGTCAAGAAAATGTACATCTCCTGTTGCCACAACGGGTTTGCCTATTTTTTTTCCTAGCTTAACAATGCTCTTGTTAATCTTTTCTAGAGCTTTCCTACCCTCTACATACCCCTCTCTAACCAGGTATGCGTTGTTATCTATAGGCTGTACCTCTAGGAAGTCATAAAACTGTGCTATTTCCCTAACTTCATTGTAAGGGCTTCCTTTAACCATCGCCTTATATAGTTCCCCAGCTTCGCAGCCTGAACCTATTATAAGCCCCTCTCTATATTTCATCAGGACACTCTTTGGTATTCGTGGCCTTCTGTAAAAAAAGTCTATATGGGACTTGGAAACCAGCTTATAAAGATTTTTTAGACCTGCCTTATCCTTTACCAATATGAGGGCATGGTTAGAGGGTAACGAATTAATGTTGGTAATATGAGTAAAGGCGGAATTGATGTCTATCAGCCGTCCTATGCCCATATCCTCCAGCATCTCAAATAGCTTTATCAAAATTTGTCCTGTAGCTGTCGCATCATCTTTTGCTCTATGGTGATTATCCAATCTTATGTCAAAATGCTTGGCTACCTGATCCAGTCTATGCCTTTTCAAATCCTGAATAAGTTCCCTTGACAGTATAAGAGTGTCGATGATGGGATTATTTATTTTCCATCCTATATCCTTGCCTTTTTCCCTTACAAATCCTATATCAAAGGGAGCATTATGAGCAGCCAAAGCCGCATCCCCACAAAAATCTTTAAACATCTCAAGAGCTTGGTGGATTAAAGGAGCATCCTTGACCATATCATCATTTATACCCGTCAGCTTAGTAATCTTTGCAGGTATAGGTACCTCAGGATTAACAAAAGTTTGAAAGCTGTCAACGACTTCTTTGTTTACAATTTTGACGGCACCAATCTCAGTAATTCTATCTTTCTTTGGATCTAGTCCAGTGGTCTCTATGTCAAAAACTATTACAGGCTGGTTAAAATCCATCTCATTACCGTTTAATATCATGGGCCTGCAGTCATTTACTAGATAAGCCTCAACACCATAAATAATTTTTATCCCATGCTTTTTTCCTGCCATATAGGCCTCTGGGAAAGCCTGCAAAACACCATGGTCCGTTATAGCAATAGCTGGATGACCCCATTTTGCAGCTCTAGACACCAGGGAATTAACTGAAGATACCCCGTCCATAGCACTCATTTGAGTATGAAGATGGAGCTCAACCCTCTTAATGTGTTCATTATCCTCCCTTTCTTCTGAATCACTTATCATTAGATCATTAAAGATTATTACTACATCCCTTTGGTACTTATCATAGACACATTCACCCCGGATCAAAATCCAATCATCTCTTTTAACCAAACTGCTTATCTTGTCTGCCTGGTCCTTATTGCAGAAAGCCTTTATGGTAATGGAGTTTTTATAGTCTGTTATATCCATATTAAAGATGATTTTCCCACTTCTGGTCTCCCTAGTCTCTATATCAAATACCTGCCCCTTTACTATAACCCTTCCACTATCTTCCTTCAGTTCATCGATAGGAGTAGCCTCCCCTTTAAAGGGCTTACCCAAAACAAGAAGTTCTTTCTGGCCCTTTTTGCCAAGAGAGCCTGGCCCTGGTTTAGAGAATTTATTATCCTGCCCATTGTTGTTAATAGCTTCTTTTATAAGAACTGAATCTTCCTGCTCTTTTTTAGCAGTATATTTCTCTTGATGTGTTTCCAATTCATCCTGGTCTATTAACATTTGAACTTTACAATTAAGGTTGAATAAAGTCCTTATACAGTTCTCTATATAATTATTTATTTTTTGTGAATCAAATAGGTCAACAGCCAGGGGATTGTTAAAGGTTAGATTAAGCTCATCCCCATCAAAGCAGGCACGGCAATTGGTTAGCCACCTGCCACATGAAGGAAAATCCCTGCATATTCTATTTTTAATGTCCTCCCAGGCTACTTCAAAATTATTGTAAAACCATTCCCTGGCTTGGGGATAGTTAACTATAATTCTTATATCATCTATGCTGCCTATTTTTTCTTTTATTGAATCTTCTATTTCAAAGATAAGTTGGGAATCTATGTAATTAGGAGATTCTATTATAATCTCCCAACGCCGCTCTTTTATATAAACTTTAGTCTTCTTTAAAATACAATCCTCTAATTGCTCATTATCATCTACGCCTAAAAGCTCTTGTATAAGCAAATTAAAAAGCTCCCCCTTTCAACCCACATCAATGACTCAATTGCTTCATAATTTCCCAATACATTTTCGCCCTTGCCGCTACCCCCTTTACCACGCCCATTTTTTCTTCCTTCATTAGATGGGTGGTATTGGCCAAGGGCACTTTCATAATCCTAAGATTCGAATTTTTTGCCTGTCGAGTTATGGCCATTTCGATACCAAAACCCGTCTCCCAATCCTCCTGGTCTAAGCCCTCTAAGACCCACCTCTTCATGGCCCTTTGCCCTGTAAGATAAGGCGCGATTTTTTGGGCCAAATCAGTCACGGATCGTCCTGAACAAAAAATCCCCAATGTCATATCAGCATAGCCTTGGATAATGGGGATTATCATGTCTTTTATCTGACTTCTCGTAAGTCCAATCAAATCAGCATCTAAGAATATAATTATGGGGGCCTTGCTATGCCTTACCCCTGTCCACATGGCTAAGCTCTTTCCTCGATTTTCTTGCAGTTCTATAAGCTTAACACCAAAGGAACGCACAATTTGGCTAGTACCATCCGTGGATCCATCATTGACTACTAGGATCTCTGTTATTTCTTCGACCTGTGTTAGCACAGACAGAACAGAGCCTATATTTTTTTCTTCATTATATGCGGGTATTATTGCAACCACTTTCACTTTTCGTCATCCTCCGGATCTCAGAAACAAGCCTGGTTACAGCTTCTTCCTGAGGGAATGTACCTATAGTTTTCCCCTTTTTGAAAAGGGCTACCCTTCCCTTACCGCCGGCTATCCCTATGTCTGCCTCCTTGGCCTCCCCAGGGCCATTTACTACACATCCCATAACTGCGATAGTGATGGGATCCTTTATATCCTGGATTTGCTCCTCTACCTCATTTACTATTTGCTCTAGATTAATATTGCATCTACCACAAGTTGGACATGAGATAATCTCTATGCCCTCTTTTCGTAGGCCCAAGGTCTTTAAAATCTCCTTGCCCACCTTTATCTCTTGAACAGGATCAGCGGTTAAAGATACCCTTATGGTATCACCGATACCATCTAATAAAAGAGATCCAATCCCTATACTGGATTTTATAGTACCACTCCAGGAAGTCCCTGCTTCAGTTATTCCTAGGTGAAGTGGATAATCTATTCGCTGGGCTATGGAGCGATAAGCCTCAACTGTCTTGAGTACACTGGAGGCTTTCAATGATATAACTATATCATGGTATCCTAACTTTTCCAAAATCCTTATTTGTTCTAAAGCGCTTTCTACCATGGCTAGTGGTGTATTCCCATACTTGTACAAGAATTCTTTCTTTAGGGAGCCACCGTTTACCCCTATCCGTATGGGGATCTGCCTTTCCTTGGCTGCATCCACAATCTCTCTAACGCCTTGCTCACTTCCGATATTGCCAGGATTAATCCGCAGCTTATCTATACCCTGCTCTATTGAAGCAACAGCCAGCTTATAGTCGAAATGTATATCTGCAACTAAAGGTAGCTTTGAAGCAGCTTTTATCTTCTTAATATTGCTAACACAATCCTTATCAAATACCGCTATACGCACCAGGTCGCATCCGGCTTCTTGAAGCTGTATAATCTGCCTTATGGTAGCTTGTGCATCCCTAGTATCGGTATTGGTCATGGATTGAAGTGAAATGGGCCAATCACCGCCCATTCCAATATCACCAACCTTAACCTTCTTGGTCAGCTTCCTATTCATACCAGTCTCCTTTTCTAAAACCACCGTGTGGTTACATCCTTAAAGGTTACCACTATCATTAGTATAATTAAAAGAACAAAACCTACAAAATGGAAATAACCCTCTTTCTCTGGGTCAAGAGGTTTCCCTCTAAAGCCTTCTAGGATTAATAATGTCAGCCTACCTCCGTCCAGCGCAGGGAAGGGTATTAGATTTATGATCCCTAAATTAAGGGTTATGATTATTGCAAGGTTGAGAACGTCCTGAAAGCCTGCTTGGACTGCCTTGCCGATCTCCCCGACAATACCGACAGGTCCCACTATCTCATTCAATCCCTGCCCTCTAAAAATAAGAGAGCCTACTAATTGCACCATTATACCTATAAGCCTGCCAGTTTGTAAAAAACCTAAACCAATAGCAGATAGCAATCCATGGCGCTCTATTTTACCAAAATAAATACCTATCTCGTATGAATTTTTCCCTTCAGAGTAGTTTGCCTTTATCTCTAATCCTTGTGTCTGCCCATCCCTAAGAATGGTTACATTTAAGGGCTCATGCCCCTGTTTTTTTATAATATCCCTAAAAACTTCAATACCTTTTTCTTCATCACTTTCATCAAGTTTTACACCATTTATCTCAATGATTTTGTCCCCTACCTGCAATCCAGCCTCTTGTGCAGGTGAACCATCAATTATTTCATATACATGGGTGGAAGTCTGTACTGTTCCAAATGACATAAAAAATATAGCTAGAAGTAGAACTGCTAGCAAGAAGTTCATTAAGGGTCCGGATAGGATGACCAGAAATCGCTTCCATACCTTAGCATTACCAAAGGATCTGGGATCATCACTTGCCTCATCTTCACCAATAAACTTTACATAGCCACCGATGGGCAAGGCTCTTATTGAAAAAACCGTATTCTTGCCCTTGTGTTGGTATATCTTGGGGCCCATCCCTATTGCAAACTCCTCTGCCGGGATCCCTACCCATTTAGCTACCAAAAAATGCCCTAATTCGTGAACCATCACGATAACCCCAAATAGAATTAGGGCGGTAATAATAGTCGTCATAATACACCATCCTTTTTATACATATCGCGAATTACCCGATCGACATCCAATATATCAGAAAGCTTAGGATTTTTAATTATATTGTGAGATCCCATAGCTCTCTCTATTATTATGGGTATATCCTTAAAAGCTAGTCTTCCTCTTAAAAATAAATCTACTGCAACCTCATTTGCCGCATTAAGAACTACAGGCATAGTCCCCCCCATTCTCATGGCTTCAAAGGCAAAACCAAGGCAAGGGAAATTATCCCAATCTGGCTCTTCAAAGGTTAGCTTGGATATCTCCACCAGATCTAAGGGCTTCAATTCAGTTCTTAATCTATAGGGATAGGTGAAAGCATATAATATAGGAAGCCTCATATCTGGTACTCCCATTTGGGCTATGACGGATCCATCGATAAATTGAACCATAGAGTGAATAATACTCTGGGGGTGTACCAATACTTCAATTTTATCCACATCCATATTAAACAACCATTTTGCCTCTATAACTTCCAAGCCCTTGTTCATCAATGTTGCAGAGTCAATGGTTATTTTATTGCCCATTTCCCAGTTGGGATGCCTAAGTGCATCCTCTCGGGTTACTTTCCTCAGCCTCTCTCTCCCATATCCCCTAAAAGGGCCTCCTGAAGCTGTCAATATAAGCTTATTGACCTCATTGGCCGTATCCCTACACCCTTGAATAGCTTGAAAAATTGCAGAATGTTCGCTATCTACCGGAATAATACTACTGCCAAACTCCTGGGTAAGCTGATTAACTATTTGCCCACCAGCCACCATAACCTCCTTATTAGCTAGAGCCACAATTTTCCCAGCCTTTAAAGCTGCTATAGTAGGCTCTAAACCTGCAGTACCCACAAGAGCCATTAACACCATATCGATGTCTTCACGGGTTACCAAGTCCAAGAGAGCTTCCTTACCACCTCCAAGACTTATATTATTTGGAAGTAAGTTTTTATTAAGCTCCTTAGCCCTCTCTTCATTTATAACCACAACCTGGTCAGCTAACACCTTGTTTATTTGCTCCTTCAAAAGATCAATGTTCTGGTAGGTAGCAAGTCCCTTAATCTGGAAGTGCTGGGGGTAGTCCGTTAATATATCAATAGCCTGAGTGCCAATAGAACCAGTTGATCCAATTATAGCTATGCGTTTTTTCAACAGATTACATCCTTTCGGTACAAGATAATAAATGCTATTGGGTCAAAAAAGTCAAGTAATATATGTATACAGCAGGAAGTGTAAAGAGTAGACTATCAAATCTATCTAAAAGACCTCCATGGCCAGGCATCAGCTTGCCAAAGTCTTTTATATCACAAAATCTTTTTATGGAAGATGCACACAGATCACCTAGTTGCGACAGTACTCCACCCAACAAACCAATAATCCCAAAATGGTATAGGTTTATGCTTATTGTTAGCCTGTATTTTAGTACTGTCCCATATATAATGCCCACAACTATGCTGCCTATTAGTCCTCCTAAACTGCCCTCAATAGTCTTATTAGGGCTGATGGACGGACAAAGCTTTCTTTTTCCAAAGCTCTTACCAACAAAATAAGCAAAGGTATCCGTTGACCATGTAACTAAAAGTGTTAGTATAAGTAAGTTCATACCATAGGGGTGAGATTGGAAGGCAAGGGGAATAAGGAAAATAATCATCATGCCAGGATACAAGGCAGCAAAGATGCTAACCATAATATCTATAATACTAGTTTCTCCTTTGAGCACAGGTATGATTAGACCAGCCAGGGTCATCAATGCTGTTATTATTACAGTATTACTCCTTAAGCTAATAAAGTTAGTATAAAGCAATAATAACATAAATATATACCCCAGCCACTTTACGGGTCTATAGCCCTTTTTAATGAGAGCATTATAGAATTCATGCATTAAGATTAAGGCCATTATTAGAACCGAGATTTTGAAAAACCATCCTCCAAAATATAGCATAAAAATAATATATAATATTCCAATAGTAGCACTGAGTATCCTCTGCAATAACATCGCTAGTCTTCCTCCTCCACTATGACGCCTCCATAACGGCGCTGTCGATTTTGAAAATCAGAAATAGCTTCCAGGTAATGCTCACTAGTAAAGTCAGGCCAATAAACTGTGGCATCGGAAAACCATAGTTCAGTATAAGCAATTTGATACAATAAAAAATTGCTTATCCTCACATCTCCCCCTGTTCTAATTAGCAGGTCAGGATCTGGCATGCCACAGGTATAGAGATGGTCTGATATAAGTTCTTCATCAATATCCTCTATATTTAACTCCTTAGTTGCCACCTTCTGTGAAATTTCACGAACAGCCTTTACCATTTCCAATCTACCACCGTAGTTTAAGGCCACGTTAACCTGTAGCCCTGTGTTGTCCTTTGTCAGCTTTACAGCTTTCTTTATCTCCTTGTAGGCTTTGTCAGGGAGAAGGGAAATATCTCCTATTGTTGCAATTTTTACATTGTTTTTGTGCAGAGTTTTTAATTCACGGACTAAATATTCTACCAATAAAGACATAATTGCCTTTATTTCATTTTTAGGCCTCTTCCAATTTTCTGTAGAAAAGGCATATAGGGTTAGGTATTCAATGCCCAACTCTCCGCTAGTCTCTATAATATCCCTCATTATTTCAACACCTTGCCGATGGCCTGTAGATCTTGGAAGTCCTCGCTTTTCTGCCCATCGTCCATTACCATCCATTATAATAGAAACATGCCTAGGTATGGACCTATCCTTAATTATTTCTATATTAGTTTTTACACGAGCTTTTCTTTTGTGTTTTGTGCGAAAAAATCTATTTAAACTCATATTCCATTCCTTCTCTAAAAGGTAAAGATAATTGATTAATCTTGACATTCATTACTTTAAGGCAAATATTGTATCAATATTTGCCTTAAAGTAATGGTTCAGGAGTTTCATTAAAAGAAAACACCACTAGTTCTAATTGATTCATTGAGCTTCTTTTCTGTCGTACAATCCGCTTTGTTCCCGAACTCAAATTTTTCTTATAAAAATCATCCGGTATAGTATATTCCTTGATGACAACATTTAATGACTTAAAATTGTTCTCTAAAGTGGCCAAGCCTTCTTCTAACCTTAAGCCTATTAAATTGGGTATACCTTCCATCTATACCTCCATAATTTCTTTCTCTTTAGCCTTTATTATTTCATCAATCTGTTCTATATAATCATCGGTAATTTCTTGGATTTGCTTTTCCCCTACCTTTAAATCATCTTCCGAAAGCTCTGAGTTCTTCTTCAGCTTCTTAATCTCATCATTAGCATTTCGGCGGGCCATACGTACTGCAACCTTGGCTTCTTCACCCATCTTACCTGCAACTTTGACTAGTTCCCTCCTTCGTTCCTCGGTTAACTCCGGAAAGACCAGTCTTATTACCTTACCGTCACTATTTGGCGTAATGCCTAAGTCCGACTTCATAATTTCCTTCTCTATGCTTGAAATCATCTTTGTTTCCCAGGGAGCTATTACCAGCAATCTAGGCTCAGGAACCGAAATATTTCCTAGCTGATTGATAGGGGTCGCTACGCCATAATAATCTACTGTAATCCTGTCCAACAATTGAGGGTTCGCTCTGCCTATCCTAAGAGTATTCAATTCACTGTTTAAGTTGGTTATTGTTTTACCCATAGTCTTCCTAGCTTCATTATAAATACTATTAAGCACTATTATACCTCCTCTATAGTTGTTCCTATTTTTTTACCTAGGATGGCGGATTTGATATTATATCTGCTTTCTAAACCGAAAACTACTATAGGTATTTTGTTTTCCATGCATAAGGTTATGGCTGTAGTATCCATTACACCTAGACCTCTATTTATAACCTCCATATAGCTAATGTTATCTAGCTTTTTGGCCTTATGGTTGATCTTGGGGTCATCATCATAAACTCCATCAACATTCTTAGCCAGTAATATAACCTGGGCATCAATCTCTACTGCTCGTAAAGCTGCGGTAGTATCCGTTGAGAAGTAAGGATTCCCTGTACCACATGCAAATATGACTATCCTACCTTTTTCCAAATGACGCACTGCACGCCTGCGTATGTAAGGCTCGGCAATCTGCCTCATCTCGATAGCCGTTTGCACCCGTACTTGAATATCCTTGTTCTCAAGGGCATCCTGAAGGGCTAAGGCATTTATTACTGTAGCTAACATTCCCATATGGTCGGCAGTGGTGCGATCCATGCCCACACCTGCTCTACCTCTCCAAATGTTTCCTCCCCCTACTACAATGGCTACCTCAACACCCATATTTTGGACTTCAATAACCTGGTCAGAGATCAGGTCTATAATTTCCGGATCAATTCCATAACCCTTTGGTCCAGCAAGAGCCTCACCGCTTATCTTTAAGACAAGCCTATTGTAAATCGGTTTTGACATTATTAAGAAACCTCCATCCCTAATAGATATATTTCTACGTATTATCCTTTTTTCCTTCTTTATAAACAAGGATTCCTATCAAAGTTTTAGGATACTAGGGTTTTGCCCTAGTATGTATTATTGTAGATATTCCCAAAAAAAGAGAACACAGATGTGTTCCCTTTTAGCCTTGCATTTGACTCATAACCTCATCAAGAAAATCATCCTGTCGTTTTTCTAAGCCTTCGCCTCTTTCAAATCGAACAAATCTACGAATGCTCATATTCTCACCAATTGTAGAAATTTTCTCGTTGAGAATATCTTTAATCGTCTTATCAGGATCCTTAACGAAAGGCTGTTCTACAAGACATACTTCGCTAATATATTTCTCCATTCTTCCTTCAACCATTCTGTCAACAATCTTTTCAGGCTTTCCTTCATTTAGAGCCTGTGCCCTTAAGATTTCCTTTTCCTTATCTAGTTCCTGTTGAGGAATTTCTTCCCTTGAAACATATTTAGGATTGCTTGCTGCAATATGCATGGCGATATCTCTGACGAAAGACTTAAAATCATCGGTCTTGGCTACAAAGTCTGTCTCACAGTTGACCTCAACCAATACGCCGATACGGCCTTCTCCGTGTATATAGGAATCTACTAGACCTTCGGCAGCTATTCTACCAGCTTTCTTAGCTGCTGAAGCTAATCCTCTCTCTCTTAAAAGCTCTACAGCCTTTTCAACATCTCCATTGGTATCCTGAAGAGCCTTTTTACAGTCCATCATCCCGACTCCGGTACGATCCCTAAGCTCTTTTACCTTAGAAGCTGAAATCATTTGACATTCCTCCTCTTATTCATAATGTCTCCACTTGGATTAATATACTTGTATTATAAAAAGTGTGCAATATATCTATGAGCCTGACATTTTCACACTAATAATTAAGGGAAGAATGGATGTCCCCTCCTTCCCTACTTAATTATTCCTCTTCTGCTACATCCACATCAGTAAGCTGCTCGCCTTGACGACCTTCTAGTACTGCGTCGGCAATTCTTGATGTGATCAATTTTACCGCTCGGATAGCATCATCGTTACCCGGAATTACATAATCTACTTCGTCGGGATCACAATTGGTATCTACAATAGCTATAATCGGAATACCCAAGTTACGGGCTTCAGCAATGGCAATTTTTTCCTTTCTTGGATCTACGACAAAAATAGCTGCAGGAAGCCTTTCCATGTTTCTGATTCCACCTAGGTTTCTTTCAAGCTTGTCCCTCTCTAAGAGTAATTTGATAACCTCTTTTTTAGGAAGAACTTCAAAAGTACCATCTTGCTCCATTTGGTTCAATCGATGCAATTCATCAATTCTGGTACGGATTGTATTGAAGTTTGTAAGCATGCCCCCTAGCCATCTTTGATTTACATAATGCATGCCACATCTCTGAGCTTCATATTCAATTGACTCTTGAGCCTGCTTTTTGGTACCAACAAATAGAATTTCTTGACCTTCCGCCGCTAGATCACGGACGAAGTTATAAGCTTCTTCCATCTTTCTAACAGTTTTTTGCAAATCAACAATGTAAATCCCATTTCTCTCGGTAAAGATATAGGGTTTCATTTTTGGATTCCATCTTCGGGTCTGATGACCAAAATGCACACCGGCTTCTAATAACTCTTTCATACTAACAACTGCCATGTTTCTTCACCTCCTCAGTTAATCCTCCTCTTTCGTCATCTAGAAGGATAACCTATAAAGGCACCAATCCTTCTATCAAAAAGAGTGTGTTTTCAACGTTAGTAGTATAACACAACTATTGCCCTTTATCAAGGATTATTTTTCCCTGGCATTGTTCTCTAGGGATTCAATATCAACACCTGTAAGAGGATCAATAAGCCCTAGTTCCTTTGCCCTCTGAATAACAATTTCGTTGGGAAGCTTGTTAATGATAAGTTCTGGATTTACTTCTACTTCTTTGCTTGTAACATAAAAATAACTAAATATCATTCCCAAACCAATACCGATGAAAAAAGCAGATAAGGAAAAACGCTTCATAATATTATCCCCACTTCTTTTCTGTTTTGAATCCTAAAATCAATCTAACTTCGCCTATACCTATCATCAAATCCCTTGCTATCTCCTCTTCACTATATCCTTGATCCCTTAGTTGAATAACTGTCTCATATTTATTTGCTGTTACATGATCCAGCTGTTCGCCATCTGCAACCTCTTGGGTTTGCTCCTTACTAGATTCAGTTTTGTCTACAAGATCCTCTTTTTCTTCATGGCTATATTTATTCTCTTTTTTCTCATCATATTGGTTTTCTTGCTCTGGAATATATTGATCTTGCTTTTGTAGCAATTCTAGGATTTGTTGGTCATCTTTCAAGCTAGTTACGGCATTTGCTAATCTTGTCCTGTCACTAATTAGAAAGTCCATTTCATTCATAAGCTCTTCTAAGGACTGATATAATTCATATAGGCTGTTTTCTTTTTCATTCATTGTGCTCATTATTGATTGTATTTGATTTCTATCCTTTCGCCACAGCCACAATCCTATGGCAAGAAATAATACGCCTATCCAAAACAAGGTATAAAATCTTTCACTCATAACACACCTCATATAATAATATCCACAAAAGCTCCCTTATCATCTTCTCCTAATGTCATAAGGTCATCGTCCTTATTCTCCTTCTTATGATTACTCCTCTTGTTAGAATAAGTATCCTTTGACTTATACTGCTTTGCTCCATCCCTGTCAATTCTGTTTTGTTTGGATGATTGGGTTGATACAACCTGTCGTTGATTATGGGTAACCTGTTTTTGAGTCTCAAAGTTAATATCTTGTTGATTATTAGCCACCTGATTGTTAGGGTTGAATTCCTTGGTATATAAGTCAGTTTTTTGAATGGCAATCTGCATATCAATTGGCTTGATTGACATATTACTCCTCCTAACCTAGAAAAGAAGTTCTTACAATATCACCATGTTCCCTTCTAAAAGTTACATGCTTTTCTTCATCCTTAATATAGAGGACATTTGAGCCAATGGTTATTTTAACACCAGCATATATAGTATTGCGCACATTGATCCTGCCTCTAGATACACCTCTGAAAATTGCTTCCAGTTCTGCAATACGTGCTTTTAGTGGCGGAATTCTTTGGTTACATTTAAGTTTTGTCTTAATTGATTTTAATCGCAAATTGCTTTTATCCGGGGATAATCTGCCTTGGGATTCCATTTTCCTCAGCAGGGCAAGGACCTGGTCCGCCTTTTTTAGTTCCTGGCTTATTTCATCCATCTCCTTGACTAGCTGTGAATATTCCTCCCGGAGTATGGGGCTGGCCCCAACTTCCAGCTCTGTTATAGTAGCCATGGGAGATCCAATAGCATTGGCCGTAACGTAAGTCCCGGCACAAACTGAACCTCCGGCTATTAAACCCCTCCTACCAACTACTTCAACCTTGCCCCCACAATTTATGCTACTGTGTAATATAGCTTCTGCCGTTACATCTCCTTTGGCCGTCACTGTACCATTTTCTATAAAACGGGCTACTACATTACCTTGAGATTGAATACAACCTTTTCCCATTCCCTGCATACCCTGTTTAAGTACTACATCGCCCTGGGCAAATAGATTGGCCCCCTCCACCACTCCCCTTACTTCAATATACCCTCCTGATTTCACTTCAAAACCCGTCAATACATTACCACTGACTATAACATTCCCCATAAAATCAATATTTCCAGTAGAGTTATCAACATCTCCCATAACTTCATATACGGCATAGACATTGATCCTTCCATCTATCATCTCTGCCTTTCCATCAATAGCAGACAATAAACCAAGTCCATCCTCTGACAATATTACATTCTTACCCCTTGGCAATCTAAGACGTCTTCCTGGTCTTGCCTCGACAGTCTTGCCAAGTACTGTCTTTCCAGGTATTCCTTCCGTTGCAGGTATTAAAGTAACCAAGACTTGACCTTTTGATACCTTTGTAATTAGATCTAAATGTCTATAATCAACAGATCCATCTTCCAAAATTCGTGGTTTTGCATCTCGATTGAAATCAACATTGTATATTAGTTCAGCGTCTCTACCTCTTTGAGGAGGCATTCCATGTGCAATAGGAATCTCTTCATAGTACTTCTCACGATCTAACATTTTTTCTATGGCATCATGGTCTATACCATACACTATACCTTCACGACGTAATATATTTAAAACCTTAGCTAAGGTAAGCTTTTCTCCTCCATCAGCCGGCAAAAGTTTTGCACGGGCCTCCATTCCACCATTGATAACTTTTACTTCTATATCCTGATCCAGTTTATTCTCTATTTGAGGATTTGCTATCTTTACCCTATTGTTTGGAGTTACATAAATAGCATTAAACACAGCGGTGCTATCAAGGCCTACAATGTTTTTTCTCTTAATAAAATTCAATAATCTCACTTCTGTTTCTTTGTCAAATCCATCTTCAGATGGGAATACAGTGATATAAACACCATCCACATCATAATCAATATCACAACAAGTATATTCAGCCTTGTTCATACAACCCCACCCCTTTATTCAAGTATTTCTAACCTTTTTAAACTATTCTTCAGCTTAATTAATGCTCGAGAGTGTAATTGAGATACTCGGGATTCGGATACGCCTATAATCATGCCTATCTCCTTAAGAGTTAACTCTTCAAAATAATAGAGACTTACAATTTTCCTTTCATTCTCCAATAGGCTATCTATTGCCTTGCTCAATGCCGACTTTAACTCCCCCACCATTGTATGCTCTTCCGGTGTTTTGCTGCCATTGGTCAACTCATCTGGTGCCTTTACTATTTCAAGTATTTGATCGTCTAATGATAGTATAGAAAAAGAATGAATTTGTCCCATGAGCTTATTCAGTTCCTCTACTGTTATTCCCATATGGTCAGCTAACTCTTCGTCTTCGACTGGCCTACCTAGCTTGATTTGCAATTCTTCAAAAGATTCTTCTAGTGCCTTTGCTTTTGTCCTTAAACTCCTAGGAACCCAATCTTGCTCACGGATTTGATCGATTATAGATCCACGAATCCTAAAAGAAGCATAGGTTTCAAACTTAACACCTTTATCTATATCAAATTTCTCTATGGCATCTATCAAACCAAATATGCCATAACCAATTAGGTCATCTACATCTATATAATCATTATATTTAGTAATCATTCTGTTAACTACTCTTTTGACCAACCCGGTATAGTAAATTAGAATTTCATTCCTAAGCTCAGTGCTCCGATCTTTCTTATATCTAATCCATAATTCCCTTATATCATCATTTTTTTGTATCATATAATCCCCCTAATTCCCGGAGTAAGTCAATATAAATTAATCAATAAAATCAGATTTCTTTAATACCATGTCCTATTGTCTTAATGAGAAACACCCCTGTTTCGGCATATAGCTCAACCGTCCTGCCATAGGTGCCCCCTGTATCTTGTCCTACTATTGGAATCTGCAATTCCTTCAGTACCTCCAAGCTGGCAATGACGTTTCGCTCACCTATTTTAAGCAGATTGCTAGCCTTGTTATTGCTTGCAAACATTTGAGCTCCACCAGCTATTTTTGCTTTAAGTCTATCCTTATTAGCGCCTAGGGAGGTCATCATAGCTATCACCTCCGCTATAGCAGTGTCTGCAAATTTAGCCTTATTCTCATTGTTCCTTATCATTTTACTTGAGGGCAGCATAATATGGGCTAGTCCTGCAATCTTCCTAAACTCATCATACAAAGCAATGCCTACGCATGAACCCAATCCTAAGGATACTAAAACCCCCGGAGACCTCACTACATTCATATCTGCCATACCCACTTTAATTCTTTCTGTCATTTAAGAACTCCTAATACTTTTAAAATTATTGGATAGGAATCAATATTGGGGATTAGGAAAAAATTACCCTTGACTTGATCAAAACCGTCAATAAACACCGTTTCAATAAAGAAAGCTTGTTCCCCTATTTGACCAAATTCAATCATAGGAACGCTTAATATAGCACCTGCCATATCATAGGCCAAAGCCGGAATTGAAGGCTTAATATTAAGACCTGTAAGAACAGATAGAGAGCTCAGATAGGCACCAGTTAATATATTGCCTACCTCTTGAAGGGCAGAGTTCTCCAGTGGGGAAAAGTCTGCCTTGCCTCTATCATAGTGGTCCGGCAGTAGTAAGGATAATAGGTTGTTAGCCGAATCTTTATCTATTATAAATAATATAGTCCCTTCTATGTCTCCGGCAAATTCCAAATATATTCCAACAACTAAAAGCTCCGCGCCCCCCACAACAGTTTCAACCTGATTAAAGGGCATTATTTTAACCTCTGGCACCTTCATATCTACACGCCTACTAAGCATTTTTGAGAGTGAGGTAGCTGCATTTCCAGCCCCTATGTTTCCTATCTCCTTCAGAACGTCTAGGTGTATTCCATCTATAAAATCCATATTCATTCTCCTAAGTCTAATGTTTTTTCTAAGTCTAAAACTAATATATAGTCCCCCTGTAGTTCAATAACCTTAGAAATAAAATCATTCTTTCTGTCTTTGAATATGTCTTTGCCCATCTGTATGTTTTTCTCGAAAACAGTGAACACATCCTTCACCATATCAACTACTATGCCTATACGATAATCATCAAACTTGCAGATAATGATACGGGTTTTATCATCATAGGCCCTGTCATCCATATCCAGCCTTTTCCTTAAATTGATGACCGGTATTATATCACCCCTTATATTAGTTACCCCTAAAACATAGTCCGGTGTTTTAGGCACAGAAGTAATATCGGTTATTCTCTCTATGGCTTCAACCATCATTATATCCAAGCCATAAACATCACTGTCTAATGTGAAGTTTACAAACTGTTTGCTAGCGGTTTCTTCAGTTGTATTGGGGTTATTGTTCATTATTCTCCCTCCTTTATACTAGATGGTTAATATCTAATATCAACGCTACTCGTCCATCACCTAGAATAGTGGCACCTGAAATTACCTTAATATCAGATAAATATTTGCCTAATGATTTTATAACAATTTCCTGTTGGCCTATTAAATTGCCAATGGACAGAGCTGATTGTTTTTCACCTTTTTTAATTACTACCAGGGTGATAGTCTTTTGATTTTTGTTTGTTAGCTGTATTTCGAACTCTTCATCCAGTCGTACCAAAGGAATCAAAGCTCCGCGATAGGGGATAGTCTCCTGGCCTTTAAGTTCTTTTATATCCGACACTGGAATATCAATTATCTCCTGAACCGAACTTAGGGGTATAGCATAAATCTCTTGGGAGACCTGGACTAGTAAAGCTTGGATGATGGATAGAGTCAAGGGGAGGCGAATGATAAATCTGCTTCCCTGTCCCATCTTCGTTTCTACCTCAACTACCCCGCCTAAGGATTCTACCTTTGTCTTTACCACATCCATACCAACTCCACGTCCTGATATGTCTGATACGGACTGAGCTGTACTAAATCCTGGCTGAAACATAAGATCAATTTTACCTTTAGTGTCAAGAAAACTGACCTTTTCCTCGGATACTAGACCCTTCTTTATAGCACTTTTTACAATATCATCAAGATCTATTCCTCTGCCATCATCCCTCACTTCAATTACTACATTATTACCATCATGATAAGCAACCAAATCTATTATGCCGTCAGGATCTTTCCCTGCCTTTATTCTTTCATCTGGCAATTCTATTCCATGATCAATGCCATTTCTAATCAAGTGGATAAGGGGATCACCGATTTCATCTATAATAGTCCGGTCTACTTCCGTGTCTGCACCTACTATATTTAATTTAATTTGCTTTTTGGTGTTCTTGGCTAAATCTCTAACAACTCTTGGAAAGCGGTTGAATACCATCTCTACAGGAATCATCCTGACCTTCATAACTGCATCATGTAGTTCATTGGTAACCCTAGACAGGTATTCCATGGATTCTTCCATCCCGGATTCAGCATCATAACCTCCTATATCCTCCATGGTGTTCTTTATGATTATAAGTTCACTTACTAAATTCATTAGGGAATCCAATCTTTCTATATCGACCCTAATGCTACGCATTTGACGATTAGAACTAGGGGTTTTCTGCTGCTGACTATCTGCTAATTTCTTAGTTTCTACCTTAGGTGGATTCGAGGAATCCACTATGTCTTGTTCAAGTTTTTTAATCCTTACTGATTCGACTTCAGATATCAACTCTAGTCTTGATTTCATATCTGCCTCATTATGGCCGGTTAGAAGTAAAATGCTGAAGGTGTTCTCAAATCTCTCTTCTTCAATGTCCTGAACCTGGGGTAAGGTTTTAATTATTTCTCCATAGCCTTCAGCAGCTTGAAAGACCATATAAGCTCTAGCAGCTTTCATCAAACAATTTGATTGTAGCCTTATTTCTATCCAATAAGGGGATAAGCTCTGTTCGGCTGCTGTATTTATTATGCTCAATTGGTACTGGTCCAATTTCATTCTTTCATAAGATAGGTCCCAGCTATCCATATCTTTAGTAGAGGTTTTAGAATCTTCTAGTTTGGATAATAAGGCTGTGACATCTCTTGCTCCTTCGCTTCCTTGCTCTATAATATCCTGTACCAGCAGATCTAGAGCATCGGTGCATTCTAACAAGATATCTATAAGTTCAGCAGTTACCTCCTTTTTTTGACTACGTATCTCATCAAGTAGATTCTCCATGTTGTGAGTTATATCCGTTATCATATTAAACCCCAGAGTACCTGCCATCCCCTTAAGGGTATGAGCCGCCCGAAAAATTTCATTTACAGCTCTCTGGTTTTTTGTATCTGTTTCAAGTTCTAGTAGATTGTCATTAAGGATTTGTATGTGATCCTTGCTCTCCTCTACAAAAATCTCCATATATCTATCGTTATCCATAGCCTCATAACACCTCCTAAATACTATATAAAGCCCTTCTTCCTTAATTCACGCTGTTTTTCAAAGATAAATTTAATTATGGTATCTCGGACTCCTTCAGAAATCTTCGGAAATGAAATACCCAAATCATATTTATATGTCAGTTTATCAGCTATTCCAAACCTAACCACCTTTCCTATAATTTTTATATCATTTTCATTATCTAATTGAAAATTGCATTCGATCATATCGCCAATATCCAATTTATGGTCGGTGTTAAGCCTCAAACCACTCCCGCTTATATCAGTACAGCAACCTTCTATTATTGGAGCTTCTTCTTCACTCTCATCATCTAGAACTATGAATTTTACAGGGAGGACAATCTTTAGCCTATAAAACTCCCTTCTCTGGATTCTTCTAATGGAGGAAGTCTGGCTAATACTGACCAATTCTGCATTTTCCCTTTTAAACCTTTCTATTACTTGACCATCAAAGGAATAACAGCCTTCTTCCTTATAGAAAAAAACTTTTATAATAGCTTGACGTTGTAACAGAATGGGCTTTCCTCCATAAACTGGCAATGATACCACCAATTCACCCGTATCGGTAAAGTCCTGCACCATGCTGAAACCTTTTACATCTTCCAGCAAATCTCTTTCCAAAATGATTTCAACCCTCTCTCCTATTTCAACCATACTTTTAAGATCCATTTTTCACCCAACTTCATCAGTATTTGAAGGCATGGATTCATGCCCATCCTTGAGTTTGAATAAACTTATAAATCTTCTGATGTAAGAAGTCATCCCTCTATTATTGGTTAAATCATCTTTATCTGAAAGCCGTCTTGCAATAAGTTCCATTTGTTTTGAGGCCTTGCACTTAGGATAGCCCAGTACATAGGGAACTTGTTCCTTTATAGACCTAGATACATGGGCATCTTCCAAAATAAATCCTAATTCCTTAACTTTGATTCCAAGAAAACGCTCTGAAGCCCTAGTAAACTTTTCTATTACACCTCTAGCCTCTCCCACGCTTTCTGCTTTGTTTATTATTATCTGCAATTGCATATCTGGCCTTGCCGATGAAATGATCTTAGTTAAGGCATAAGCATCGGTAATTGCAGTAGGTTCAGGCGTGACTATGAGTACAACCTCGTGGGCTGCTAATATCATTTTAACAATATTATCAGTTGCTCCGGCGCCGGTATCAATTAGGATAACATCGGCCATTTTGTTTAGTTCCTCGATACTACTTAGAAAGGCATTCAATTGATCGGTACCAAGATTGACGAGCTCCTTTATGCCTGACCCTCCGGATATAAATTTAATCCCATAGGGCCCCTCAGTCATAACCTGATCCAATTCCAGTCGCCCTGACATAAGCTCTCTGAACCCAAATCTGGAATTAATTCCCAGCATTAAATCCACGTTGGCTAGTCCAAAATCTCCATCAATTATCACCACTCTATAACCCATCTTTCCTAAGGATACGGCAAGATTTGTTGTAAAACTGGTCTTTCCTACCCCACCCTTTCCGCTGGTTATTGTAATAACCCTTGCGTAGCCTCTATCCTTGCCCTTATTACCTTTCTGTAGTTTGGATACAATTTCCCTGAGTTGTTCAGCCTGATCCCTCATACCCCTACATTCCCAATCAGCAAATCTTTTATCTTATTGATATTAGCAACTTCAATATCGGCCGGTACATTTTGGCCTGTAGTAATATAGGATAGGGGTTTTTGAGATAATAAACAGCAGTTTATTATGGCACCATATGTAGTAACCTCATCAAGCTTGGTAAAGATCAATTTATAGTTTGGTAAAAATTTGTAGCTGTTGATTATATTAATACATCCCTGGGGGCTTGTATTACTGCTTATTACCAAATAAACTTCATCTATATTACCTAGAGCTATTAACTGACTTATTTCTTTTTCATGCTCTTGGTCTCTAATACTTCTTCCTGCTGTATCAATAAAAACAAGATCTTTATCTTCATGCTCTTTTAAAGCTTTGGAGATTTCACTTGGGGAATATATTATGCTCATAGGAATTTCTAATATCTCAGCATAGATCTTCAATTGGTCTACCGCTGCTATTCTATATGTATCTGCTGTTATAAAGCCTACTTCGTTCCCCTTCTCTATGGCGAAATTAGCCGCTAACTTTGCAAGTGTAGTGGTCTTACCTACACCTGTCGGCCCTACAAAAAGAATTACTTTTCTCTTCCCTGGCAATAGCTCTATAGGCTTGGCTTCATTCCCCAAACAATCCAAAATTACATGTTCAAAGCTCTGGGAAGCTTCCATACCACTTTTGCCCTGTAACTCCTTTGCCCTTTCTATAATACTTAGGGCGTATTCCTGATGAACCTCATTGTCTAAGAGTACATGGTAATTCTGTGGATCATTATCCTGTGGCATGTCTAGGCTATTGACCGGTGTTTGGCTAATTTGCCTTACTAGCTTTTCAACCATCTCCCCCATGGCATCTACTTTTTTTTCTATATGGGTGAAAGTATTACTATTATCAATAGCATCTATTCTTTCTTGTACTTGCCTTTCTTCTTTGTAGTTTGATCTTTTCGCCTCATGATCTATAGCTGCTGTAATCTCCATCAAAGGTTTAGAAAACCAGCCGCTAATCCCTTTCTTTCTTATCTTTCTTGTATTTAATATAACTGCGTCGGAACCCAAATCCATCTTTACCTGTGCCATTGCCTCCTGGGTTGTGTTGGCTACATAACGTTTTATAATCATAGTTTTATCCACTCACCACCCCTAAAGATTGTACTTCAACTCTGCTATCCAGTTCATTATAGGACAAGACCACTAAGTCTGGCATTACTTGCTCAGTCAACCTCTTAAAATAGATCCTGACTACTGGTGACGTTAAAACGATAGGCGTCATTCCTAATGAGGAGATTCTGCTGACCTCTTGCATAAGGTTGTTAAATATCCTCTGTGTCTTTTCAGGAGCCATGGAGAGATATGAACCATGCTCTGTCTGCTGTACATTGTCCATGATTTCCTTTTCCAGTTGGTTATCAAGAGTTAATACTTTCCCCTTATTGTCGGGGATAAACTTCTGTGTTATAGCCCTAGATAGAGCTTGTCTTACATATTCGGTTAGCAAATCCGGATCTCGGACTATACCTGCGTAGTCAGCTAAGGTTTCTAGGATGGTCACCATATCCCTAATAGATATTCCTTCTCTTATTAAATTTCCTAAAATCTTCTGTAATTCCCCTAAGGATAAAAGCTTGGGCACTACCTCTTCTACTAGAACGCTGTTTCTCTCCTTTAAATTATCTAGCAGCATCTGTACTTCTTGACGACCCAATAGCTCATGACCATGCTGCTTGATAACCTCTGTTAAATGAGTAGCAATCACCGAGGGGGGATCTACTACCGTATAACCCATTAGCTCAGCATTTTCGCGCTGATCCTCATCAATCCACTTTGCAGGTAAGCCAAAGGCCGGCTCCACAGTATCAATACCCTGAATCTCTTCCTCAGCTAAACCCGAGTCCATGGCCATAAATCGATCAGCCAAAACCTCGCCACTAGCTACAACCGTACCTTTTATTTTGATAACATATTCATTGGGGTTTAACTGAATATTGTCCCGTAGTCTTACTACAGGAACAATCAGGCCCAGCTCTAAAGCCATTTGCCTGCGTATCATTACCACCCTATCCAGTAGATCTCCTCCTTGGTTTACATCTGCTAAGGGTATTATACCATAGCCAAATTCCAATTCGATGGGATCTACTGACAGAAGACTTACTACATTTTCCGGTCTTCTTATATCCTCAAGTTCCTGTTGGCTTATGTCCTCCTCTTCTATCATCGGTTCCCTCTGTTGGGATCTGAGTAAAGCAAAGCCTAAATAGGTTAGTAGACCTCCTAATGGCAGAAGAACCCACACCGGAAATCCAGGTAAAATACTCATTAAGCATAAGAGGATACCTGATATAATCAAGACCGTTGGTTGTCCTGTAATTTGTTTAAATAAATCCTGGCCTAAACTTGATTCAGATGCTGCTTTGGTGACAATAATACCGGTGGCGGTGGAGATAAGCAGTGCAGGGATTTGGGTGACCAACCCATCGCCTACTGTAAGCAAAGTGTATGTGGACAAAACTTGACTAATCTCCATATCCATCATGGTCATTCCAATAATGATACCGCCAACTATATTAATGATTACAATAATGATACCTACTATGGCATCACCTTTAACAAACTTACTAGCACCATCCATGGCCCCATAAAAGTCTGCTTCCCGCTGTATTTCATTTCTCCTTGTCTTTGCCTCTCTCTCGCCAATGAGCCCAGAATTTAAATCCGCATCTATGGCCATCTGTTTGCCTGGCATAGCGTCTAAGGTGAATCTGGCAGCTACTTCTGAAACCCTCTCTGCACCTTTTGTTATAACCACAAATTGGACTACAATAATAATAAGAAATATAATAAATCCCACAGCTACATTTCCACCGACGACGAAATTTCCAAAGGTTTCAATAAGCTTTCCAGCTGAAGCATGTGTTAATATAAGCCTTGTGGAAGATATATTTAGTGCCAGTCTGAATAAGGTGGTTACTAATAACAACGAGGGAAAAATAGAGAATTCCAAGGCGTTTTTAGTATAAAGACTGACAAGTAAAATAATCAATGATAGGGATAGATTTAGGGTTAATAGGATATCCATAACTACTTGGCCCAATGGAAAGATGATCAATAATACGATTCCAATTACGATTATACCTATAAAAACATCCGCAAATTTCAATCCTAAACCCCTCCTTTAATAAAGTTTCTCTTGGCTTTTATATAGTACTTCCTTTAAGGTCATATACAAAAGCAAGAACTTCAGCTACCGCATGGAAAAGTTCCTCCGGTATTTCTTGGCCCACATCAGTAGAGTTGTATAGGGCCTGTGCTAAAGCTTTGTTCTCAGTAATAACAATGTCGTTCTTCTTAGCAATTTCCTTGATTTTAAGTGCTAGGTAATCTTGACCTTTGGCAACAACAAGAGGAGCATTATCCCTGTCTGGATCATATCTAAGGGCCACAGCGTAATGAATAGGGTTAGTTATAACCACATCAGCCTTTGGTATTTCTTGCATCATCCTCTGCATACCCAGTTCCCTCTGTTTGCTTCTAATACGGGAACGAATCTGAGGATCGCCTTCCATCAGCTTATATTCATCCTTTACTTCTTGCTTGGTCATTTTCAAATCAGCCTCGTATTGCCACCACTGATAGCCATAATCTAAAACAGCAAATATAAGTAAAATAATGCATATTTTTATGGCAATATTATAGGCACTATTTCCTATTAAGGAAACACTTGTTATAATATCCTCTCTATACCAAAGGACAATTTGACCAAAACTCTCACTGATTTCAGTATATAACACACCGCCTATAATGGCCAGTTTTATTATAGACTTTGCAAATTCCACCAAGGATCTTTTAGAAAATATCCTTTTAAACCCTTCCAATGGATTAATTCTACTTAGCTTTGGAGTAATAGTTTCAGTGGTAAATAAGAATCCCACTTGACCATAGTTTGCAACTAGACCAGCAATCATGGTAATCAGCATAAATGGAGTAATGGTTACCGCTATAGTCCACCCCATATTCATCCCTAACTTTCTCAGCCCTTCATATGAGAACAATTGATAAATGGAGATGCTTCCATCTAAAAGTCTTATATACACATCCTTCAAGTTATCTAGGATGCTAGGAAATAAAATCTTCAAGGCTGTAAAGGAGGCCAATAGGACTAAAGCAGAGTTTATCTCCATACTTCGAAAAACCTGTCCTCTTTGTCTTGCATCTCGCCTTTTCTTTAAGGTGGCTTTTTCTGTTTTTTCACCTGCAAAGAGCTGAAGATCCATAGCTCTGATCTTTACTGTCACTTGGTCACCATCTCCCTTAGTACCTTCCCGATATCATTAAACATACCATCATAGATTCCCTTTAGAGAACTAATATATATGGGAATAAATATTAAAATGGCAATAAGTCCTATAAATAACTTGATGGGAATACCAACTATAAACACATTCATTTGAGGAACCGTTCTTACTAGTATACCGAAGGCTATCTCAAATAAAAAGGTTATTGCGACTATGGGTAATGCTATTTTTATGGCTAAAAGAAAGGTGTTAGCAAAAAACTTAGTCATCAAACTTGCTACTTCATATGTTACAGCCCCTTGACCTATTGGAATAAGATCATAACTAAAAAAAATGATCTTTACCAGGGTATGATGCCCGTCTAATGTAAAAAACACCAGTAGTGCAAGTATATTCTTCAAGTTTCCCATTAGAGGAACCTGTATACTATTTTGGGGATCTATAGTATTTACCATTCCAAAGCCTATATGAGTATCGATTAACTGTCCAGCAGTCCATATGGCAGAAAAAAATAAAGTAGTGACAAAGCCTATTGTAAATCCCACCAATACTTCTCTAAAAATCAATACTGCATATTCAATGAAGGACCATATCTCTACTTGACTATCTAAAAACCTACTACTAAAGACTATGTAGGATAGGATCAATGAAAAACCCAGCTTCAGATATACTGGGGTGTTTTGCCTACCGAACACAGGAGACATAAGAAAAAGCCCCGCCATGCGAACTAGTACTAATAGAAAAGTTTGAACTCTTAATATGTCCATTTATTCTCACAACCCAGCTAGTGTGTTTATTGTATTATATAGCCTAGTAGTAAACTCCGTAATGGTTTTCATTATCCAAGGTCCAAAAATTATTAAAGCCATTGCTACCGCTAAAATTTTAGGAATAAAAACTAGGGTCTGCTCATTGATCTGGGTTGTAGCTTGAAAAATAGCCACTAGTAAACCCACGATTAAACCCAAACCCAGCATAGGAGCCGCAATCAATATGCCTGTATATATGGCCTCTTGTGCGATGGTAATTATCTCAGCTTCACTCATCCTAGCAGCCACCCCCTACCATTATTTAAATCCAGTAATTAAGGTTTTGATCACTAAATTCCAACCATCTACCATTATGAACAAAAGAATTTTAAAAGGTAATGATATCATCATAGGTGGTAGCATCATCATTCCCATGGACATTAAAGTACTTGCTACCACCATATCCACTATAATAAATGGAATATAGATTAAAAATCCTACCTGAAACGCTGTCTTTAACTCACTAATGATAAAGGACGGTATTAATACACTATTTGGTACATCGGCCAGGGTATCGGGGGACTCCATGGATGAAAGATTTACAAATAAGGCCAAATCCTTTTCTCGTGTCTGCTTAAACATAAAGTTCCTTACCGGTTTCATGGCTTCGTCCAAAAATTCTTGTTGATCCATCTGTCCTGATAAATAAGGCTGTATGGCATTCTCGTTTATCTGAGCTCCTACAGGGGACATAAGGAAGAATGTTAGAAATATTGCCAGACCAATTAATACTTGATTAGGCGGCATCTGCTGAGTTCCTAAGGCATTCCTGGTTAATGATAGTACTATGATTATTCTTGTAAAAGAAGTCATCATTATTAAAATCGAGGGAGCTAAGGTTAGAATAGTCAGTATAAAGAGAATTTCAAAACCATTTAGTGGTTCCCCCGAAGGACCAGAGCCTTCTAGGCTTATGCCTAGATTTATCGGTGACTCAGGTTGTGCAAAGGAATAGGTAGGACAAACAAGCATCAGTCCTAATATAGTGAATAAACATAAGTATATCTTAAAGTTTGATTTCTTCTTCAACAGATCCAACCCCGATTATTCCCCCATCTACATTTTAAATGTTTTTTTGTGCTTCTCTAGACCTTCTTTAATCTGTCTAAGCCTATCCCCATCTTGATCATCTTCCTTGCTATTATTGCGAAACTTTTTTAGATACCCATCAAACAGGTTGTTAAAGGAGCTACCTTTGTCATCTTGTACAGGTACCAAGTCTGATAGCTTTAGCTCACTTATAAGTTCTATATGATGATTTGTAACACCAAGGAGATAAATTCCTTCCCCCACCTGAATTATGCAAATAGATTTATCATTAGCTAAAAATATCCTCTCGACAACCTTTATATAGTTATTATTGTTTGAGTAAGACATCTTAGATCCCATAAACCTAGTAGCCAGATATGCAGCTAAGAGTACTGCCGCAAAGCCTGCTAGCAACAGGAGAATATGTAAAATCTCTTTTAACATTATTATAACAACACTTTCTTCACAGCCTCTAAGACTCTTTCAGCCTGGAATGGTTTTACTATGAAATCCTTAGCACCTGCTTGTATCGACTCTATTACCATAGCTTGCTGACCCATGGCTGAACACATGATAATCTTAGCATCTTCATCATACTTTTTTATACCCTTTACGGCTTGAATACCATCAACTTCTGGCATGGTAATATCCATAATAACCAAATCTGGTTTTAATTCCTTGTATTTCTCTATGGCTTTGGCACCGTTTTCTGCCTCACCAACAACATCATATCCGTTTTTTGTCAATATGTCTTTTATCATCATTCTCATAAAAGCAGCATCATCGACAATGAGTATTTTATTATTCATTATTCATACCTCCCTTTTCCCTTACATTATCGCAAATGAGATATTCTGTTGGATGGAGTAACGATATCTGTTATCCTAACCCCAAAACTATCGTCTATAACTACTACCTCACCCTTAGCTATTGTCTTCCCATTGACTAAAATATCAACTGGCTCCCCTGCCATTTTATCTAGCTCAATTATAGAACCCGAGTTAAGTTCCAATATTTCTTGGATGAGCTTTCTAGTTCTGCCTAACTCTACAGACAGCTGAAGAGGAACGTCCAATATAAGATCTATATTATGATTTCGTGATTGTACTGGTATTTCCTCAAGAGGCTGAAAATGAACAGGCTGAACATCAATCGAGCCAGATTCCTCAATCTGGGCTTGTCTTCCCATAGGAGGCTTTCCCTCTGGCCTATAATCCTGCTGGGGAAATTGTTCACTAGGAAATGGTTGAGAAGAAGATTCTTCAGCAGTATCTTCAATTCCAGGCTTAGCCCCGCCATTCATTAACATGGCTACCATATCCTTAGCGAATTTTATAGGTATCAACTGCATGATATAACTGTTGAGGATCCCAGATATTTCCATCTTAAAGTTAATCTTTGCAATTGGTTCATTGGATTCAAAAATATGGTTTGGCCTTTGATTTGCAAAGTCAATAACAAAAGCATTGGGAGGCGAAATCCCTATTTCTTTGCTAAACATAGATGCTAGAGAGGTAGCTGCTGAGCCAATCATCTGGTTCATAACCTCACTTATTGCACTTAGCTGTAGTTCCGTTAATTCCCCCTCAGTGTTTGTCCCATCCCCACCCATCAAAAGATCTGTTATAACCTTAACATCATCTTGATTTATTATTAATAAATTATTGCCCTCCAGCCCATGAGTATACAGGATCTCGACAGCTACAAAGGGTATGGGGTATTGCATTGCCATCTCATTAAGAGAGGTTACAGTAACCTTAGGAGTTGTTATTGTTACTTTGTTATTTAATAGAGTGAATAAGGTGGTTGCAGCAGTACCCATACTTATATTGCCTATCTCACCTAAGGCATCTATCTCTTGTTCTGTTAATGACTCATTTAAACTATTATTGTCTTTATCCTCATCCCCTTTAAGTAGGGCATCTATTTCTTCCTGAGAAAGCAAATCATTCATTTTTTGATCTTCCTCCTTTTTTGTTTGTTATTTGGATAGCATATTTGCTATCTTTTGTACCTACTATACCAGTAAACTTTTCCTGTCCCCCTACCACTAGCGATATCTCCCCTCCAGCCGGTTTATCCAGCTTAATTACATCCCCTATCTGCAGGCCAATAAACTCTCTTACTGTAACTTGGGTATCACCTATAATGGCACTTAAGTCTATAGGAGCATTCTTTATTGACTTTGTTAGTATAGTTGTTTTATCATTATCGGTGCTTCGCTCCAACATGGATGAAAACCAGTATTTTGTGCTTAGCTGATCAATAACAGGCTCTATCACCATGTGGGGGATACAGATATTTACCATTCCCTCCACTTGACCTATACTAATATTCATAGTAATAATTGCAATGGTTTCATTGGGAGAGATAATCTGTGCAAACTGAGGATTTGTTTCGATCCTATCCAATCTAAAATCTGTTTCCATAACATTTTCCCATGGTTCATCCATCAAGGATATTAGCTGGTTGATAACCCGCTCTATAAGGGTAATCTCTATGTCAGTAAAATCTCTATTAGTTTGGATTAGTTCGCCTGAGCCACCTAGTAACTTATCTATAATGGAAAATGCAATGTCAGGGGAAATTTCCATAATAGCAGAACCATTCAGGGGCCTAAAATCAAGAATTCCCAATACTACAGGATCAGGTAATGAATTGATAAACTCGTAGTAGGTCTGGGGCTCCACAGATATAACTTCCGCTTGACAAAATGCTCTCAAAATCCCGGACAAGTATGAAGCCATTAGCCTGGAATAACTCTCATATATTACCTGCATGGTTCTTAGTTGATCTTTAGCAAACTTATTAGGTCGTCTAAAGTCATATAATTTTACCTTTTTTTCTTCTATATCCTTTTGGATTTCTGTAACATTAAACTCCCCGGAATCAAGAGCGCTTAATAGTTCATCTATTTCACTTTGGGACAGTATCTCTGCCATTGTAATTCCCCCCTTTCTCCCTTGTTAGTTTAGATTCATTGGATTATAAACTCATTAAAGTATATACCCTTTATTTTATCAATTTTTAGGGTATTTTGTAAATCCTCTTTTAGGATATTTCTTAGGTTTTTCTTAAAATTCGCCTCTTTTACCTCTTCTTTTTCAATATCCCCAAGTATTTCTATTATTTGGTCCCTGATTTTATGTTTGTTTTTTTCCAAAATCTCTAAGGCCTCTTTATCGGAAACTTCAATAAGTATGTCAGCCTTTACATAATGACTTACATCATTCAGATTGGTAAAAAAGCTTTCTCCGGTACTATATATATAGCCCATATTGTCTTTATTCTCCGCCTTAGATGGAATTAGCATAAATATGAGGACACTTCCTATACCTATTACTAAAACTAACAATATTATTATAGCGATTATAGCTACTCTATTCATATCCCACTGTTACTCCCTTACTATATTGATAAGATTTATTGGCTCTATCACCCATTATTCTTCCTCCTCAATGATTTGAGCAGGTTCTACAACTCTTACAATAAAGATCTCTACCCTTCGGTTTCTGGCCAAGCTCTCAGGACTTTTATCTTGATCTATAGGATGGAATTCTCCATAAGCTGCTGCCGATAACTTGGAAGCTTCTAATCCCTGCTCCTCACTGAAATATCTGACAACATTGACCGCCCGTTTGGCTGACAGTTCCCAGTTAGTTGGGTATAATCTTGTATTGATAGGGCGAATATCTGCATGGCCATCTATTCGTATTCTGCTAATTTGATCATCAAATTCTAAAAGAACCTTACTAATTCCGGCCAAGACTTCTTTTGCATCATCTATTATATCAGCCTCACCGGTGTCAAAAAGTACTGAATCCTTAAATCGAAGTAGTATTTCGGTGTGGGCCTCGGATATCTTTACTTCGCCCGGTATACCTTGCTCATCTAAGAATTCTTCTATAGATCTATATAGTCTTACAAAAGCATCGGTATCTTGGGTTACAAGGTCCTGGTCCTCTTCTAGTTCTTTATAATCATCTAGGTTCTCGGGTATTAAGTTATAGAAATCTTCAATATCGAGATCACCGCTTAGCTCATCGCCAGTCACATCGGAATCCCCTATACTCATTCCCCCATCAAGTATTCCGCTGCCACCGGAAAAAGAAGAAATAAAGCTTCTCCATTTCTGAGCATCAATTGTTGAAAAGGAGAATAGTAAGACAAAAAAGGTTAGTAAAAGAGTGACCAAGTCGCCATAAGTAGTTAACCAACTATCTCCCCCCTGATTCTCTTGCTTAGGGGGTCTCCTTCTAGCCAATCTTACTCATCCCCTTCTGTCGAAATTTCCTCTTCTGTAACCCTATCCTTAGGAGGTAAAAATGCCTTTAATTTTTCTTCAATAATTCGAGGGTTCTCACCTGCTTGAATTGAAAGCATTCCTTCCAGCATTATCTCCTTCAATAGTATTTCCCTGGCAGTTTTATATTTTAACTTTGTTGCCATTGGTCCAAAGAAAAGGTTTGCTAAAAGAGAGCCATAAAAAGTAGTAACCAAAGCTACTGACATGCTAGGCCCTATACTAGAAGGATCGTCTAACTTTTTTAGCATGTTAATAAGTCCAATCAAGGTCCCAATCATCCCATAGCCGGGGGCCAAAGAGGCCATGCTTTCAAATATCCCTTGAGCTTCTCCATGCCTTTCCTCAATAAAGTTTAGTTCGGTCTCCAGTATGTTCCTTACAAGCTCAGGAT